>JAJTGQ010000031.1 GCA_021299455.1 Flammeovirgaceae bacterium | reverse complement strand
TGAGCTACAACAGCATACTTTGCTGATTGTTGAGGGGAATTGAACCCAAGACCTTCCGCCTAGGCGGATGCTCTACCCCTGAGCTACAACAGCATACTTTGCTGATTGTTGAGGGGAATTGAACCCAAGACCTTCCGCCTAGGCGGATGCTCTACCCCTGAGCTACAACAGCTTGTAGCCGTTGTTGGTTGTTAGTCTGTCGTTATTCGAAATGAGAACAACGAATAACGAATAACAAACAACGATCTGAGCGGGAGACGAGATTCGAACTCGCGACCTATAGCTTGGAAGGCTATCGCTCTACCAACTGAGCTACTCCCGCAATTCGATTTCAGATTTACGATTTAGGATTTTCTGATTCCAAGGTATCACACCAAAAAACTCAGATCATAAATCTCACATCTTAAATCGCTTTCGTGGGGAGAACAGGATTCGAACCTGTGAAGACATAAGTCAACAGATTTACAGTCTGTCCTCGTTGGCCGCTTGAGTATCTCCCCCAACGATTGTTAAATTTTCTAAGAACGATTGAAAAAAGCCTGTAATCCGTTCAATTCAAGCTTTTTGCCCGAAATTGGCTTTCACCTAAAAAACGGGAACGCAAAATTATACGGTTTTTTGGTTTAGACAAACCTTTGGGAGAAGGTTCTACATTAATTTTAGTGTAAGGCTGGAAGCCGCAAGCTACAAGCCACAAGCTAATTTGTGTAATAAACAAACTTTGAACTCAGAATCTGAAATATGGGATGAAGGCCTTTGAGTACTCAAAACAGCTTGTAGCTTGTTGCCTGAAGCTTGGAGCCTAAGTCTGTTTCACAATGAGCTACATAACCACCATCTCCTTCACCACGTCCTTTCCAAACTCCTTTTGGAGAATCTCAACAATTTGTCCTTTGTGAAGATTCAAATCGTTTTTCATGGCGGGCGAATCCAGTTCCACGAAAAGTACTTTTCCTCTTATATATAGTTTTTTGGTTCGTTTGGCAACGGGCTTACCTGCCAACCGCTCCCAGGAATTCAACAAATTGGCTTCCTCAAATTTGGCTTTAATATGATAGCGGCTGAGCAATTGCTGAATGGCCTGGCCAATATGCTGGGTATTGCCCTCTTCATTTGTTGATTTAGCCATGCCTAAAAGTACCATTTTCAACTTTAAAAACCTGCGTCTGGACACTAGCTTCTTTTAAAATCTCCTGACTTCGTTCCTGCCTGGCGTCTGTTAGAAACAGTTGGCCAAAAGTGCCTTGCGACACCAAGCGCATTAACTGTCGGATGCGTTGATCATCCAGTTTATCAAAAATGTCGTCTAGTAGTAAAATCGGCTTGAATTGCTTTGCTTCTGCAATGCACTGAAACTCGGCTAATTTAAGGGCAATCAAAAAAGATTTTTGCTGCCCTTGTGATCCGAATTTCTTTAGCTCATTACCGTTCATTAAGAAGTCAAAATCATCGCGGTGCACTCCAGTAGAAGTTCGCTGCAACAAAATATCTCGCTGGAGATGTGTTTGAAGCAAGCTTTCAAAGCTTGCCTTTTCAAGATCCGAACGATATTGAATGTCGACTTCTTCATTTGACTCGCTCAGAAACTGGTAGTGCCGGGTAAGGAAAGGGCGAAAGCCTGCGACAAATTCATTTCGCTTCGCATTTATGTAGTTTCCTGCCGGGATTATTTTTTGATCGTAACTGGCTAGCAGATCATGGTCGATCTTTCCTGTTTCCGAAAATGTGCGAAGAAGGCTGTTTCGTTGCTTGAGGTGGTTACCGTAGGTAATTAAACTCTCTAAATAAATTTTATCAAGTTGAGAGATAAGAGTGTCGAAAAATTTCCTTCTCATCTCGCTCCCATCCCAAATAAGTTCAATGTCTTGAGGCGCTATCAGAACTACCGGGTATTTTCCAACATGCTCCGAGAACTTGGTGTAATCCTGGCCGTCTTCTCGAATCATTTTCTTCTGGCCGAGTTGAAAGGAGCAAGTCACTTCTCTTGTTCGTCCGTCCATATCAAACTCCCCCTTATTAATAAACTGGCTCTGTCCCTGCCGAATGTTTTGAGCATCTGACGGATTAATTGCACTTTTTGTAAACGATAAATAGTAAATCGCATCAAGCAGGTTGGTTTTTCCACTTCCATTTTTGCCCAAAAAGCACAAGACATCGCTGTGAAACTCTAAACGAGCCTCCTCAATATTTTTGAAATGAAAGAGATTGAGTTTGTGAAGGAACACAAATTGATTTTGGTGCAATTTCACGCAAAGGCGCTAAGGAGCAAAGCGAATGGGAAGTGATTTGATAGAAAAGTTTGAACTAAAAATGTTCGCCTGCTGGAAGTAACAATCAAAAGACGCTCAAGCTTGTGGTTAGGTATACTCTTATCTTAACAAATGCCCGTTTGGCGGTTGTTTGGCTGTGATGTATTTTCGCAACTCAATAATTGTTGAATCTATGGCAACAGCAACTCCTGCAAAGAACAAGACAAAAGAAAAAGTAGCCTACTCAAAAGAAACCTATCTATTCTGGTTTGAGAGCATGATGCTGATGCGAAGATTTGAAGAAAAGGCTGGACAACTTTACGGAATGCAAAAAATTCGTGGTTTCTGCCATTTGTACATAGGCCAGGAAGCCTGCGCTGCCGGTTCAGTTTCAGCCTTGCGTAGAGGCGATAAGTACATAACTGCCTACCGCGATCACGCCCATCCACTCGCGCTGGGAACTCACCCTAACAAAGTGATGGCTGAGCTCTATGGCAAAGAAACAGGCGCATCAAAAGGAAAGGGTGGCTCTATGCATATTTTTGATAAGGAAAATCACTTTTTTGGTGGACATGGTATCGTTGGGGCACAAGTACCGCTTGGCGCGGGAATAGCCTTTGCAGAAATGTACAACAACACCGGAAATCTATGTATTTGCTATATGGGTGATGGCGCAGTTCGCCAAGGAGCATTTCATGAGGCACTGAATCAGGCAATGCTGTGGAAAATACCGGTGATTTTTGTGATCGAAAATAACGGCTATGCAATGGGCACTTCTGTGCAACGAACATCCAATGTACACGAACTATACACCTTGGGCGAAGCATATGATATGCCCTCTGAGCCAGTCGATGCCATGAACGTAGAATCGGTACATGAAGCTGTTGTACGGGCCGCTGAAAGGGCGCGGGCAGGAGAAGGGCCGAGTTTGTTAGAGTTCCGCACTTACCGCTACAAAGGGCACTCCATGAGCGATCCACAAAAATACAGAAGCAAAGAAGAGGTAGAGGAATACAAACATCGTGATCCCATCGAGCAGGTGCGCCAAACTATTTTGGAAAAGAAGATTGCTTCTCCCGAAGATTTAGAGGCCATCGAGCAGAAAATTAATGCTCAGGTGGAAGAAAGCGTAAGGTTTGCTGAAGAGTCGGCTTACCCAGATCCGTCCGAAGCACTGAAGGACATTTACGAACAACAGGATTATCCGTTCATATTGGACTAATCCGGCTTTTGTTTACCCAACAGATTTCTTAGTTTTGCGTCCCGATTTTCCCGATAGCTATCGGGACGGCACTATACTTTTATAATTATCATGGCAAAGAAAAAAGAAAGCCTGCCTACCGGACAGGCAGGCAAAGATCTGTTAGAAAACCCAGAAGTCATCCAGGAGAAATTGGAGGGAATAGAGCATTGGGTGGAAAAAAACCCGAAACTTCTTATTGGGGTAGTTGGTGTAATCGTCCTCGCAGTAGGTGGGTTCTTCGGATATCGCTACTGGGTTGGTAATCAAGATGCTCAAGCGCAAAAGGAAATGTTTCAAGCCGTTCGATACTTTGAAGCAGATAGCTTGAATCTCGCATTGAATGGCGATGGTAACAACTTAGGATTTCTTCAAATCATTGATGATTATAGCTTAACCGAAGCCGGCAACTTGGCCAACTTCTACGCAGGAGCAATCTATCTGAAACAAGGAAAATTCCCTCTGGCAATCTTTCATTTGGAAGACTACAAGGCAAACGATTTGTTAGTGCAAGCCCGCGCCTACAGCTTGATTGGCGATGCCTATATGGAGCAAAAAAGTTATGAGGATGCTGCTAAATTCTACGAAAAAGCGGCCGGCTATAAGCCTAACAAGGAGTTTACCCCCGTTTATTTGATGAAAGCCGGCCTGGCCTACGAAAAACTGAACAATACGGATAAAGCAAAGGCCACATACCAAAAGATCATCGATAAGTATTGGGAGTCGAGCGAATTTCAGAATGCCAAAAAATTCAAGGCAAAATTGGAGTCCAATTCGTAAATCCAATTTGAAATTCAAAGTTCAAAATTGAAACCCTGCTTTCTTGAATTTGGAATATTGAATTGCAAATAACATAAGCAAACAGAATGAAGGGGTAGATTTTCTATCCCTTTTTTTATTAGAATCAACCCATGACGCTGGAACAGGAAATAGCTAAACGCAGAACCTTCGGAATCATAAGTCACCCGGATGCCGGCAAAACTACACTAACCGAAAAGTTGCTGCTATTTGGTGGTGCCATACAAAAGGCAGGAGCTGTAAAATCATCGAAGATTAAAGACCATGCGCGCAGCGACTGGATGGAAATCGAGAAACAACGGGGCATTTCGGTAGCCACTTCAGTAATGGGATTTGACTACAAAGGAATCAAGATCAATTTGCTAGACACACCTGGCCACCAGGACTTTGCCGAAGATACCTACAGAACGCTTACTGCCGTTGATAGTGTAATTATGGTGATCGACTGCGTAAAGGGTGTAGAGATACAAACTGAAAAGTTGATGGAAGTATGCCGTATGCGGAATACACCGGTGCTCTGTTTTATCAACAAACTTGATCGCGAAGGGCAAGATCCGTTTGACTTGCTGGATGAGATTGAAGCAAAGCTCGGCATCAAAGTCCGCCCACTCAGCTGGCCAATCAGCATGGGTAAAACTTTCAAAGGCGTGTACAACTTGTATGAAAAAAGCCTTCAGTTATTTACACCAAGCAAAGTCACAATACAGGAAAGTGTAGAGATCTCCGACATCTATAGTGAAGAGATCGACCGGTTGGTGGGCGAAAACTACGCGAAGCAATTAAGAACTGATGTAGAACTTATTGAAGGAGTTTACCCTGAATTTGATGTGCAAACTTACCTCGATGGTGAAGTTGCTCCCGTATTTTTTGGAAGTGCCGTAAATAACTTCGGGGTGAAGGAATTATTGGATGCATTTATTCAGTTTGCCCCTCCTCCTATCGCGCGTGAAACTACTTTGCGTGTAGTGAAACCGGAAGAAGAAAAATTTTCAGGATTTATTTTTAAGATCCATGCTAACATGGATCTTAAACATCGGAACCGTATTGCCTTTATTCGAGTGTGTTCTGGCATGTTTGAGCGTGGAAGCAATTATTATCATGTCCGTCAAGACAAGAGTATTCGTTTTTCAAATGCAACTGCTTTCATGGCACAGGACAGGGAAACGGTTGAGCAGGCCTGGCCTGGCGATATTGTAGGTCTTTACGATACTGGGAACTTAAAAATTGGCGACACGCTCACTGCTGGTGAGAAAATGGTGTACACCGGAATTCCGAGTTTCTCACCCGAAATCTTCAAAGAGGTAATCAACAAAGATGCGATGAAGACGAAGCAATTAGAGAAAGGCCTTTTGCAATTGATGGAAGAAGGCGTTGCTCAATTGTTCACTTATGAACTGGGTAAGAAGAAAGTAGTAGGTGTAGTCGGTGCGTTGCAGTTTGAAGTCATTCAATTCAGACTAAAAAATGAATATGGCGCCTCCGTTGAGTTTGCAGGTCAAAATATATTCAAAGCCTGTTGGATCAGCAGTAAAAATCCCAAAAAGTTGGCTGAATTTATCGACTCAAAACAGCGCCATATTGCACGAGATAAAGATGACAAAATTGTTTTCATGGCAGAGTCGAAGGCTTGGTTGCAAATGGTGCAAGACAATTTCCCCGAAATCAGTTTTCATTTTACTTCGGAGTTTAAGGATTGAAGCCGCTAGCGTGTAAATAAATCTGCGAAGGAAAACGATAGCCCGGGCAATAGATTGGAAGTCACTTCCCCCTCCCCAACTAGATATAGAATGGGTGTCTCTTCAGAAGAGAAATCATAAATTTCCAATGTTCTATTTCCAGGATCTATAATCCAATATTCTTTCACTCCAAATTTTTGATAAAGCCTTCTCTTTTGATTCCTGTCTTTAAAAGCATTGGAAGGAGAAATTATTTCTACGGCCAAATCTGGGGCGCCTTGCAGCCCTCGCTCAGTAATGATCGCTAAATTTTCTTTTTTTACTAATAGCAAGTCGGGTTGAAAAACATTTTTGTTGTCGAGGTAAACATCAACTGGTGAAAAAGCCACAATCGCTCCAATTGTTCGTGCATGACCTTTCAGGATATCATTGAGATTACTTAAAACAACTTGGTGTGTAAAATTCGGTGCTGGACTCATAAATAGTTCTCCATTTATTAATTCACAGGGCAGATTTGATTCTTCCAATCGCAGAAAATCTTCCACCGTCCACTCCTTCGTTCGATCAATTGTTGCGGTTTGCATATTTAAAGTTATAAAATTTTCTCAAGTTTGGGCAATGCTTTCTGTTCTCTACGAAGACAACCATCTATTAGCCATCAACAAAGCATCTGGCACATTGGTGCAAGGCGATGCCACGGGGGATAAACCACTCGTTGATATTTGTAAAGATTACATTAAAGAAAAGTATCAAAAGCCTGGCGATGTGTTTTTAGGAGTGGTGCATCGATTGGATCGCCCCGTAACTGGTGTGGTGGTATTTGCTCGAACTTCAAAAGCACTTGAGCGAATGAATGAACTCTTTAGAAACCGAGATACTCAAAAAATCTATTGGGCGCTGGTTGCCAAAAAACCCTCCAACTCGCAAGGAACACTTATTCACTGGCTGATTAAAGACGAGAAAAAAAACAAGACAACCGCTTACGCTAAAGAAAACCCTTCCGGTCAACGGTCGGAGCTGAGCTATCGGCTGCTTGCGCAAAAAGCGGGCGCTTTTTTACTCGAAGTTAAGCCAGTTACGGGACGACCCCACCAGATTAGAGTGCAGTTGGCTACTCTGGGCTGCCCAATCGTGGGAGATGTCAAGTACGGTTACCCAACCCCTAATTCTGATGGTAGCATCTGTCTGCACGCGCGCGAACTGCATTTCGTTCATCCGGTTAAAAAAGAACCTTTAACGATAATTGCCAACTTGCCCGAAAATCAATTTTGGAAACCTTTTTTTTGATTCCGTTCTTTACAAAAAATTTTGGGTAATGAGTTGGCTGCAAAAACTCCAGGTACGGTGGAAAGTAAATAGCCTTTACCAAGTCATCATCATACTGGTTGTTTTTGCGTGTACTGGTTTCACTGTTTTGTTTCTCAAGAAGCCGCTATTCCAATATTGGTTTGCCGAGGCAGAAATGCCCCTTTGGGCTTCGACTCTCTATTATATCTTGATTCTTCCTGTCTACAATATCTTCCTGTTATTGTACGGCTTTTTGTTTGGGCAATTTCAATTCTTCTGGGCTTTTGAAAAACGTTTTCTTAACCGAATTATTTCTATATTTATCAAAACAAAAAAATAATAAACTATGAGAAATCTTTTCTGTTTTATTTCAATATGTTTTCTGGCGGCTTGTTCTGGCTCAAAGTATACAGCGAGCTTTCCGCCCCGAGCTAGTAATTATTACGCTATTGAAAACTCCAAATCGTCAAAAAGAGAGCCATTAGCAGCCACGCCTGCACAAATTGATGTTTTACAGTTGGAAGCCAGCACACAGTCTACGCCTTCACTTTCCTTACTTGAAGTAAAAAAAGACTTCAGAAATAAATACGTGAAGTTGTCAACACCTGAGAGAAAAGAAGTGCGTCAACTTTTAAAAAAAGAGATAAAAACCATTTCCAAAAATCAAAATAAAGAAATGTCGGTAAGCTCTACAAAAGCCGCGGGGTTAGATCAAAATCTAAAGTTAGCCGCCATTTTTGGTGCTGTAGGAATCGTTGGGCTTCTACTTGGTACGGCCGGGCAATTCTTTGTTGTAATTGGTGCTATTTCGCTGATTATCGGGGTTGTGTTTTTTGTGAAATGGCTACTCACACAATAGACTATCGTCTAACACTTATCATAAAAAACCCAATCAATTTTTGAATGGGTTTTTTTATTCCTTTTTTAATTCGCTCTTAAGATTCTATTCCATCCACAAGTACAATCACTTTATTTGCCAGCACCTCTACAACGCCCCCGGTGATATTTAGTCGATGTGTTGATTCTTTTGACTTATACTCCACTATTCCATCTCTCAGTAGGCTGATAAGAGGTGCATGATTGTTCAACACCTGAAAAGAACCGTCAGCTCCGGGAAAGGAAGCCGAGCTTACTTCTCCTTCGAAGATTTTTTTATCTGGTGTTATTATTTCTAAATACATAAAAACAATTTGAAAATTAACCAATTTGAAGATTTGAAGATTTGTTGCCGAATAATTTGAACACAGAATTCATTTTCAAATTTTCAAACCAACTCACTTTCAAATTACTTAGCGTCCGCGATCATCTTCTCTCCTTTGGCAATAGCATCTTCAATGCTACCAACCAAGTTAAAGGCCATCTCAGGCAAATGATCTAACTCACCGTCCATAATCATATTAAAGCCTTTGATAGTATCTTTAATATCAACCAAAGCTCCCTTTAATCCGGTAAATGCTTCCGCAACATGGAAAGGTTGAGATAGAAAGCGTTGCACACGTCTTGCTCTGTTAACAGTCTGCTTGTCTTCGTCAGACAATTCGTCCATACCCAAGATCGCAATAATATCCTGTAATTCCTTATAACGTTGTAAAATCAACTTCACACGTTGCGCACAATTGTAATGCTCATCGCCAACAATATCAGCACGTAAAATACGAGATGTTGAATCCAACGGATCTACTGCAGGATAGATACCTAACTCAGCAATTTTTCGCGACAATACAGTAGTTGCATCTAAGTGAGCAAACGTAGTTGCTGGTGCCGGGTCAGTCAAGTCATCGGCAGGCACATAAACCGCTTGCACGGATGTAATCGAACCATTTTTGGTTGAGGTAATTCGCTCTTGCATCGCACCCATCTCTGACGCTAACGTTGGCTGGTAACCTACGGCCGATGGCATCCGACCCAACAACGCAGACACTTCAGATCCTGCTTGTGTAAAGCGGAAAATGTTATCAATGAAGAACAAAATATCCTTGCCCTTTCCTTGGCCATCTCCATCGCGGAAATACTCTGCGACCGTCAATCCAGACAACGCAACACGCGCACGTGCACCGGGTGGCTCATTCATTTGACCAAACACAAACGTTGCTTTTGAATCTTTCAGTTTGTTCTGGTCTACTTTTGACAAATCCCAGCCACCGGCATGAAGAGATTTCATGAATTCAGGACCATAATCAACGATACCCGCCTCAATCATTTCGCGCAACAAATCATTTCCTTCACGAGTACGCTCACCAACACCTGCAAATACAGACAGTCCTGAATAGGCCTTTGCGATATTATTAATCAATTCCTGAATCAAAACGGTTTTACCCACACCGGCACCACCAAACAAACCAATTTTACCTCCTTTGGCATACGGTTCGATCAAGTCAATTACTTTAATTCCAGTATAAAGAATTTCAGACGAAGTAGAAAGGTTCTCGTATGCAGGAGCGGATCTATGTATAGGTAAAGATTGTTTGCCAGATGGCTGAGGAATTCCATCAATAGCTTCACCAATTACATTGAACAAACGACCCTTAATATCTTCGCCAATCGGCATTTGAATAGGAGACCCAGTGTCGGTCACTTTCATCCCACGAACAAGCCCTTCGGTACCCTCCATCGAAATAGTGCGCACACGGTCTTCGCCCAAATGCTGCTGGCACTCGAGCACCACTAGTGTTCCATCTGCTTTCCGCACTTCCAAAGAATCTAGGATATTGGGGAGTTTTGTGCCGGGTTCATCAAACGCCACATCTACTACCGGGCCGATTACTTGAGTGATTTTTCCGTTATTCGCCATGTATAGGTTATTTATTTTTTTATTGAACTGATAATGAGGTTTTTGGTAAATGGTTGAATCCCTAAATTTAGAAGCGCAAAAGTAGTTTTTTATACTGTTTATACAAACAAATGAGCTGCCGCAATAGCATATTTTTCTGACTGCCGGCAACCGATAAAGAGATCGTGAGAATTGACTTAAAAATAAAAAATCCAAGAATATTCCTTGGATTAGTGTTTTGTGACCCCGCTGGGAGAAATCTTGCTCCTCCTAACTGATTGGTTATTAATAAGTTTAAGTAAACTCGGCAACTTGACTCCCGAATTACTCAACGACTAAATTCTTGCAAAGAGCATCAAATGATATTTAAAGATAACATGATAACTCTTGTTATCAAAGAGAGCAGACTAAAAAATGAACTGCTATTTTAAGCATATAGATACCCACTTACCTCTTCGATTTTTATCCCAGTGTAAGAGCAAAACTCTTCTATCGTTACCAGCTGGTGATCCTCTTTTTTCAAATGGTCTTTGATGCGCTTTAGCAAAAGCCTTCCATAACGTTCGCTCTTGCCCGTGATGCGCTGAATATCTTTGGGGTAGATGATGATCCTTTCCATTCTCATACACTATCTATGCTTCATCCATGCTTTATCTATGCCTTTGATAACGCAAAGTTCTGGAGTTAAGGTAAGCCATTTTTGGAAATAACGGAACAAAGTTGCGCAAGTATTCATACGCGGAAGTGCTTGTTATGTCTTCATCATTTCATCAAATAAGTTTGGGCTTCATTGCAATGAGGGCTTAACCAGACTGTGCCGTGAACAGGTTGGACAACTAATTTTTTAAACTAATGGCAAGACAAAAAGGGGTTATAAAACTCCAAGGACAAATGGGAGGCGTGAGCTTCTACAAGTCGCAGCAAGATGGATTTCTTGCAAGAGAGAAAGGCGGTGTGGATGCAAGCCGTATTCAAAACGATCCGAACTTTGTGAGGACCCGTGAGAACGGTGCAGAGTTCGGGCGTGCGGGCGCAGCGGGAAAACTGTTGAGGACTGCACTGCGTGCGTTGCTCATCAATATCGCAGATAGCAGGATGACAAGCCGCTTGACGCGAGAGATGGTGAAAGTGATCCAAGCGGATGCGACCAACACACGCGGTCTTCGAAACGTGATCGATGGTGAAGCGGAGTTGCTGAAAGGCTTTGAGTTCAATTTGGATGGAAAGTTGGGAAGCACATTTTTTGCTCCCTTCACTCCTGCAATTGATCGTGCAGCGGGTAATCTTACTGTTGATGTTCCTGCGTTCATCCCCGGAAACATGATCGGTGCACCGCAGGGAGCAACACACTGCAGGTTGATTGCCGCAGGTGTGGAGGTTGATTTTGAAGCGGGCAGTTATGTGGTGAACACTTCCGCAACGCCAGAGATTATCCTCGGGCCGCAAAACGAAGCTGCGGTTGCGTTGGCCAATGCAGTTACACCGGCAAGCACGAAACCACTCTTCGTGGCATTCGGTATTGAGTTCCTACAGTTTATCAATGGCGCTTTCTATCCATTGAAGAACGGGGCTTTCAATGCGCTGCAACTGGTGGCCGTGGATGGTGGCGTATAATGGAGCTTGAGTTGATCAGGGCTTATGACCCTGACGGAACGAACGGGGAGCTTCGGTGTGATGGAAAAACAATTTGCTTCACCATCGAGCTCCCTTGGCTTCAGAACCAACGCAACATCTCGTGCATACCCGAAGGGAGATATGAATTGAAGAAAAGATTTGTACAAAAATTTGGGTTGCACTTGTTGGTTGTAAACGTACCTGACAGGAGTTGGATACTGATCCATCCTGCTAATGATGCAACGACTCAACTAAAAGGATGCATTGCGCCTGTCACAAACTTGGTCACGTCTGGAAAGGGAAGCGGATCGAGGTTGGCAAACGAAAAGTTGAAAGCACTTGTGCTAGGAGCTTTGGAACGAAAAGAAAAAGTATTTATCACAATCAAACCAAAAATCAAATGAACATAGTGGAAAGAATGAAAGCACCGACACCGAAGTTTTTTCGTGTGCTCAGGAACATTGGGCTTGCACTCGCTGCAGTAGGTGGTGCGCTGCTTGCTGCACCTGTTGCATTGCCAGCTGCCGTGATTACTGTCGCGGGTTACATCACAGTGGCCGGTGGTGTGATGACGGCAGTGAGCCAGACGGCAGTGGACGGTGAAGCTGATAACATCAATACCAATGGCAGCCCATAGCAACCATGGTGGCACCGTGGCCGGAACGGCAGGTGGCACACTCCTCACCATCTTCGCGAACATCCACTCGGAAGATATTGTAAAAACCGCAGTGCTGGCGTGTATCGGTGCAGTGGTAAGCTTTACGATTTCAATTGCGCTGAAATGGATCTCTCGGAGACTGCAGAGGAAATCATCCAATTAAAAATTGAAGGCTTCTCGAAAGAGAGGCCTTCTTTCATTGTGCGTCAGGCATGTTTACTGTCTATAGGGTGCAAGTCCTGAATGAGCGTTGAAGTGCGTATCATTAGCTAAGAGCAAGGGTGTCGCGAGTGATTGCGAATCTGAAGGAAGCTTAAGGCAAATCTTCGGGCCTACGAACAGGAACTGTATGAGAGGCATACTTTACCTGGGCGATGTTGCAATAGAAACAAAAGCCCCCCACTTCACGGAAGGTAATAATGTAAATGCAGAGGCCACATGAAGAGAAGGCAAGTAGACTTACCCTGAGAGATCTTGTGATGGGTTGGCAGCGAGAGAAGCGCATCCCAAAGCGACAACAGCTATAGAGATATAGACTGACACTGCAAGAAGTCAGCAGAGGTCATAGTAAGTTGGGAAACGAGCCGAAAAAAAAAAGTAGGAGGCCTCACGCACAAACGAAGGACTGAATGTTGGGATTGGGAAACAACATCAAGGAACTTATCGAAGCGAAAAAAAAAGTAAAGCCGAAACACGTAAGAGAACTACTTGCATGAGGATAGGGCAGTACCCGAAAGTAAAAGGCAAGAGGAGCTTAGCCGAGATAAGAAGAAAGGATGAGATGTTCCCGTTGATCAGTTAAAGGTAATATGCTGGAGAAGATCCTGAACAGACGAAACATTGAAAGAGCCATAAAAGCGGTAGAACGCAATCATGGAGCAGGAGGCGTAGACGATCGGCAGAGCGATGAACTTCGCCCTTTCGTCAACGCCAGCTGCCAAAGTTTAGTGAACAGGGTACGAGAAGGCGGTTACCAACCAAGCCCAGTTCGGAAGGTAGAAATACCGAAAGATACAGGGGGGGTAAGAATGTTGGGTATCCCGACCGTTTTGGACAGGATGCTTCAACAAGCCATCTATCAGGTGTTAAGCCCGATATATGAAGAAGCATTCGATAAGCACAGCTATGGATTCAGACCACGTAAGAATGCCCATCAGGCAGTATTCACAGCTCAGGGGTATTTAAACGAAGGGAACAGTTGGATAATAGAACTTGACTTAGAGAAGTTCTTCGACAAGGTGAACCATCAGAAGTTGATGCATTTACTAAGCCAGAAAGTAAAGGACAAAAGCACCCTACTGCTCATTAATTCTTATTTAAAAACTGGTATAATGGAAGGCGGAGTGGTAAGCCAACGAATAGAAGGTACGCCACAAGGCAGCCCATTAAGTCCGCTACTGTCCAATATCATGTTACATGAATTAGATCAGGAGCTGAACAAACGCGGACATAAGTTTGTACGCTATGCAGATGATTGCAGCATCTATGTAAAGAGTAAGAAATCGGCTATCCGAGTAGCAAAGAGTATTACCAAATTCATAGAATGCAATTTACTGCTAAAGGTAAACAGGGAAAAGACCAAGATCAGTCGTGCCCATGAAAGTTACCTGCTGGGATTTTCTTTTTATCAAACGAAAGGAAGATATGAAATACGGATAAGCCCTAAATCGGTCAACCGTGTAAAAGCTAAGTGTAAACTAATCACACGGTCAAGCGATCCAAAAAGCGAAACTGTAAAACTTACTAAGCTGGATAGTATAATACGCGGCTGGGTAAATTATTTTAAGATAGCCAATGCCAAAAGCATTATGGAAAAGCTTGATGAAATGATCCGCACAAGACTTAGGATCAGTACGTGGCGAAGATGGAAACGAATAGGGACAAAAATCACGAACCTGTTAAAATTAGGGATTGAAAAATCGCGAGCATACATGTGGGGCAACACCAGCAAAGGAGCATGTCGGGTAGCACATAGTCCAATACTAAAACGAACGCTGGAAATAAAATACTTTAGAAAGCGTGGCTACATTGGCTTTTACAATTATTGGCAAGCTGAAAGACAACCATTATTATTCTAACAAACCGCCCTGTACCAGACCGGTACGCAGGGTGGTGTGAGAGGACAGGTAGCGAACTAATCGCTACCTTCCTACTCGATTCAACTTATCTTCACCCTATGTCTCCTCTTGTCAGGTGTAGCCTTATCGAACTCAACAAAGTTCACCATTGCCTCCAATCGGCTCATCACGCTTTCGCCATAGCGGGTTTCCAATTCTTCCTGAGTAAGATTTGTAGTAAAGTGCGTGAGCTTTTCAATACTCTCAAACAAATCATATCTCGACAAAATTATTTCCTTCATCACATCGCACTCATTGCCATAGTAGATGGCTTCCTTTTCAAACCCCAAATCATCAAAGCAATAAGTCTTGGGTAGCAATGCCCCTTCCAAGCTATGAAATGATTTGCCGTACTTCGTAATCGTTTCAAATCCTTTGGAAAGGAATTCAGGAATAATTTCCCTGCAAGGCTTCAATGTGTGCCGTGCATTTTCATTTTGGAAATATCTGACCAACGACATGATGCTCGTTTTGCCACAGCCGACAGGCCCAGATAGCATAATGCCCTTTTTCAAATCCAAGCCTTCATTAATAGCACGTTCGCTATCAGCGAAAAAGTAGATGAGTAATTTTCTCAGCACAGGATAGTCCTCTTTCCACAGAAAAAACTTTTCGCCAAAGCATTCTTTTCCTTTGTCCTCAATCATTGAGAATAGATCTGTTTCATCTATCATCCAGATTTGTTGTCTGTGACCCGTGGCGGTTTCCGCAGAGCTGGTATTCTTGAAGTCGTTCATTATCATTATTTCAAGATCCTGTGCATAAGCGACTTCTTTGTTTGTCTGATAAGCTCCAATTGCTTGGAAATATTTTCATGATGCTTTTGCAAATCCTGCATGACAGATATTGATTTCTCAAATTCAGTTGAGTTGATTTTTGAAAGAGCTTCATGGATTACAGTTTTGAGATCATCCAAGCGGATGAAAGGGATTACCGAGCCAGTTAAAAACGGACGAAAGAAATTTCCTTGCCATAAGCCAAAGCAAAGCCAGTAGAGCCTGTTCTTTTCTTCTTCGCTTTTCGCGAACATCACAAAACAATTCGGGCAAGGTTTTTCCATGGGCTTGCCAGCGTTGAGTCCTTTCGAGAGGATGAAGAAATGATTTTCTGTGTAAACATTTTTCATTTGGTATGTTTTGATCTTTAGAATTTTCATAGTGATGCTTAAAAAATTAAGCACCGCCCACAGAGACATTTCAAAAGAGAAAAAAAAAGAAAAAAAAAGAGAAAGCAATCCATCAGGCTGGCGATAGAAGGGATGGCAAGGTTTTTTGAAAAAATACTACCTGGCGGAAGGAGCGCGGAACAAGCGACTGACAGAAGGTGGAGATTTTTTTAAAAACCCGTAGGGCTTGACCTTGACAGACCGAGCGCGATGACATGTGCGAGCCAGCCTATCTTTGCTTGAATCTTTTTGTTTGAGAGATGAAGAAAAATTTCAAAGGTTTAATTTATTGCCACAACTCCAATACTTTGTTCGGATTAATTTTAAATTCATCTTTTGCATTTGCAAAATAATATCGCTTAAAAAAGTCAATCTTAGTTACGAAAGACCCCATCAATTTTTTATCGTGAATCCACATTTGTAATAGTTTATCTGACTTCGGATTATAATCCAGAAATAAATTGGTACTACTGGTTCTGGCTATTTCAATTACCCATTGTCTTACGGGTTTCCATTCTATTGGATAATTTTTACCATTTCTTTTGTCAAATTGAACTTTCAATCTTGTTTGCCAATAATCAGTTGCATTTACCAACCAAATAACTCTTTTATTGGATAAGTCCCTGTAGAAATTCGTTCGTTCCCTAACAACTCTTATATCAATCGCACTTTTTTGAATTTCAATTACAGTTTCATTATTACCAATCACGTCAGCTCGATGCTCGTTATTTTGACCGCAAACAACTTCACAATGTTCATCCTTGACTGGGAATTTCCAATTGTAATGCCACTCCGATTCGATTTCGTAACCTTCAGGTAAATTTGGTTGCCCTCCCTCATATGCCCAATACTGTCTGATCTCTCCAACTTTTGCTTTGACATTAAGACGTGTCCATGGGCAAACTCCAACTGTGCCAGAACCTGCTTGTTCTGCTCTCAACCGCTGCCCGTTTACTAAAGCTATCACCATATTTT
Source organism: Flammeovirgaceae bacterium (assembly GCA_021299455.1). Lineage (GTDB taxonomy): Bacteria > Bacteroidota > Bacteroidia > Cytophagales > Cyclobacteriaceae > ELB16-189. The sequence continues at coordinate 5,899 of JAJTGQ010000031.1, read as the reverse complement.
TGTGGCCAACTATCTTTAGCGAAAGTTGCAGATTTGGGGTATTACTTCCAACATTCAATTCATAACCCCACTTTCCGCGGAAAAAAAGCCCCCTAAAAAGGGAGCTCTGAAACTGAACACTCAAGCCAGAAGAACCTGAGACAAACCTCCCTAACACTGCAGGGAAGAACCGAAACCATGAATGGCCTAACGCCAAACCTGAACCCGAACGATAGCCACCAGCCACCGATGCGGAAACGAAATATATATTTAAACATAATGCTCCACCACGGGAACGGTAAGTAAGGTGCAAGGGCTGCCAAAAGAAAATACTACCTGGTGGAAGAAGTGAGGCACGAACAACTGACAGAAGGTGGAGATTTTGTTTTGAGCAGGCGCAGCGCACCCTTGGCGGCTTACGAACCGCAAGCCCGTAACTATGTGTTATGTTTAGATATCAATCACATAGTTCCAATTTGATTTACATTTTCAAAGCTTGGTTATTATTGTTTGATTTACGTTCCAAGTTCCGAATAGTGAGTACCAAAATATATCCATATCAGAATAAATCATTGGCCAACATGAAAGGTGAAAAGTGGAAGGACATTTCTGGCTTTGAGGGTTACTATAAAGTTTCCAGTTATGGCCGCATAAAATCACTGGATCGCGAAATCCCTCACCCACGTTTACATAAACAATTTGTAAGGGGACAAATCCTGAGCCAATCGATCGCGCGGAATAAAAATATCCTTACGGGCGAAGCTTCAATTGATTTAAGGGTCACGCTCGCGAGAGACAATGCTCAATACTATTTCAACTCGAGGAGACTGGTTTATTGTGCTTTCATAAGGGAAATTGATTACCAAAAAGATGGCCTTTATGTGATCAATAAAAATGGTGATGGTTTTGATTGCAGTGCCAGGAACCTTCAGCTCATAACAAAATCCGAAAAACAGAACAGGGCTATTGCGCGTGGCCGAATTGATTTTAGTATCCTTAAGACTATTGACCGCTCAACATGGAAAAAGAATTATTCAAGGAGGAAACCGATCAAGCAATACGATTTAAAAGGAAAGCTTGTTGCAAAATATAAAAGCATAAGGGAAGCTTCAGAGAAAACGGGATTTGATGAAAAGGGGATTATTTCAGTTGCGAAAGGAAGGTATTCGCAGTGGCGTGGGTTTCGCTGGCACTATTCAAAAAAATAAACATACGGGATTTATTCTTTGGGAAAGGCAAGTTCCGCAGCCGACCAAAATAATTTTTGTAGACAAAAATACATCTTGCTGATGCCGAAAAACCAGCATCAAATATTTTATAAGGCCACTAAATCTTAATGTGAAGTCTATCTGTGTGCCAGAAGTGCTTTGGCTATTTGTAACTAAGCGAGCCGCCTAGGCGAACGAAGTGACCTCCACGGAGTGAGTCCGCGAGCAGGAGGTAGGGTGTGAGCAAGGAGCGCGACTGAGGAACGAAGAAGCGCGGGAGCGAGCAATGAGTGAAGTGAGGCACGAACGGAACGAACAAGGGCTGGCGTGATTTTTTGCTGCGCGCGATGGGTTGTTGAAAGCGATTGGTCGAGCGATGGCCAACAAGCGGGATGCAAAAATCATGACAGCCCGCAGCCCGGACGACAGCGCAGGCGAGCACAACAAGGGCAGCCGGTGGACTGCAAGCTTCTGAAATGAACGTAATGAGGATAAGCCCAGCCATGCATACCTTTTAAATTAAATTGAATTATGCATGGGCGGGCTTACCGCAATGAAGTGAATGAAGAGGCTTGCAGGACAAAGTAGGCTGCCGTGAGTGGAAGCCCTGTGATAAGCAAGGCACGTGACAGGCTGCGCCTCGCACCTTTGGCAGTGCAGTGGTGTGCAACGCCTTTAAAAATCAGTTCACTTTGCACACTGCTGCACTGGCCTGGCACGGGCCTTGCTCACAGGGCTGGAACGAACACCATATAACCGTGCGACAGGAAGTCGCGCTGATCACTGTTGACACTTCCCTTGAAAGTAGTCAACCCTGTGTGTTGCCACAGGTTTCCTACTCCGGCATGCATCGTTGGCAACGATGGTGTGTGAAGCCCGGACGACAACGTAACCTAAAACGACAATCTGTGAAGGGAGTCGGATACTGCCAGTGTCAGGCGGTAAGGTGCAAGGAAAGAATGGTATGGGCAATGGATGTGAACTGCTGTTTAAAGACCGTTAGGTGTAACAAGCCAAAGACACTGACAGGCTTGAACCAAAATTGTGCGAGAGTCGGCTAATGTATTGGTTAATGACATTACGCAACTAAAAGCACTCTCCGATCAAAAGGCAGGCTCTAACCCATTCGGGTGAACAGTGGGGAACCTGGTAAACCTGTGCCTCTCTTTGAGCAGGGCTTTGATTTTCTCGGGCAGAATGCCAAGAAGTATGGAGGCAAACTGCTCATCAAACCTTCGCAGAAAAATGTGAAAGCTGCGATGAAGGAAGATCAGGGAAATCGTCATGAGAAACAGGGCGGCAACACAAGCTGCCCTCATCCGTCAACTTAATCCCATCATCCGGGGATGGTCAAACTACCACTGCCATGCAGTGGCAAAGCAGACCTTCAAAGATTTAGATCACTATATCTTCAAGTTGCTCTGGTATTGGGCGCGCAAAGCACACCCGAAAACCGAAATCTTGGGTGAGGGAGAAATACTTTCACACTTTCGGGTCCGATCAATGGACATTCTGTTGCTTCATTGATGGCTCTCCCATCAGGTTGTTAAAAGCCCAATCAATTCCATCAAAAGGCACCTCAAGATCAAGGCATAGCTAACCCCTATGACCAAGCTTGGCATGCTTATTTCCTGAAACGGAAAAATCCAATTCGCAAAGTGCCCCGTTCACCCGTATCAAAGTGAATGTACAAGTGCCTGAGCCGTATGCTGGGAAACCCGCACGTACGGTTCTTCAGGGAGTCAAAGAGAGCAATCTCTTTGACTTACCTACCTGCGGGGGAATGCATGAAACAAGTTTTTTTACTATTTTTGATAATTGAAAAATTAAAGCATTTACGAGCTTCATTTTTGAAGATTAAAATCAATAATCGTCAATTCCATAGCAATCAAACTATTAAAACAGATATTCAATTTTTAAATATTCCTTTGCCTAGCAATGAACATAAAACATTTACCAAATATGAAGATAAAGATAATAATTTCTATGTTTCTAGTTCTAGTCACGAATCGCATAATTGGGAAACCGATTGACTATCTAAGTAGGTGTTGGAATAAACAAGTCAAACCAATAAGTGAACAATATTTAACTTTTCATTTTGAAGAGAATCTTAATCGATTAGAGCATACTTTTGAGCCGTGGCAACAGACAAATTACATGTGCAAAGGAATTATTTCGTGTAATGTAAATAATTTCATTAAGCGAGACACATTAATAAATGGCTTTCGCACTTCTTTTTCCAATACAGAATTAAGTAAAACTGATTTTCTATTTGTAAACTATGGAGAAAAAGAATTGTCTCCAGTCACAAAAGGTATGTACCTTGATCAATTGATTAAATCAGCACGATATTCACCTTTAGCAATCATTGATTATTTCTTTCAAAATAAAGTAGCTATAAACAAAGGCTCTAATGAGGAGTATGCACTTTACATAACTACGATTAATAATGTAAACGTCACACTTCAGATTCGTAAGTCAGACTATCTACTAAATAAAATTATTACCCTAAGCTATGACGAGTTATTTGGAGATGTCTTGACTACTTTTATTTTTAAAGATTATAATATTGTTGAAAACATACACTATTCAAAATCTATTTCCATCGAAAAGTACAATGGAAAAGTCAAAGATGAAGTTAAAATTTCAATACCAAAATTATCAACAAACGTCTCCCGTATTCTTATAAAACCAAGCAATTTTGAATTTAGTGAGGATATAGAAGTAAAACCCGCTATTACACTTGAAAAATATAATGATAATATTTATTTTCTTGAGTTAAAGCATACTGATGATAGGATATTGGTAGTTGAATTTAAAGATTTTATGCTTGTAGCTGAAGCACCTTTGAATAGTAAAAATGGAGAGGTAATAATAAAAGAGGTAAAAAAAATTGCACCAACTAAACCAATTAGATATTTCGTTTTTGGACACTACCATCCACATTATATTGGAGGAATACGACCCTTTGTACACAAAGGAGCAGAAATAATTTGTTCTAAAATAGACGAGGATTACGTACGATATTTGACAGATGCACCACATACGTTAGCACCTGATAGTTTACATTCTGAATTTAAGCAATTGAAAATTAAAGAGATAAAAGATAGCTTGGTAATTGAAAATGGGAAAATTGAAATGAAAATCTATTTTATAGGTGAAGAATCAATGCACACAAAAGATTATCTTATCTACTATTTCCCGCAAGAAAAATTACTGTTTGAAGATGATTTAGTTTGGATTGAGAAAGAGGGCAGCATAAAAAGAGCTAAGAGTAGACAAGTTGGATTGTATAAAGCTCTTAAGCGCCTTAATTTAGATGTTAAAACTATTATTCAATCATGGCCAGTAAAGGATTATGGAGTCAAAACAGTTATTCCATTTGAAGATTTGGAGAAATCAATGACCGCAAACTAGACTTGTAAACACTTTAAAAAAAGGATAAAATTGCGATTTTTGAAAACTAAAGTCATCCCAAGCTATTGCCCTCCCCTGTAATAGTTGAGCCCCTAGAAAGAATAACATGAAACAGATAATTAAAATTGCATTTTTACTAATAAGTTTTTCTAATTGTAAGCAGAGAGATGAACAAGAATGTAAAGATTGTTATCCAGAGAATATAGGGGATATTGTGTTCGACAAAAATCTTGATGACCCAAGTTTCAAAATTTGTAACCCTGATAGAATTTTTCAGTATTATAATCTTAATACTGGCCTTCGGTACAAAGGAGAGAAACCAAAGATTAGTGAGCACTTTAATGAACTCAAAACTTCTGAAATTGCTTACGAGCAATCAGGATATATAACAATTAGATTTATCATAAATTGTGAAGGTAAAACAGGATATTTCAGAGTTCAACAAATGGACAACAATTTCAACAGAAACGTTTTTGATGTGGAGTTACTTGAAAAATTTTTACTTCTTACAAAACAATTAGACGGTTGGATTACACATGAAAAATCTGGTAGGTCAGTCGATTACTATCAGTACTTAACATTTAAAATTGAAAAAGGTAAGTTAATTGAGATAATGCCATGATTAAGCATTTCACAATATTCCTCTTAGCTATTCCATTGGTAGGTCTAAGTAAACCCAATTGTAACATATATAAAATGGAAGGCAACCAAAAATGTTATGAAGCATGTCTTCTGGCAACAACTGGAAGTAGTAAACAAGGTACAAGAGAATCGCAGATTAGATTTGATAACGCTATAACACTTTGTCCAAATTTAGAGTATGCACTTGTAGAGAAATCTGTACCCTATCTAAAGCGTGGTTACTATATTGAGTGGAAAAAAATCATCGATAAAGCCGTAAAGTTAAATCCAATTGGACAATTGGGATATAGAGGTTGGTGCCGCTATCAATTTCTTAGAGATTATCTCGGGGCTATCGATGATTTTGAGAAATTGGATTCTATGACCCAATTTGACATAGGTTATTCACGGAATGGAGACTATCACCTTAATGTCGTAAAAGCGTTATGTTATAAAGCACTAGGTGAAAATAAAAGATCAATAGAAATCATTGAGAAGCAATTGTCTGAAAATGGATATTCTCCAATGCCTTATGAGGAGTAATGGACATTTATTAGGCTGGTTTTTAGACGATAGTCTTTAATGGACATTTATTAGGCTGTTTATTTTTGAGATTTGGGTTGGATTTAGATATCTACTGTATGATGTTCTTAAGTTTGTTGTGTCAATGGTGA
>JAJTGQ010000167.1 GCA_021299455.1 Flammeovirgaceae bacterium | reverse complement strand
TGCCAATAGTTGCGGCTATACAATTGCAAAAACGGCCAACGTTTTGATTCAAGTACGCCTGGAACTAGTGCATGAATGGATTTAGCCGACAGACTCTCTACATAGTTGTTATCATCTGTGAGCAGCGCCCCGATCAATCGATTATTTTTTTTTATGGTCAAATCGCAGTAAGGCAATTCATCGCAATCAACGGCATATTCCCTGCTCGCAAACCAATCTCTGATTTTATGTTTCAAGTGTAAGCGACCAGTCTCTTCAACTACCACGTTTGGCTCAAACTCTCCCTGCGAAACATCTCGTGAAAATTGTAAATATGCCTTTAAGAGTTTAGGTCCTTCATTTTTTGTATCTGCCACCATCAGCTGCTCAGGCCATAGGCTGGTTACCACCATCACTTTTTCGCGGGCACGGCTGACAGCAACGTTCAATCTGTTTTCACCTCCTTGTTGGTTTAAACTACCAAACTGAGTAGAAGCTACTCCCTTTTTGTTGGCTGCATAACCTACAGAAAAAATAATAATGTCTCTCTCATCGCCCTGAACGTTCTCAATATTCTTCACAAAAAGAGTAAGCGGGATTTCTTTCCCCAGCCGTGCAAAATTCACCTCCAACAAATCCAGAATTAATGATTGCTGTGGTGCGTTGAATGTAATCACTCCAATGTTCTTTCGCGGATCTGTTGTTGTTAAATCAACGATCAGATCAACGACTTTTATAGCCTCTATCTCATTGCAAAAATTTTCCCAAACTCCATCTACCTTAACATATTCAATCGCTCGCACCCCGCTGTTGGCAACTGCTAGCTCAGGCAACATTTGCAGCTTACCTCCATAAAAATGTTTGTTCGAAAACTCGATCAGCGCAAGTGATTTGCTGCGGTAATGCCCTTGCAATTGAACATTGGGCAAATAACGAGCACATAACTCTAGTAGTGAATCTACTTCCGTATCCGGCTCCGCCTGTTCTTCGTCTTCCTCCCAGCGCGACTGGAAAAAGTCACCCGGCTTCAATTGTTGCGAATCGCCCGCCACTACAGCTTGCTTGCCTCGAAAGAGTGCGGGTATGCCACGTTCTGCAAAGCATTGTGAGGCTTCATCGAAAATGACCAGGTCGAACGTTTCTTTCATTGGAAAAATAGCTGACACTGATTCGGGCGAAGCCAGCCAACAAGGTAGCAACCGGAAAACATCGTCTTCAAAATCAGTCAACACTTTGCGCAACGGCCAAATCTTTTTCTTTTTGGTAACCTGATGAAGTAAATCGCGATAGGTCACGCGATTGTTTAACCGATTAAATGCCAATTCATCCGTCACTCGCTCACGCGAACGAAGCAGCAATATTTCGTTGCTGATCGACTGTTTGCTAACGATCAATTCTTTCAGTTCTTCTTCCAGCAAACCGATTTTCCCTGATGAAGCCATTCTCAACAATGGATGTTTTGCTTCAAGATTATCAATCCAGGCTAAGTAAATACTGTTTTTAAAGAGTTCGATCATCGATAATTCGTCCCACGCCTGGCATTTTTCGAATAATTTAAGGAGGATACCTCTGGCTTCGTCCGTTAGCGATTCTTTTAATCCATCAAACTCAACCAACTGATCAAAATCCTCTAGAAGCACTTTGCGAAGTTCGTCCTTCTGTGTTTCCGGTTGGGTAAGCGCGCTGATCTGCGAAGACAAGAAATAGCGCATCCACTCATCCTTCTTACCCGGCAACTGGGCAATCACCTTAAAAAGGTTCTCTAAGGCTCCCACGAATTCCCTTTTTGATGAGCCGATGGGCGAAATCAAATTACCAAGGCCACGGATGGATTTAAAAATCGTTTTTGCTTTAATAGCGCTTTGTTGATCGGTAAACCAAGTCGCCACTGCAGACTTTGAAGTTCCATCCGGAAAATCGATAAGCCAATTTTTTCCTTTTAGTTTAGAAATGTTGTACTCCAAATTCAATCGGTGATCTAGTTTTTGCTCCAATAGCTTGAACCCTTCCTTCGAACTATCAAGTTGATTACCTACCAACGCACGCTTTACCAAATACTTATCTTTCGAAAACAACTCCCATCTGATAAGCCCAATCAAACTTTTACGCACTTTCATGCTGCGGTGCAACGCAACTTGCAATTGTCCTAGCTGCGCAGCAGGTAATGATTTCTCTATCGCCACTCCTTCAAAACAAGCCATAATGACGCGCTCAATATTTGCCAGCCACAACGCGCTTGTTTCGTCCTCGGTTTCAGGTACCATTTTTTGAAAGTAGCGGTACCGCTCGTCCGATGGTAACAATTGTTTAATTGTAATCGCATCCAAGCGTTTGTCGATGAGTGCCTCACATTGCTCCCAATCAAATTGCGTGTTAAAGTGTTTTAAAAATTCACTCTTTACTTTGCCAAAGTATACCGGTATCTCTTCCAAATAATCAGCCATCAGCTGGCGATCACTTGCCTGAAGTTGAGAAAATGATTTTCGTTCGCGCCATTGATATTCTTTGTGATCTAACTTTTTTGCATAGAAACAATACACTCCAATTGTCCTGTTAAAATCCCTTATCTCGGCCGTCTTATACTGATTGCATTCTTGTTTCAGTGCAATGAAGGGATGTAGTGGTTCGCAGGAAAGATAAAGTTGCTTAATGCTCATTCCGCAATCTGATTCGCTCAACAGTGCGCTGCGAAACGATTCCAACTCTTCTGTGATCTGATCGATACGCTTACCCAACTGAAAAAACTGGCGATCCAATTGAATGGCATCCAAACTAATATTTTTGGATTTGTATTCATCCACCTTTTCGATCTGGTGCGCCAACTTTTCAAAAATCTCTTTGCGATCGTTTTTAAAATCGTGAACAAGCGCAACAAAATCGGCCAATCTTTTTTCAGCAAGTCGGGCATAAACCACATCCAGTGCAGCACGTTTCTGACAAACCACTAACACTTTTTTGCCCTGAGCAATAGTATCAGAAACCAGGTTACAAATCAGTTGCGATTTGCCAGTGCCTGGCGGACCTTGCACCACCAGCGAATGACCCAGCTTGGAAGTTTTCAATGCGTGTTCCTGCCACGAGTCCATGGGAACGATGGAATAGACTTTTTCTTCTTTCACTAAATGAAAAGCATCGCCTAAGGAAGTATCGTTTTTCTGGGGCGACCGCGCGTGAAAAAAATCTTCTAAGTCAACAAATGTTTCACTTGCCAAAAGTTGTTGATAGTCGGGCACCAAAAAAGAGCCAGCCTGTGGAAACAATCCTAAAACCGCTTCTGGAAATAACTTTAGTTCACCCGATTGATGCTGCTCTTCAAATTCATCTTTTTTGTAAGTAGTAAACAAAGTCAATTCATCTCGATAGTTATCAGGATTGAAATGAATGGCCATGTTTGCTTTCTGCAAGAGCTGATAAAGCTGAGTTCGAAAAATCGTAGTATCTACATCACTACCTTCAAATGTTTCTTCCAGCAACTCCTCTGCAGCTTTTGTTTTGTTGTAGAAGGCATAGGCCAGCAAAAACGACTTGTTAAACGTCACTTCAGCTTGAGACCGCAATGCCATCGACCAATAACCGTCTTTGATCTCCAGCTGAACCGGAAAGTAGAGAAGCGGACAATGGACGAAGGTACCATCTGAAAATTTTCCACGCACAAATGGCCAACCTACATGGAGTTCACGCGAACCAGACTCTTCGAAAATAAAATGGTCAGCGCGTTGAATTTTTTTTAGCCTGGCACTTTCCAGGTTGGCGTCCTCCATGCGCGGGTCCAACACCGGGCAGATCACTTTTGATTTACCGCTAATCAAAGATTCAACAATCGAAAATGCTTTTTCACCATTGAGCTGACTCAGCGTTTGGATATCCAAAAAACGATCTGCATTCAGACGCGGTAAAAAAATTGACTTATTACGCCCGGAAAGATTCGTAAGCTTCCGTAGGTAGTTCGTCAATATTTTTTTTGTTTGGTCTGAAGCCACATTAAGGGTTTATGGTAATATAGGGCTTAATCCTTTGAAAATCTTTTTCCGTTACTAATTTCAAGTTAACAAGATCTTCAATCGATGTGAAGTTTCCATGTTGAAACCGATAGGCGACAATCGCAGCCGCCAATTTGTAAGAAAAATACGGGTGAGCAGCGAGTTCCCTTTCTACCACAGTGTTGAGTTGCATTTGTCGGGGGCGGTAATCTGGCAACACAAAGAATTTTTTCTTGAGGCGACCAACCGCTGTGGTGTCGAGACGGTACACCTCGTTCAGCTGATCCATTGAAACAAATCCACCCAAGCGCTCCCGGTATTCTACGATGCGCTTCGAAAACTTTGAACCTATACCGTAAACGGTTATAAATTGAGTAGTGTCGGCCACATTTAAATCCAGTTTTGTTATCGCAACAATTGGGCGTTTTGGAAACGAATCCCTAGGAAATTCCCTTGTTTTCTTTCCAGCGACAATAGGCAAATCGATCAACGCGTAAAGCTTCCGGTAGAGCAGCGTATCGGCACCATATATTTTCAGCAAATCACTTTTGATTTTGAACACTCCACCCTTTGTGCGGTAGTTGACTATTCTGCGAGCAAGCGATGGTGAGAAACCTAATTGTAATAAGCTATCCCTCGAAGCTGTATTTGGGTTAAACCTAAAAAGTGGTCGATCAACTGATGCGGAAATACTATCTGCTTTTTCCCATTGCCATTTGGCAACCAGGCTATCAAGCCGCAGTGAGTCTTTTGAAAAACTTAACTCTTTATTCGTAAACCAGTAGCGATACGCGGGCTCAGAGAAAATCAATAAAACCATCAAGGGCAACAAAACGAGAAGTGCATTCGTCTCAGTTCTTGAGAACGCAAAAAAACTTCGAATCCAGGCCTTCAACCTATTCACGGACAAAAGATATCTCTTTTAAACCAAAAAATCGATCCATGCCATTTGTATGAATCTTTAGTCTACCACTTTCATCAACGCCTTCAATGCGACCCTGCATCTTTTGGCCGTTAACCAGAAAAGGGTGCTCCTCACCCACTCTATACAGATTCCTTAAATAGGTATTCAATAGTTCCAATCGCCTTCCCGCACGAAGTTGCAAATACCTTCCTTCCAGTTTTTCAACTAGTGAATTGAGTTCATCGTTATTCACAAAATCAAGCCCGGTCTCCAATTTCAATGAAGTTGCCTTATCGATAGAAAATAAAAACTGGTTAACATTTAATCCGATCCCAACTATGCTTTGCTGAATTTGTTCGCCAGCCAGCCCGTTCTCAATCAAAATTCCGGCAATTTTTTTGTCACCGATAAGAAGGTCGTTGGGCCACTTGATTTTTACCCGCCCCGGGATTCGTGCCGAAAGAAAATCAAAAACGCCCAATGAAACAGCCATGGTTAGGTCGAATTGCTGCTTAGCCAACATGAAATGAGGCTTCAGCAGCAGCGAAAAAGTCAAATTCATGCCTGGTTCCGCCTCCCATCCGTTGCCTCTTTGACCACGACCTCGGGTTTGTGAGTGGGTGATTACGATGGTGCCTTCAGGTTGATTGGTCTTTTGTGATAGTTCTAACAAAAGCGTGTTGGTCGAGTGACATTCTGGCACGAAAACCACGTTTTTTCCAAAGAACAGCGTATTGGCAAGGATTTTATACAATGGAATTTGGTTAGATTTGTTGCTTTACTTTTTCCCAAAGATCCTAAGATAATTGAATGACCAAAAAAAAGAAGAAAGCAGACTCAGAAAAACTATGCAAAGCCATCGTGCACGGAATGCAGGAAAAGAAAGCTTCTGAAATTGTTGTGATGGATTTGAGGGAAATCAAGAATGCAGTCGCAGATTTTTTTGTCATTTGCTCAGGAAGCTCGGATAAGCAGTTAGATGCGATTGCCGGATCGGTAGATGACGAAGTCTACAAGAAAATAAAAGAAAACCCATGGCAAATCGAAGGGAGAAGCAATAAAGAGTGGGTGATTCTCGACTATATCACTGTTGTCGTCCACATCTTCCGCAAAGACAAACGAGGATTTTATGCCATCGAGCGTTTATGGGGCGATGCCCAAATAACAGAAATTGAGGACTAAGAACTTAAATCAGCAGCAGACGTTAGTAATTTGAACTTTAGATTTTATAAACAATGGCAGACAAAGAGAAAGACAAGAAGATAAATCCTCCAAAACTCCCCAAAACGAACTATCAGACCTGGCTTATTTTGGCACTGATCGTAGTGATTTTCGGCATTAGCCGTGTCATGAACAGTGGTGAATTGACGGAAGTGCTGGATAGTCGATTTGAGGAAATGGTGCGTTCCCGTGATATCAAGAAACTGGTTCTCATCAAGAATGAAGAAATGGTTGAGATTACCCTGAAGGCGGAAGCCCTTCAGAATGCCAAATACAAGCAGGAAATTGAAAAAACAAGCAGCCCCTTAGGCTTCAATGCCAATGGCCCCCATTATAAATTAAAAATTGGATCGGTCGAAAAATTTGAAGATCGCTATGAGGAACTAACTAAAGGTCTCAGCGCCAATGACAAGATCGATCTTAAAAAGGAAGATCGGGTGGATTACACCAATACGATTTTCAATATCGGATTTTTGTTCTTGCTGGTTTTCGGCTTTTGGATGTTAATGCGGAGAATGACTGGCGGTGGTGGTCCGGGCGGCCAGATTTTTAACATCGGAAAATCGAAGGCTGCTCTTTTTGATGCGGAAAGCAAAGTAAAAATCACGTTCGCGGATGTGGCAGGATTGGAGGAAGCAAAAGAAGAAGTAAAGGAGATTGTTGACTTCCTAAAAACACCGCAGAAGTTTACAAAACTGGGTGGCAAGATTCCAAAAGGTGCACTCTTAATTGGCCCTCCGGGAACAGGAAAAACGCTTTTGGCGAAAGCCGTAGCCGGTGAAGCAGGCGTGCCCTTCTTTTCCTTATCAGGTTCAGACTTCGTAGAAATGTTTGTGGGTGTTGGCGCTGCGCGTGTACGCGATTTGTTCAAGCAGGCAAAAGAGAAAGCTCCTTGTATTGTTTTCATTGACGAGATTGATGCAATTGGTCGGTCACGTGGCAGAGGGCAAATGCCCGGATCGAATGACGAACGTGAAAACACCTTGAACTCGTTGTTGGTAGAAATGGATGGTTTTGCAACAGACAGTGGCGTAATTATTCTAGCCGCTACCAATAGACCGGATGTGTTAGACTCTGCGTTGATGCGCCCAGGTCGTTTTGATAGACAAATCAGTATCGACAAACCAGACATAGCTGGACGCGAACATATATTTAAAGTACACTTGAAGCCTATTAAGCTCTCGAAAGATGTAGACGTAAAAAAACTAGCGGCACAGACACCCGGGTTTGCTGGTGCGGAAATCGCCAACGTGTGTAACGAAGCGGCCCTTATTGCAGCTCGCAAAGACAAAACAGAAGTTGAAATGCAGGATTTCCATGACGCGATCGATCGAGTGATCGGAGGATTGGAAAAGAAAACCAAAATCATTTCACCCGAAGAGAAAAAAATTGTGGCCTACCACGAAGCCGGTCATGCAGTAGCCGGTTGGTTTCTGGAGCATGCAGATCCACTCGTAAAGGTGAGCATCGTACCTCGTGGCGTAGCTGCGTTGGGGTATGCACAATATTTGCCTAAAGAACAGTTCTTATATCAAACTGAACAATTGCTCGATGAGATGAGCATGACGTTTGGCGGTCGTGCGGCCGAAGAGATTATTTTTGAAAAGATTTCAACAGGTGCATTGAGTGATTTAGAGCGCATCACCAAAATGGCGTATAGCATGGTGACTGTTTATGGTATGAATAAAGAGATTGGAAACATGTCGTTCTTTGATTCCAAGCAATCTGACTACACGTTCAATAAGCCTTATTCAGATGCAACTGCACAACGTATCGATGAAGAAGTAAAGAAGATCATCGACAAGGCGTATCAGCGCACCAAAGATTTGTTGATTCACCACAGAGAACATCTGGATATTATTGCGAAAGAACTATTGGAGAAAGAAATCTTATTCCAGTCTGACTTGGAACGATTAATAGGAAAACGTCCTTTTGCGGGCCAAACAACCTATGAGAAGTTTACTAATGGAACAGACAAAGAAAAAGTCGAGGTGGTGGCAGAAACTACCGCTCCAATTGAACCAGTAGCAGATTCAGTAAAGGAATAGTATCTATTGAAAACACTTGAAAAGCCATTCAGCTATTCTGAATGGCTTTTTCTATTTTTGCAAAGACATAGCCAATGGAGATTCTCCTTCCATCCGATAAAAAAATATACTTTGCCTCCGATTTTCATCTGGGAGTTCCGAACTATGCGTCTAGTTTGGAGCGTGAAAAAAGAATCATCATTTGGCTGGATCAAATAAAAAGAGACGCGCACAGCATCTATTTACTAGGCGATATTTTCGACTTCTGGTTTGAATACAAACATGCGATCCCCAAAGGGTTTATTCGCTTTCAGGGAAAGTTAGCCGAGTTAAGAGACGCAGGCATTCCTATTTACTTTTTTACTGGCAATCACGACATGTGGATGTTCGACTACTTTACCAAAGAACTTGACATTGTGATTTACCGCGAACCACAAATTTTACAAATCAATGGCAAGGTTCTTTTGATCGGCCATGGCGATGGGCTTGGCCCAGGCGACTCTATGTATAAAATTCAAAAAAAGTTTTTTAACAGCAAGGTTTGCCAATGGCTGTTTGCGCGCATTCATCCCAATCTGGGTATGGGCATTGCTCAACTTTGGAGCAAACAAAGCAGATTGGCGAATACCAAAAGAGAAGAAAAATTCAATGGGGAAGAAAATGAATTCCTGCTCTCGTATTGCAAGACAATTGAAAAAGAGACGCACCACGATTTCTATGTCTTTGGACATCGTCACTTGCCACTTGACCTGGAAGTGGGCGTAAATAGTCGCTACATCAATTTAGGAGAGTGGGTTCATTTCAACACTTATGCAGAGTTTGACGGACAGGCAGTTGCTTTGAAGACCTATCGCCATGTCAATTAGTAAAATAATTTGCTTTTTCTTTTTCACGTTGTTTTCCTGTTGCTTCGTAAACGGCCAGCAGATCGGTAAAAAAATTAAAGAAATTAAGAGTGCTGAAGTTATCTGTGCAACGGTTGATCGGCTGGGCAATTTCTTTATCGTGTCAAAGAACAATGTGATCAAAAAATTTGACGCACAAGGGAAGTTAATGGCCACTTTAAAAGGTAAGAACACGACATTGCTAGAGCCCTGGTATCATCCTTCCATTTTTTTATATAGTCATGTAAACCAAAAATACTGGATCTACGGCCGTTATTTTGAGAATGGAAAAGAATACCTGTTAGAACCCTCGTGGGCTATTCAGCCGACTTTGGTGTGTCCAAGTAATGATAATAAGCTTTGGCTTTTTGATGCCGCAGATGCGTCTATCAAAAAAGTCAATCCAATTACAAAAGAAGTTGTTATTGAATTCTACACAGATACTTTAAAAGCTAAGGTTGCACCTGTTTACACTCACTTAAGGGAATACCAAAACATGATCTTTTTGCTAGATCAACAATCTGGGATTTCTGTGTATAGCCATATTGGAAAAAGGATCTACCAAATCGATAAGAAAGGCATCAACAATTTCAATTTCTTTGGTGAAGAGTTGTATTATTTAGATGGAACTAAAATGAAGTTCTTTGACCTCGGAACAGGGGCGATCAGAGAAATTGAGGTGGGCGTTGAGTATAAGTATGTCTTAGCTTCTGACGAATCCGTCATTCTGATCAGCCAAAAGAATAGAATCTTCCTGTTCGAAAATAAGCTCCCCGAATAAGTCCAAATTGGGACAATGATCTCAAATTGAAAGAATCCTAGCCTAAAAAGCTTGAAGAATGGCTGCTAAAATGGCTTTGTTGTCTGGCACAATTGTGTGATGGACCGTACAAGCACAATCACCCATTTAATGAACAAGGATTTATTCAATCGGCTTTACTTCTTGCTAGTCACGGTAGACGATGATATTAGCGAAAAAGAAATCTTGCTTTGGAAAAAGATAGCAGAACTAAATAAGTTCCACGATGACATCCATCAGAAGCTGAATTCGCTAAAAGCCACGGATCGTGTTCAAATGCGAAAATCTTGCGTTGAGGAACTGAAACATACTTCGAAAGAACAGCAAATAAACTTGATGGCGTAGCTGTGTGTGATGGCAAATGCTGACGGATTTATGCATAAAGCAGAGTGGGAACTAATCTACTCCATCTACCATAAAGAGTTGAAATTGAACCAACTCGAAATACTAGAAACCGAACGCCATCTTAAAAAAACACTGCTGTCGGCTTAACATTGCGAAAAGGAGGCGAATAAGAAAAAGCAGGTGTCGAATGCAACCAAGCGTGAACATCGTGCGTCTTTTGGTTAAATTGTTATTCTATGCGCATTTTATCCTCGCTGGCCCTATTAGTTCTATTTTGTATTTCGGCAAACGCCCAAATTGATACTATCAAAATCAATGACTTTCAGGTCATTTATGTTTTTGGCCCCTTCCGAGTTGATTTAGTGAAAGCAGACGCGCCCAGTGTCAAGATCGACTATCATGGTGTTGACAAAGATGCGATCATTGTGAAATCGAAAGACGGTGACCTCACCATTCGATTCAAGAACAAAGACTTTGTCGACTTTGAAGACGGGCCCTGGAGACGGAATCGCGTTCGTTTCACAAATGTGACTATCTATTACACTCATCTGGAGGCCATCGAGGCCCGCGCAGGGGCTTTGATCGAATCAACAGAAACGATTAACGCAAAAAAAATATTCCTGGTGAGCAAAATGGGATCCCAAATGAAGTTGTCCATCAATGCGCAAAATTTGGAGTTGGAATCTTCCATGGGGAGCGAAGTTGACCTGAGTGGTGTGGCAGATCGGTTAACAGTTAGATCCAAAATGGGCAGTGAGGTAAATGCATCAGCGTTGAAGAGCCAGCATGTCAGGGTGAGCTCCTCTATGGGATCAGAGGTTTCCGTTTTTGCGGAGGAAGAACTTGACGCTTCGGCTGATTTTGGTGCTTCCATTACCTACCGAGGAAATCCGTCAACCAGGCATACTTCAAAATTCCTCGGGGCCGAAGTGAATCGAAAACATTAACAGTCTACTTCATTTTGGTTTTTTTTTGACCACCTGAACAATACTCACCTGAAGGAGTTATCTACAATGCATGAGATGGTCTAATAAATCCGGACACAAATCTGACATAAATTTGTGTAATCATGGAGAAGAAAAAACAACATCGCAAATACGACAACCAGTTCAAAGAAGGAGCCTTACGGCAATTGGCCAATGGGCAAGGCGTCACCG
>JAJTGQ010000104.1 GCA_021299455.1 Flammeovirgaceae bacterium | reverse complement strand
TTCGTTGCCAGGAACAGAAAAGGAAGTGAACGAATTAGAGCAATTGTTGAAGGAGAAGGGGTGGAAAACCACAGAATATGTCGAAGGATTTGCGAGCGAAGATAGAGTTAAGGAAATGGAAAGTCCAAAGATCTTCCATGTGGCCACTCATGGCTTTACAACACCCGTATTGAATAAATCGGAGACGGCTGCATTGACTGAAAGCGAAGCGATGATGACTGAAAACCCCTTAATGAAAACCGGCCTTCTTCTGAAAGGTGCTGGTGATATCTTAGACAAAACAAATTTCAATTATAATATAGAAAGCGGAATCCTTACTGCATATGAAGCAATGAGCCTTAATCTTGATAAAACCGATCTTGTCGTACTCAGTGCTTGTGAAACGGGCTTAGGCGAGATTGCCAATGGCGAAGGTGTATATGGTCTGCAAAGGGCGTTTCTGGTGGCGGGAGCAAAAGTGCTGATTATGAGTATGTTTAAAGTTGATGACGATGCTACCCAGAAGCTGATTCTTAACTTTTATAAAAAATGGCTTACAACCAATAATATGCGTCAGAGTTTTATTGATGCAAAAAAGGAATTGCGTGCGGAGTATCCTGAACCCTATTTTTGGGCCCCTTTTATGATGATTGGGTTAGAGGGCAATTAGACTGGAAAACATTGGCCGCAACTTTCTTGATACATTTATATTTTCTGATTTTGAGATTTGAAGAATAAAAATAAATACTAAGCCTTACCTACCCACCATAACAAAAGCACCCCAATAGTAGGGTTCTTTATACTTTACCATCAATTGCTGCTGTGCCAACTTGAATGCCGTTACCTTATTACCGGTCTTTGTCCAATTGGTATAAAAATTAGTCATCAATTGCTGCGTAGCCGCATCATCTACCTTCCAGAGGCTCATGATCATGGCATCTGCTCCCGCGACTAAAAATGCGCGTTGCAATCCGTAAACGCCCTCTCCTGCCTTTACGTCTCCCAGCCCTGTTTCACAGGCACTCAACACAATTAAATCAGTTCCTTCCAAATTTAAGTTCATTGCTTCGTAGGCAGTTAGGATTCCGTTATCACTGCTGGCCAAATCAGCGCTAGTTGATTTGGTCTGTGCTCCCGCAAGTATCAACCCAGAACGCAGCAACGGATTATTCTTCGCACTTTCTGCATTCGCGCCAAGCGCATCACCGCCTTGCAGATCGGCATCCGCTAAAAAATAGCCGTGCGTGGCAATGTGCAAAATCGAGGTGCCATTTATCGCTTTCAACATGGTTTCAGTTGCAAGCTTTTGTTCACGCAGGGTCGTTTTATAACCGGCTGCAATTAGAATTTTGTTGATTCCTTCCACCTCAACTTTCGTACCGGGCAAAGGTAAGGCGGCTCCAGCATAGTCGGGGAAGCCCAATAGAAAAGCGTCTTTCTTTTGTGTGGCTGCCTTCCTTTTTTTCACAGCTATCAAGTCTTTCGAGTTGCCAATTACAATCAGTTCAAAAAGATTTAGCACATAATCGCCTCCTTGTTTTTTTAAAGTGTTCAGGTTGATTTGATTGTACACACCATCTGGCGATATGTAAATGGTTTTCTTTCCTACTAGCTGCGGTTCGAGGCGCGCCCAATATTGCTCGTATGAATAAGCATCTGATGATTTTTGGGATATTGAATTTTTATAATATTTGGCAAAGCGGGTATCTAGTTGAGTGCCATTCTCCAACAGAATATTTTTAGGTGTGAGCGCACCTTTGGTGAGTACCAGTGCGATATATTTTGTATCGGTGGTAAAATCATTGGCGAAATTTTTAATCTGGATTACTTCAACCAAAGCCTCTGAGTCAGTCAACAACGAAGCCACTTGAGTAAAGTCGGTTGGTTCGTTTGAAAAAGCTTCTGAAAAGTCAGCTGATTTTTGGGACAATGAACGTTCTGTGGCATTCGCACGTTTTTCCAAATCGGATATATCAATTTTTTGTTGCTGAAGCTCCTCTTTCGATAACGAGTAGAAGCGAGACAGTTCTTCTTTTTGATCAATCCATAGTTTATATTCATCAATCAGTGATTGGTCGCCACTCTGCAGGATGGATTTTTTTATTTTGTTGGTGGAGTTCAGAAGCAACGCTTTTGTTGCGATCTGATAATTGTAAACATCTTTCCATATGTCTGGATTACTCGCGTTCGCGTCTACTGCATAATTGTAAAAGCGTTGAAAGCGAGGTTGCAAAATGTCCCAGTATTTTGTTTTCTCGGCCTCGCTCATGGGCGGAAAATATTCGCTGATGAACTTCAAAGATTTCCCCAAGGCGTACTGAAAAAAGGGATAAGCTTTTGCTAAGTCGCCTTTTTTCCAAAACAGAATACCCAAGTCCTCCTGCGACTTAACGTAATCTGGATGGTTGATACCCAAGGCAGTTGATCGAACATTCAAAGCCTCGGTGAGGGCTTGTTCGGCCTCGATATATTTTGCTTGCGTACGGTAGAAATTTCCCAAGTCACTCGTAGCCTTGGCATAGTTGGGGCTGGTGGCTCCGAATTTTGATTTGTAAATGCCTGCGGCTTGTTTTAAGTAGCCTTCCACTTTATCCAACTTGCCCATTTGAATATATAGAAGAGCCAGGTTATTAATTACCCCAGCATAAAATGGACTACCACTACCCAGTTCTTTTTCCAATCGTAAATAAATTGCTTCGGCCTCAGCAAATTTTCTGGTTTGTTGGTAGAGCAGCGCCAGATTCGATTGGAATCCAATTTGATTTTTTAGGTCTTTTTTCTTGAGTGCATTCAAAATCGCTATGGACGCATTCAGTTTTTCAACACCTGTTTCGTACCTGCCAATTTTTGAAAATAATATTCCCTCGTTGTTCAATACAGTAGCGTATTCCTGGCTTGTTTCTGCTCCTATTGCTTTTAACGTCTGCAATGCTTGCTCAAAGTATTTTTCCGCTGCGTTGTATTGAGCCGTTTCTTGAAGTAGCACAGCTGCATTATTTAATGACGAAACATAGGCTTTGCTGTTGGTACCCCAAACTTTTTCACGCATGGCCAATGCTTCGGAAGTATATTTTTCTGCGGTTTGGTAACGGCCCATCGTTGTGTAAAGCAAACCTAAATCAGCAAACACTCTGCTGTAGTTGATGTTTTCTGTCAGGCCATTTTGTTCGTACGACAATTGAGCTTCCAGAAAGACGGCTTCTGCTAGTTTATACAGTTTGAGGCCGTATAGCTTTTCAGCTCCATCTAGCAAATTTCTACTCTTCTCCTGCCCTTCGTATAAATTGATAGCCAGGGTTACATTTTTAATAGCCTTGTCTTTGGCATCCCTTGTATCAGCCAATCCTGCGTTATCAATAACTGTTATGGCGTAACTAAAGTCGGTAGAGTCCTGCTGGTCGCGTAGGCTTTTACCCGAATCGACCAATTTTTCTGTTGCCATCTTCTTTCCCTTCTCAAGCCCTTTCTTTATGAAGTCACCAAATTGGGCTTGAGCAAATGAGTAGGTCAGCATAATTGTGACTGCGATTGTGAATTTCATAGTAATAAATTCAGTATTGTGAGATTTAACTTATAAATTTCAACAAAAAAAGCCTACGGTGAAACTGTATAGAAATTTATGTGAGGCGGTTGTCAGTGGTTTGGAGCTTATTTTCACCGAAAAAAAGTATGCCGATAAGGTTATTGAGAAAATTCTGAAGAGCAACCCAAAGTGGGGTGCTCGTGATAGACGTTTCATTGCCGAAACGATTTACGATATCGTTCGTTGGTACAGGCTGTTTATCGAACTCACAGGTGCGGATGAGGATGATTATTGGAAATTACTGGCTGTCTGGTGCCTCTGGAATAAGGTGGACTTCCCTGATTGGGAGGAGTTAAAAGGGGTGAACAGAAAGAAAATACTTGAGAATTATGAACAGCTGAAAACGAACCGGAAGATCAGAGAGTCTATTCCTGATTGGCTGGATGAGTTGGGCGTTAAAGAACTTGGCACAAAATGGGAGAAGGAATTGGAGGCGTTGAACGAAGAAGCAAAAGTTGTTCTGCGCGTAAATACGATCAGGATTTCAAGAAACGAGCTTCAAAAACAACTGCAAGAACTTGAAAATATTTCGACAGACGCACCAACTGATTTCCCGGATGCTTTGCTGCTGGAAGAGCGACAGAATATTTTTACACGACAGCAGTTCAAAGATGGCTTGTTTGAAGTTCAGGATGGAGGATCGCAATTGATCGCTCCGTTTCTACAAGTGAAACCGGGTATGCGCGTGATTGATGCGTGCGCAGGGGCGGGAGGGAAGACACTTCATTTAGCCGCCTTAATGCAAAACAAAGGACGCATCATTGCTTTGGATACCGAGGAGTGGAAATTAGACGAATTGAAGAAGAGAGGAAGACGTGCAGGAGTTGCCAACGTGGAGACAAGATTGATTGAATCGTCAAAAACAATAAAACGATTGGAGAACTCTGCTGACCGATTACTATTGGATGTTCCTTGCTCCGGGTTAGGCGTTTTGAAAAGAAACCCGGATGCGAAATGGAAAATGTCACTCGACTTTATAGAACAAGTAAAAGAGTTGCAACAGCGAATTCTTGCCGACTATAGTTCGATGGTGAAAACAGGTGGAGAGATGGTTTATTCTACCTGCAGTTTGTTTCCTTCTGAGAATGAAAAACAAGTGGAAACATTTTTAAAAAATCAACCCCAACACTTTGAATTGCTGGAGCAAAAGACGGTATTGCCTTCCGCTGGGTTTGATGGCTTCTTTATGGCACGCCTAAAAAAATTAAAATAGCAGAGCATTGTTCATGAAAACGATTTTTATAAAGGTTTATTCCTTTTGGGTTTTATTTGTTTTTTCTTTTTTCATGTTGTTGTTTTTGCCGGGTATTGTTTTGCCAGCTTTTTTCGGGCCAAGGGCCGTAGCTGTAACTTATTTTTTCATGAAACTTTGGTCGTGGATCTTTAGTAAGCTCACGTTCATTCGATATGAAATGATTGGGCGAGAAAAAATTCCCAAAGGAAAGGCGTTTATTTATGTGAGCAATCATACCTCGTTCTTGGATTTGCCAGGTATAGCTATGATGATCAGAGGGCAGTTTCGGCCGTTGGCAAAAAAAGAGTTGTTGAAGATCCCCGTTTTTGGGTGGGTAACGCGAGCGACCTGTGTGGTTGTAGACAGAGGAAGCCAGGAGAGCAGAAAAAAGAGTTTGAATTATCTAAAGAAAATTTTAGGTCTGGGAATCAATATTTTGATTTTTCCGGAAGGCACACAGAATCGGACAAAAGAAATCATGCAGCCTTTTAAAGAAGGGGCATTTAGAATAGCCGTGGATACAGGACAGTCAATACAACCGTTAGCTGTGATTGGTGCAGGCGCGCTCATGCCACCAGGTACGTTGACGATTAAACCGGGAGTAATAAAAATCGTTGTGGGTGAGGTGATTCCGGTACTGGATGGGGTTGACCAAGTTCAGCGTTTGAAGGATCATACCTTTGAGATTTTGCAACAACTGATAAAAAGGAATTCATAGACCCATGCGCGAGCTTGTCTTAATTTTTCTGGGAGGAGGAATCGGAAGTGTGATGCGTTTTTCTCTTGGAAAATGGATATCCTCGTTTCATTCTCATCATTTCCCCTACGGAACTCTTTTTGTGAATGTCCTTGCTTGTTTTGTTCTTGGCACGTTGGTTGGTGTAGCAGACCATAAACAAATCATCTCCCCGAATGCTCGCTTATTTTGGACAGTCGGCTTTTGCGGTGGCTTTAGCACTTTCTCAACGTTTAGTAGTGAGACGCTGACACTCATTCAAAACGGATTTCCGTTTTCGGGTCTGGTGTATGTTTTGGCTAGTTTGTTGTTGTGCCTTGCAGCAACTTATCTAGGCTTGTACCTAGGGGAACAAATCAATTAAAAACCGGGAGATAGACAATCTTCTTTGTTTCAAAAAAATCTTCTTTGAAGAATTCAGTAAGATCGTACAACTTATATCTTTTTTTAAGTTCGTCCATTTCCTCCTCTAAGTCTCCGCCCTTTAGGTAAAGGATACCATTGTCTAAATCATGGCTTGAATGGGATTTTACTTTTGTGTTGATCCAACCATAGAATTCTTTCATCCGCGTGACTGCCCTGCTCACGACAAAATCGTATTTATACTTTAGTTGTTCTGCGCGAATTTGATCGGCATTGATATTGTCTAATTCTATGGCTCCTGTAATTTCCTTTACCACCGTTATTTTCTTTCCAATAGAATCTACTAAATGAAATTCAGATTCCGGGAAAAGAATGGCAAGTGGTATCCCTGGAAACCCACCACCCGTTCCTACATCGAGAATGGTTGCGCCCGGCTTGAACTGAATCACTTTAGCAATTGCCAGCGAATGAAGAATATGATTTACATAGAGGTTGTCAATATCCTTTCTGGAAATGACATTAATTTTCTCGTTCCATTCTTTGTATAAAGGGCCCAATTGGGCGAATTGCTTTTTTTGTTTGTCGCTCAGGTTCGGGAAATAGTGGGATATAATGGCTGCGTCTTGCAATTGGCTGGAATTTAGATTTATTTCAAGAATGTGTTGGGTTTCTGGCCCACTATAAAACTCAAAAATAGTGAAACAGCTTGTCAATTCATTGGTATTATTTTTAGCCGTTGGTTCTCTTTGCAGCGGGTGCAAAGCAAAACACACACACGCGGACAACCTATTTTCAACGAGGGCAGATTCATTGATGTCGACATTCCCTGATTTTAGCGGTGTTGTATTATTTGCAAAAGGCGGGCGCCCGATTTATCATCGCGCTTTTGGCTACCAAAACTTTGTTACAAAAGAGAAAGTCGATACAGCGAGTGTTTTTGAGTTGGCATCTGTTTCCAAGCAGTTTACAGCAATGATCATTATGCAGTTGAAAGAGGAAAACAAACTCAATTTTGATGATGGAATCGAAAAGTACTTAGGGCAACTACACTATGGCAACATCACCATTCGCAATTTATTGAACCATACCTCAGGCTTGCCGGACTATCAAGCGATTATGGACGCCCATTGGGATAAATCTAAAGTAGCCGATAATGATGATATTATTGAATACTTAAGGAAGTACCATCCACCTAAGTTGTTTGAGCCAGGTACACAGTATGAGTATAGTAACACCGGTTACGTATTGCTGGCGAGCATTGCCGAACTGGTTTCTGGAGAGGATTTCATTGAACTATCGCGAAGCAAAATTTTTCGACCTGTAGGTATGAATGCCACTGACATCCGAACCTTGCCAGAGAAAACAAACATTAAAAACTTTGCGTGGGGTCATATTTACGTAGCTGAAGAACAACGATACGTTCAAGCTGATTCGTTTCCGTATTCGAATTATACAATTTGGCTGGGCAATCGCAAGGGGCCTGGCCGAATCAGCTCGACTAGTTCTGACTTGTTGCGTTGGGATCGGGCATTGTATTCCGAAAGGATTATCAAGCAGCTGACACTGGAGGAGGCATTTACGCCTGCCCGCTTAAACAATGATTCGCTTTCTTATTACGGCTTTGGGTGGGATATTCGAACAAGCCCAAACGGAAAGCGAATCGTAAGACACAATGGCGACAACCCAGGCTATAAAACTCAAATCATCCGGCACTTAGACGAGGATAAAACCTTGATTGTACTTTGTAATAATGCCCACAAAGAATTTGAAAAAGTAGTAGAGCGTTTGGATAAACTGTTGGAAGATGAATGAGATTGTTTTCAAGATAGCATCATCTACGGAAGACTTGGAAAGTGTTAAGGAAATGCGGTACAAGGTTTTCACCATCGAACAAGGTATTGCTCATCAACTCGATGATGATGGCTTAGACGATAGCAGCATACACATTCTTGGGGATCACCAAGAGACAGGTGCTCCCGTGGTATCCGGGCGATTGACTATAAATGGAAGTACAGGAGTTATCTCACGCATTGCTGTTTACAAAGAATATCGTGGGCTGAAGTTGGGCCAGGAGGTGGTGAGGCGATTAGAGAAGGTAGCGATTGAAATGGGCGTTGAAACATTAACCTTGAGTCCACATGCTTACCTTGAAAAATTTTATGCGGACTTAGGGTATCACACAGTATCAGGTGAAAAGAAAGTAGGTCAGTATACATTACTAACGATGAAAAAGAATTTATGATGAGTCATCGTTTATCTGTCCTTCAAGTAGAGGAAGCACACGCTGTTGGTTCGCCCGAATTTATTCATACTCCTCAATACATTTGCGAGCCACTTAGTAGTTTCTTTAATTTTGAGTTAGTATTGAAAGTTGAAACCATAAACCCAATTCGAAGCTTTAAAGGCCGAGGAGCTGACTATCTTATATCGAAAGCTGCAGAGACACAGTTAATTTGTGCGAGTGCCGGCAATTTTGGACAGGCGATGGCCTATGCCTGCCGAAAGGCAAAAAAGAAGTTGATCGTATATGCCTCGGTCAATGCAAACCCGTTGAAGGTAGATCGGATGCGGCTGCTTGATGCGGACGTGATTTTGTTTGGTGAAGATTTTGACGCAGCGAAAGAGGAGGCGAGGAAGATCTCGCGACAAAAAAATATTCGTTTTGTTGAAGACAGCGTAGACATTGAAACCTTAGCAGGAGCGGGGACGATTGCAATTGAATTGACGAAAACGTTTTCATCCATTGATGTGTTGTTGGTGCCTTTAGGTAACGGAGCCTTGCTAAACGGGGTAGCCAGAGTAATGAAAGAGAAATCACCAAAAACAAAAATAATAGCTGTCCAAGCCCAGGGGGCGTCTGCCATGGTTGATTCTTGGCGGGCGGGCAGCTTGATTTCCTATGAACATATTGATACAATCGCAGATGGAATTGGAGTTCGCCTTCCGGTCGAACAAGCGCTGCAAGACATGAAAGGATTAGTGGACGGTGCGCGTTTAGTAGAAGAGAAGTCGATTCTGCAAGCGATGAAATTACTTCATGAGCACGCTGGACTGGTTGTGGAACCATCGGGTGCAGTGGGGATTGCCGCGCTTCTTGAGAACAAAAGCGATTTTCGATCTCAACAAGTAGCTATTATCTTATGTGGTGGTAACCTTACACAGACTCAGATGAAACAGTGGCTGTAAAAAAAACCTGCTATGTGGAGCAGGTTTTTATTCAACGTTTTTATTTCCTTATTTTTTCCAGATAGCACCAACACCGGCATCCCACAGTTGCTTATTGAAAGCAGGTAGATCTTTCTCCAGTAGCTGTTGCCCTCTTGTCTGTAGCGTTGCCCATATTGCATTCAACTCTTTCAATCGATCCAACGTAGGTTGGGTAACCATTGGTATGTCACTCTCTGCGTGGTTGATCATGAATAAATAGTTGGCGGTGAACTTATTTGGAAAGTTCTCAACATCGTCATAGGCTTTTGACTTACGCTGTACCATCTCTTCATCCCATTGTTTTATTCGCTGCACAAGTGCCGTACCCTCGGATCTCAAGCCTGCGTTTTTGTCTTTTGGTAAACTATTCAATAAGGTTTCAAGTTGCTCCTTTTTATTGTAGAGTGAATTCACCATTTGATGCATCGCGTTCAAATCTGTCTCCATGCGTAACATTAAACTATGGTAGTCCTGATAGGTTTTTGCATCAGTAGGGTAGAGGGGGTTAGACACAACGGAAAAGTCAGTTATTGCCTGTTGAGTGCCTACTCGCAGCGTTGCTGTATACTTTCCAGGTGAAGCTTTGTGCCCACGATAGCTGCTTTCAATATAGATATTAGGAACGCCAATCATTGTGGGGTAGCGCAGGTTCCAGACAAACCGATTTAATCCTTTTGATTTAGAGAGAGTAGGGTCTGTAGGAGGTGCGCCAGCATAACTCACTGAAGTGGTGTCGCGTTGAGAACTGAAAGTACGAACCACGTTACCTTGGCTATCTTTTATTTCTAGTGTAATGAGCTCACTTCCTTTTAACTCGGGCAACTGATAATACATGACAACACCGGTAGCGGGATTAATTCCGCGGTAAGGATGCGTGCCATCAAAATCATCTGATGTTCTATCCAATTCACTACTCCCATTTACAATGACTGTCGGAGTTGGTTGAAAGAGTGTTAAGCCTGGTGCATCTGACTTATATTGACGGAAAAGGTCAAGATCATCTAGAACCCAAAAAGACCTTCCCGAAGTTGATGCAATCAAGTTGTTCTGGTGGATTCTTAAATCAGTAATGGGCGTGACGGGCAGGTTTAGTTGAAACGGTGACCATTCTTTTCCGCCATTCCACGAAACAAACATGCCAAGTTCCGTACCAGCAAAGAGCAAGTCTTTTCTTTTATCATCCTCTCTCACAACTCGGGTAAACGCGTTGTTCGGAATGCCAGCAATAATTTTATTCCAGGTCTTCCCGTAGTCAATTGTTTTATAAAGCCCAGGTGCATGATCGTTAAATTTATAACGAGTGGTTGCGATATAGGCGACTGACTTATCATGTGGGGAAACTTCGATAGCGTTGATCAAACATTCCTGTAGACCAGCCGGAGTAACATTTTGCCATGTAGCTCCACCATCTCTTGTTACGTGCACAAGTCCATCATCGCTGCCTGTCCAGATCACACCTTTTTCATGGGGCGATTCAATGACGTAGCTTAATGTGCCATAGTTCTCAGCGCCCACCGCTTCGTTGGTGTAAGGCCCACCACCTTTTCCTTGTTTGCTTTTCTCGTTTCTGGTCAAATCAGGAGAAACTTCCTTCCACGTCACACCCATGTCTGTTGTCTTCAGCAAAAGTTGTGCACCGTGATAATAGGTATTTGATTCGTGTTTAGACCAAATGATGGGTGCGTTCCAGTTGTAGCGATACTTAATATCTTTCGCATCCATTCCTAAATATTGGATGGGGGCAGTCATAATGTTTGTGGCAGCATTTGCTTTTGTGTCAAGTGCTTCAATCGTGCCTTGATAACTACCACCTAGTACATAGCGAGGGTCGTTTGGATCAAATGCAAGAAAAGCACTTTCGCCACCCGCTGATGAAGTCCAACTCTCAGTGGTAATTCCACCACTGGCTAATTCGCGGCTGGCAATTTTCACTGTAGAGTTATCTTGTTGACCAGCATAAATATTGTAGGGGAACAAGTTGTCGACATTGATTCTATAAAACTGTGCCGTAGGCATATTGCTCTGGGTGGACCAGCTCTTTCCATAGTTAACCGACACTCCCGCACCTCCATCATCTGCAATCACCATGTTTTTGGAATTGTTTGGATTAATCCATAAATCATGAAAGTCTCCATGTGTTCCTGAAAGATTTTCCCAGGTTTTGCCGCCATCCTCAGAACGAAGCGCAGGAGCACTCAATACGTATATGGTATTCTCATTATTCGGATCCGTAAATAGTTCGATATAGTACCAGGCCCTTTGTATAAGGCGGTGATCATTTGTTACGCGAGTCCATTTTTCGCCTGCGTTGGTAGATACAAATAAACCTCCCAGTTCTTTGTCAGAGTCACTTTCCACAAGCACATACACTTTTTCGGAATTAGACCGGCAGACGGCAATCGCCATCTTTCCCAATTCTTTAGGAAGGCCGTTTTGAATTTTCTTCCATGTTGCGCCTGCATCGGTTGATTTGTATAGCCCGCTTCCAACGCCTCCACTGATTACCTTCCAGGGAAGGCGGCCATATTCATTCATGGCGGCATATAAAATGCGTGGATTATTCATATCCATCGATAGTTCTACGCAGCCTGTTTTATCATCTACGAATAGGACGTTGGTCCAGGTAGTTCCTCCATCTACTGATTTGTAAACACCCCGCTCTTTTGAGTTGCTATAGAGTGCTCCTTGGGCAGCAACAAACACAATATTTGGATCTTTCGGATGGATGGCAATTCTTGAGATATGTTGAGTAAGGTCAAGCCCTATTTTTTTCCATGTTTTTCCTGCGTCTGTCGATTTGTAGACGCCATCGCCATGATGTGTCATAACACCCCTTACAGCGTGTTCACCCATTCCAACATATACTACGTTGGGATCACTCTCCGCTACGGCTATCGCTCCAACAGAGCCTGTTTTGAAAAACCCGTCAGAAATGTTTATCCAGGTCAAGCCCATGTCTTCTGTTTTCCAGAGACCACCACCCGTTGTGCCCATGTAGTAGGTAGTAATATCACCAACAACGCCAGTTGCGCATACCGATCGGCCTCCACGGAAAGGGCCAATATTTCGCCACTTGACTGGTTTGAAATAGGAATTTAGATCAACGGCAGCAGCGTTTGTTTTTGCGTTTGCCGCCAGTTCTTTCTTGCCATTTTGCGCGAATGCGTAGAGAGCAAGAAAGACCAGCAATGGAAATAGTATGATTTTTTTGTTCATGGTGACTTGTATTTATGAGCTAAATATAATTCTAAATATGACACAGTAGTATCGGAAATGTGATAGCCGGAAAGGAGGATACTTTTTGTTATATACCGGTGATCTGGCGTAATTTTTATTGCTGCTGCTGCATTTGCATGTACGCAACATAAGAGTTGCGCGCCATTACCTCAGGCTCGATGGCTACTAAGTTAACTGGTAATATTCCTGCCAATTGAGGTTCGGTAAATTCAGTAGTGCTGAATTGTACGGTCACTTCCAATATATGCTCTTCGGCTCCTTTATAGGTTCCTTTCACTGGAGTCGTATCAGTAAAATTTCGTCCTGTAGCTAGTCGTACATGTCGTTCACCCGCCAGACAATTGTTGGTAGGGTCAATGCCCACCCAGCCTAAATCGGGTAGCCATGCTTCTACCCAGGCGTGTGTAGCGCCTTCTCCTCGCCATTCACGAGAGCCCGGACAAATATATCCACTGATATAGCGTCCTGGAATTTTCAGCAAGCGCATCATGTACAAGAGCAAGTGGGCGAAGTCTTGACAAACTCCAGCTTTCAGCTTCCAGATTTCATCTACTTGCGTTTCGATATTGGTAACTCCTTTTTTGTAGGTGAAATTTTTGTAAATAAAACTCGACAAAAAAGTGAGTGAATCTAACGGATGAACCAGTTTATCCTCGCTTGCTATTAGGATTGAACGTACTTCCGTTTCACATTCTGCGATTTCGGGGCGCAAGTAGTCAAAAAATCTTTGCTGTAGGTCTTCGGCCAAAATTTTGTCCCAAACTTCGCTGGAAGCGTCCCGCGATGGGTAGAGGGGATTACTCATCTGTACGCGAAGAAAACTTTCGATGGAAAGCTCCTGGTGGGGCTGCAGTAAGGAAAAGAATCCGGTGGTGTTGTTGAAATAATCTTGCAAGGTATAGATGGATGGCTGTTGAGAGATCTTCAACAGATGACTCACCACCTGTTGGTGATTGTCATTGAAAGGGTAAAGTTTGATTTGGTTTGCTGAGTCTACAACTTTTTCAGGGTAGCTGTACAGCGTACGATGGTGGATATAGAATTCAGGCATTCAACTAAACTACGTTATGTATAGCCAAAGTACAATGTGGTGAGCTTGTGACTGAAATTTAAAATTTGGTTTCTTGTTGCTATGATCAATTCGCGCACAGCCACGCTATCCTTTCTATTTACCATGGTATACTGAATATCCTTCACCATTTTGCCAGCCAAGAATTCCATTTCCTTGAAATTATCGGTTAGTGAGGTTTCTTTCAATCGTTGAAAGTAGCGATCGATCTGACTAAGGCTGTAGCTGACTGAATGGGGGAACTGATTATTGAACAAGACTTGGTGAATGACATCTTCAGTCTGCAGTGCATTTTTATAGAACTTCGTATGAAATTCAAATCCGGATAAGGCATAGAGTAAATATTTCCAGCTAACGGGCTCTGTCACTTCATCTGCAACATCCCACTTCATTTCCAGCAAATCTAGACTTTGAAG
Source organism: Flammeovirgaceae bacterium (assembly GCA_021299455.1). Taxonomy (GTDB): domain Bacteria; phylum Bacteroidota; class Bacteroidia; order Cytophagales; family Cyclobacteriaceae; genus ELB16-189. Next base: position 23,676 of record JAJTGQ010000104.1, on the reverse strand, counting down.
AGATCGCTCAGTGTACTTGCCTAAGTTAAGAAAAGTATAACCGTCACCGCGGTTCATGGTTACTTCCACAGTACCATAAAAAATGATGCTTTCGCGCAACAGCATATCCAGCGCGGTTACCGGATCTTGTTGAAGAAGCAAGTCTTCTGTATGCGGGTCGCGTACGATATGGTAGTAGTCGTTCAGGCACTGCCAAAGCTCTTTGGTAATGTAGTCTTGCACCGATCGGGCATTTTCACGCACGCGAACGATGTTGGTAAATACCGAAGCATCGTGGTCTTTGTTTAGAACCAAATGATAAAGAGCTTCTCGATAAGAGGTAACGACTATTGGTGTTTCACTCTTTGTGCTGAGTGTATCCGTTACACTTTGCCAATCGAAATTTAAAATCTCGTCTTGAGATGCAATGTAGTCGGTGCGCAACAAACGAAGTACGTTGTCGGTGCGCTCTAAGTACCGAGCCATCCAAAAAACCGAGTCGGCCACTCTACTTAACATACTCTAAATTTAGTTCTACGTTGACGGTCATTTTTTATCCGGCTAATACCCACGTATCTTTACTACCACCACCCTGCGATGAGTTAACGACTAATGAGCCCTCGTGTAAAGCAACTCTTGTTAAGCCACCTGGCACAATTTCAATACCTTGAGGGCCGTACAAGGCAAAAGGGCGTAAGTCCACATGACGTGGTTGAATTTTATTATCAATAAAACAAGGCACAGTAGAAAGACTAATGATCGGCTGCGCAATAAACTGACGAGGATTTTTCTCGACTTCCTTTTTATACTCCGCAACTTCATTTTCAGTCACTGCGTTGCCCATGAGCATGCCATAGCCACCACTTTCATTCGTCTTCTTGATCACCATCTTATTGATTTGTGAGAAAACCAATGAAAAATGTTCTGGGTCGCTCATCGAGTAAGTAGGTACCGTTTTCAAAATGGGCTCTTCGTTCAAATAATACTTAATCATTTCCGGCACGTAAGGATAGACAGCCTTGTCATCTGCAACACCATTTCCGGGCGCATTGATAATGGCCACATTGCCTGAGCGAAACGCAAAGTACAGGCCTGGAACACCGAGCATACTTTTCGGATTAAAAACCAACGGGTCAAGAAAATCATCATCTACTCTTCGGTAAATTACATCCACTTGCTTAAGTCCAGCCGTTGTTTTCATATAGACTTTCGCGTTGTCTACCACTAAATCGCGACCTTCTACTAGCTCTACCCCCATTAAACGGGCGAGTGTAGTGTGTTCAAAATAAGCAGAGTTATAAATCCCCGGAGTAAGTAGTACCACAGTGGGATTACTGATGGCACGTTTAGAAAGCGCCATTAGATTTTTCAATAGCAGATCCGGGTAGTCTTTTACAGAGCGCACATTGTTTTTTGGAAGTGACCCGGGGAAGATCCTATAGGTCATACTCCTGTTTTCCAGCATGTACGAAACACCAGAGGGCGTTCGTAAATTATCTTCTAACACGTAGAACGATCCATCGCTATCGCGGATAAGGTCAATACCGGATATATGAGTATAAATTCCGTGCGACACGTCCACGCCCACCATTTCTTTCATAAAATTTGGGCAAGAGAGAATTAGCGCGGCTGGTATCTTTCCATCTTTGATAATGAACTGGTCGTGATAAACATCAGCTAAAAAAATATTCAACGCTTTTACTCGTTGCTTAATTCCCCGTTCAATGATTGACCATTCAGTAGCGGTGATAATTCTTGGGAGTATATCAAACGGAAAAATCTTCTCAATCCCCTCGCCATCGCTATACACCGTAAAGGTAATCCCCTGACTCATGAATAATTTTTTGGCCAGTTCGTTTTTCTTGACCAACTCTGCTATCGAGTCATTTTTAAGGCTTTGCAGAAACACTTGATAGTGACTGCGGATCGCTTGTTGATCGCACATTTCATCCCAGACGTTGGGAGGTGTTTTATAATCGGTAAGGAGTGTGCTGAAAGGCATCATCTAAAGATAGTAATCGAAAGTTAGGATGCAAGGGGGTAGTTCGGAGATAAATTTTTGAAACCGATTGCATACTTAGAATTTGGACAAAAAAAACGGTGCCGGGTTTGTTCGTCCCCGACACCGTCAACCTTAAAACAAATAAAAACTAACTCCTAATTCGCGCCATCAGCTTGTGCCCAGGCCACCGCTAATTGACCAATTTTTGCTCCACATTCTTTTCCGCGATCGTTATCAAATCGATAATGAATACCGCCATAGAGTCTGGATAGTGCAGCTTCATCAGCCTGATTTAGTAGTTGACTCGCCTTGGATGGAAACAGATACGCGAGTAACGTGGCGGCAGCCGCGGAGAAGCTTGCATGCCCCGATGTGTAGGCCGGGAAATTGGGTATTCCTGTAGCTGTTTTGATAGCTGGATCAACCTGCGAAGGGCGCGGCAAATAGTATTGATATTTTGCATACCAGCATAGAATACCGGCATCCATAACGGCCCTGTTCATCAGCGAAAAAACACGTGCCGATCTTACCTCGCTCCATTTTGCATCTATAATTAAGTCCTGGGCAATTAGGTTCCAGTGACCAGGCGGTGTGAACGTTCCGGCACCATCTGCCCAAAAATCGGCAATGCGCCATTGCTCGCGGGTGCGATTATCAGCAATCGTTCTTACTTCTTGCAAGGCATTTTTAAATTCAGCCGAGGAAAGAGATGGGGGAGCTGGCGGCAACGCTGCAAACGCAGATAAGCTATCGTACCATGGTTTCACTTTTCCATACAGTGGAAGCATAGGTGGACGATAGGGAAGTTCAAGGCTTGTCCATCTCTCTGACTCAGCAATTCTGGCAATGTTAAAATAGTCGATAAAAGTTGTCTGGCTTCCGGCTTGACTCATGCGGTCTGTTTTAGCTCTATTGATTGCCAGCGTAGCCACCTGCGAACCAAGGCTTGTGCCTGCATCTAAATCGCTTTGTGTATTGGCACCTGCCCATTTGCGGCTGTTTTTATTTTCATCCGCTAACTTTTGTAGATATTCTTTCTCGGCCGGAAACAAAAATTCTAACACTTTTCTAGAAGCTTCAGCGACCACCGCGTGCTCAGAGGGAAAAGAAGGTAATGTTGTTTCGGGGGTTAATAACTTAATGCTACCATTTGTTGATGCTGGTGTCGGGCGATTAGTCTGGTATTTGAATTTCCAAGTTGTCACCAATGCATCATACTGTGCAACACTCAACAACGCGTAAGCACGTGCCGCAAAAGGAGGATTAGAAAAGGGCTTATTCGGATTTGCCGGTGCACCTACTATAGGGGCGATGTTGTATTTGGCCACGAGCGCACGAGCAATTTCATTCCAGCGAACGACAGCACCCGCTGCCCAGTAGTTAGCCGTATTTGTCTGACTGGCGGTGCGGTTAGTGGACAAACTGACTAGCTCAGCTAGTTCTGCCTGATAGGCCGCGCTGGAGATAGCTTCGGCAGTGGGTAGCGAAATAGAACTTGCGTTTATATTTAAAACGGTTTTCCAGTTGCCTGCCGTTTCATCAACTTTTGTAGGGGCTAGTATAGGCAAGGACTTGATACTTGGGATGTCCTCATCGCAACTTTGCAAAAAGGAAAAGGTGACAATTAGCATTATGGCTGCCTTCCATTTGAAGACATACGCTTTGTTAGACGACTTCATAGGGCTTGTTGATTTTTTCATGTCCAGTAGTTCGTTGACGATTTAATTATTCTTGTCCTTGATGACGGGCACGTTGTAGACGATGCCAATACTTATGCGTGTGGCCTTGCCAATGTTTTCACCGGAAAGCGTAAACGACATACCAGCACTTACACCGAGATTTTTTATTGGTGGGACGCTTGAGTAGAGCGTAAAACCTGCTCGCTGATAAGAAACAGCATTAGTGGGAAATGCAATACCCGCACCAATGTTGGTTCCGCTACGTGCGCGTTGAATGTTAAGCCATGCATCAGCATAAAATATTTTGTAAGAGCCACCGACTCTAACTACATAGTCCCATGCGTCAGGCACACTTACTTCATAACCGCGATCAATGGTGATGTTTCCTCTTTGTATGTAACCACCCTGTGTCATCAAAAACAGTCCGAAGGGCAATCGATATTGGATTAATAGTCTTCCCTCTAGGTTCTTGGATCGGTGACCTATGGCAACCGGTGCATCTGGCACATAGTTGCTCGCTGGCATAATGTACCCAGCTGCAGCCATAGCCGATAATTTCCCCAGCGCACCAAAATCCTTTTCGTAGACCCGCCCTTTTAGGTAGATGGAAAAATCTTGTAACGCGCTTTGCGTGGACCAATATCCTTGAGATGCATTCGCTGATACAAATGGAAGTCCAATGACAACGTCCAAATACTTGGTCGCACCGAAAGCGGCAAAAAGGTTAACGCTCGTGGTAGAAATAGTACCCAGATTGGGGTTGTTGACTGCGGAGTCCTTTACGTAGTAGGTATCATAGGATTCTGTGCTATAACTAAGGGCAGTTGTTAGGTTGCCACGACCTCGCATAAAACCATCGATCATTCCCTGACCTTGGGCTGATAGCACGACCATTAGAACAAAACCAATTGTAATTTTGAATTGCATGAATTTGTAATTTTTAGCGTATACAATAACTGTTGAATAGGCTCGCCTATTGCAAAGCAATACTTGTTAAGGCAATACCTTTAAGAGAACATTCCAAAAGAATACTACTTGATTCTTTCAGGATGGATGGACTGGTCGTGTAAGCTCGACAGTCTGCTAGATGGATTTTGGGGGAGGAGATTGGATGTCTCGCGAAACAGTAGATAAACTGAAATCACCCGTTGAAAAAAGAATGGGGGCAGCCCAGCCACTCGTAGTCTGAGTGATTTTCGTTGTGATAGATAAGTAGTCTTTTGAAAATTGAAAGATAGGAGCGGTTCCTGATTTTGTCGTTGCAGGTTTGTCGGTAAAAGTTTTTACGTAGTCAGCAAGTGCAAGATTTATCTTCGAGGCACTACCATCTTTTACGCAAACAATATATAAAGTATCGCTCTGTAATTTCTGTTTTACCAAACGATACACTTGTCCTTGATGCTCAAATTCTCCATCTACTCGTTGATAGTCAGTTGCATCTACAGCATACGGAATGGCGATCGGAACTTTGATGAGCACTTCATCTTGGAAAGATTTTTCGGTATCGAATTGCTCGCGCATCGCTGCAGCACCCGAAAGACTGATTCCTACAAATACGCCATAGTACCCAACAATATTGAGTAGGAACAGCATAAGCAGAAATAGGGTCAACAGTCTTTTCATTGATCCAAATCTAACCAGTTAGGTTGGCATTGCCAAACGTATGGCATTCGGTCTACACTTTGTGGGTTAGTCAAACCGTATGGCTTTCACTGGGCTGATTTTTGTGATGAATCTCGTGGGCAGAAGGAGCACCAGTGTGACGGTTGCAAAAATGAGTAAATTCAACACTAGGATGGTTGTAAAAGACCATTCGATGGGTACATAGCTTACGTAATAGTCGTGCGGATTTAGCGTCATGATCTTGTACCGATCTTGCAGCCAGCAAATGCTTAGCCCAATAACGTTGCCCCACAACAGTCCCTTGCTGATGAGATTCATTCCGTTGTATATAAATACCATGCGAATGGTTCGATTGCTCGCGCCAACGGCCTTCAAGATGCCCACCATGGGGATGCGCTCCATCACCAAAATAAGGATCACTGAAATCATATTGACGCAAATGACTATGAGGATAACACCTAACAAGATCTTTACCTGACGTTTTACCAGATCCAACCATTCAAATACTTGAATGTATTTGTCTCGTACGGATTCTAAGTTAAGATCATAATCCATCGATTCGCCAATGACAGTAGCCGCTTCGTCTACCGCTGCGCGATCAAAGTCAAAAGGAGGCGATGAACCAGTTGATAGTTCCTGAGCAGCCAACGTGTCGATTTGGGTTTCTTTAAGAAATGGGATTGGAAAACTTTTTTTCCACAAGTCAAAAGCATTGAAATAGTTTAAGTCAAGAGCTATTTCAAGTCCACCCGCCTGACCTCTATTCCACCCGTTTAGTTGCTGTACCATTCGAATGTCACCGATCAATACTTTTCCATCGAAATAGTCGGACAAATTGGTTTCATAGAGTCCAACAATTTTTAATCTTCGAAACCGAGGCGGATTTTGGAAGAAATGCAAGATGATATCGTCACCCACCTTTGCATCAATTTTATTGGCAATCACTTTGCTGACGAGAACTTCCTTTGAATATCCTGAGTCGGAAAAATGAATGAATCGACCTTCAACAATGTTTTCGTCAAAGTAAGAGCCACTGACGGCAAAATTGTTTGAGCCCCTTCCCACACCTTTAAAAATGATTCCGAGCACTTCATTTTCCGTTTTTATCAATCCGGCTTTGTGACTGAACTCTTGGACACTTTTTACAAATGGAAACTGAGCGGGCTGCTCATAGAGTGGAATTTTGTAATCGAATGGTTGTTCCTCGACCGCATTATTCATCGTAAACTTAGTGATCAATAAATGATTACTAAATCCATATATTTTTTTCTTTACAGCCGATTGAAAACCGTGCATGACTAAGAAAGAAACAATGGCAGCCGCCAGGCCAATGGCAATGCTGGCCACAGCAATCTTGTGTACAATGGAGGAGAAATTATCCAGTGTACCTTGGCGAAGCCTTTTTGAAATGAAATATGAAACGTTCAAAGAATGCTTAATTTTGACAATAATCGATTTAGCAAAGTAAAAGAAAATGCACAAGATACTTAGCCTTACTTTCAGTTTGTTTGTAGCCATCGCAGCTCATAGTCAATCCTCTGGTATTAGGACAGGGGCAGAACAACTGGACCTGTTGCTTCCTAAGCTTCAAGACAAACGCGTGGCTTTTTTAGTCAACCATACTGCCGTGATCGGTAGAACCCACTTGGTTGACTCGCTTCAAAAAAGAGGTGTGGACATCAAGAAAATTCTATCGCCCGAGCACGGGTTTCGTGGAAATGCCGATGCTGGCGAAACCATTACGGATGGAGTTGACACAAAGACAGGGCTTCCTGTGATTTCTTTGTACGGGAGTAACAATAAACCAACTGCAGAACAATTGAGTGATTTCGATATTATCATTTTTGATATACAAGATGTGGGTGTGCGCTTTTTCACTTATATCAGCTCGCTTCATTATTTAATGGAAGCCTGTGCTGAACAAAACAAGAAACTCATTGTTTTAGATCGCCCAAATCCGAATGGAAGTTATGTGGATGGGCCTGTGCTCGATCCTGCTCTAAAATCTTTTGTGGGTATGCACCCAATTCCAATTGTACACGGTCTCACGGTAGGTGAACTCGCTCAAATGATCAACGGTGAAGGTTGGCTGGATGGAAAGAGAAAATGTGAGTTGGAGATCATAAAGCTTAAAAACTATACACACCAGACACCCTATACATTACCAATCAAGCCTTCTCCCAATCTTCCCAATCAACAGTCGGTTTTACTTTACCCTTCTACCTGTCTGTTTGAAGGAACCGTTTTGAGTGTCGGTCGCGGCACACAGCACCCATTTGAGTGGATCGGTCATCCTGATTTGAAGGACCAACCGTTTCAATTTACACCTATAAGCATCGAGGGAATGGCCAAGAAGCCACCGCACGAAAATAGCGTTTGCTTTGGAGTTGATTTGAGTAAGGAGAAGACTGGAAGAGAGATTTCTTTGAAATATTTCATTCAACTCTACAAAAGATTTCCGGACAAAGAAAAATTTTTCATTCCATACTTTGATAAACTGGCGGGTACGAAATTGTTGAAAGAACAAATCAAAAAGGGAATGACGGAAAAACAGATTAAAGCTACCTGGAAGAAGGATCTCGACACCTATAAAACGATGAGAAGGAAATATCTAATTTATTCTTAATGAGATGAGTCGACTAAAAAAAATCGCTATTGGATCTTTACTGGTAATTTTTGCAACTGTTATTGTAATTGCCGTCTATCTATTTGTTGATAGTCCATTTCCAAGTTATAGTATTTCCGGCTTACAGGTTAGCGAAAGCCGCCAGCTACCTGCCGGTCAGTCGGCACCTTCAAAAAGCGATTCACTACAGAAGAATATTTCCTCCAAAGGAATATGGTTTGTTGATCCCACTGGTCGCGCCATGATTTTACATGGTATCAACGTGGGAGGGAGTACGAAACTTCCATTTGAACCTTTGATTCCGAGTCATCAAAAAGAACAGTTTTATGAGACCGTCTATAACGTATCGTCTGTGGGAAGGCCATTTCCACTCAATCAGGCTGATGAACACTTTGAGCGACTCTATCAGTGGGGTTATCGGTTTGTTCGGTTGTTGGTGACCTGGGAGGCCATCGAACATGCCGGCCCTGGACTGTATGACGAGAATTACCTCAATTATATCCAAGCAATCGTTAAGAAGGCAGATGATCACCATATCAATGTCTTTATCGATCCTCATCAGGATGTTTGGAGCAGATTCACAGGTGGTGACGGAGCTCCCTATTGGACACTCGATAAAGTGGGTTTTGATCCGCTCAAGTTTACCGAGGCGGGTTCGGCTATAATTCACAATGTCAAGGGTGATCCTTTTCCGCGTATGATTTGGCCTACCAACTACAATAAGCTAGGTGCAGCCACTATGTTTACGCTTTTCTTTGGAGGGAATGATTTTGCGCCTCAGGTAAAGATTGATAGTGTAAGTGCACAAGATTATTTACAGGCACATTACATCAATGCGATCAAGCAAGTTGCCCTAAAACTAAAAGGCCTCCCCAACGTGATTGGCTTTGATACCTTCAATGAACCCGGAGCCGGATATATTGGAATGACTGATTTGAACGCATTTGGTCTTTTAAAGAACGGGATTATGCCTACGCCATTTGAGGGCATGGTGTTGGGTGCGGGTAATGCGTTGGAAGTGGAGCGCTATGAATTTGCATTCTCCGGACAAAAATCAAAAGGAAGAGTGCTGGTTAATCCTAACAAATTCTCTTCGTGGAAGGCTCCGGAAATGGACATTTGGAAGAATGCCGGTGTTTGGAACTATGACTCGCAACAAAAACCAACCGTGCTAAAACCCAACTATTTTAGCGAGATCGATGGCAAGCAGGTTGACTTCTCAAAAGACTATTTCAGACCTTTTGCACTGGCTTTTCAAAAGCAAATGCATGCGGTAGATAGTAGCTGGTTGATTTTTGCAGAGCCGGCTCTATTTCATCAGATGCCGGAATTCGCAACCGAAGAAGCGAAGAGACTTGTGAATGCCGGACATTGGTACGATGCCGCAACATTACTCACGAAAGAATATTCTGCTTGGTTTGGCGTGGATGTAGTTAAAGGGAAGCCCGTTTTTGGAAGACACGCAATTCGCAAAACATTTCATGATAACATGGCTAACCGCAAAGAGGAAACTGCCCGCTCTTTGGGAAATAATCCTACACTCGTTGGCGAATTCGGAATTCCTTTTGATATGGGTGAAAAAAAAGCATTTAGTACCGGAGATTTTGCTGATCAAGAAGCGTGTCTGGATCGCTCATTTAGAGCGATGGAGTCCAATCAACTCAGTTACACATTGTGGAACTACACAGCAGATAACGAAAACAAACATGGTGATCAATGGAATGGCGAAGACCTCTCTATTTTTAGTAAGTCGCAGCAAAAAAATAAAGATGATATCAATTCTGGAGGCAGAGCGCTGGCAGCGGCCATCCGACCTTATCCATATAAAATAGCAGGCGAACCGCTCGAATATTTCTTCAATGTTGAAAAAAAAGAATTTTACCTGAAATTCAAACGGAATAAGTCCATTGATGCTCCTACCGAAATTTTTCTTCCCTCTTTTCATTTTGGCAATGGGTTTCAGGTTCACAACTCTCCCGGTAAACTTGCGTTCGATAAGAAACAGAGTTTGCTCCTTTTCTATCCGGATGCAGATGGTGACCAGCAAATAGTGGTGAAGGCTCATAAATGATTCATCGCTGAAACATTCGATTTATCGTATTGTTAGTTTCGCGTATTTATCGCAGCTATGACCAAAACAGATAAAGTAACTGACATCTTACATATTTTAGATGCGTTTTATCCAACCGTTGAGACTCCGCTTCACCACAAAGACGCCTATACGCTACTTGTGGCCGTGTTGTTATCTGCACAATGCACAGATGAACGGGTAAACAAGATAACGCCATTGCTTTTTAAGAAAGCTGATAATCCTTTCGACATGGTAAAGATGTCGGTGGAAGAGATCAGGGAGATTATTAAACCTTGCGGCCTATCGCCCATGAAATCGAAAGGTATCTGGGGACTATCAAAGATACTGATTGAAAGGTATGAGGGCCAGGTGCCAGATACGTTCGAAGCCTTGGAAGAACTTCCTGCGGTGGGACATAAAACGGCTTCCGTTGTGATGACTCAGTGGTTTGGCAAACCGGCTTTTCCGGTCGACACCCATATCCATAGGCTAGCGTACCGGTGGGGTTTAAGTACCGGTAAAAATGTAGAGCAAACCGAGCGTGACTTGAAAAGGCTGATACCCGAGGACCGTTGGAACAAAGTGCATCTGCAAATCATTTATTTTGGCAGAGCCTATTGCCCCGCTCGCGGCCATGTTTGGCAAAACTGTCCTATTTGTCAAAAGTACATGAGGAAGAATTTGCGTGATTAGCGGCCACCTGGCAGCAGGCATTTTCCAACATATTATCGTAATTTTGCCCGAATGATTTTTCAGTTCCCGTCCTTTCTTTGGGCACTCGGTGCCTTGCTGATACCCATTCTCATTCATCTTTTCAATTTTCGCAAAACGACACAGATCTACTTTTCGAATACGCGTTTTTTAAAGCAAGTAAAGCAAGAGACCACCCAAAAAAGGAAGATAAAGCAATATTTGATTTTGGCGGCTCGGCTGCTTTTCATCTTCTTTTTGGTAATGGCTTTTGCACAACCCTTTCTGCCAGCAGCCGAGCAGGTGGGCTCTCAAAAAAATGTTGCCATCTATATTGACAATTCATTGAGTATGTCTGCACCGGTCGCTGAAAAAAAGCGAGCCATCGATGAAGCGAGTGAACGGGTGCGGGAGATTGTAACGGCCTTACCTCCCGATGTTAAGTATCAATTGATCACAAATGATTTTGCTTCCTTCTCGAATTCCTTCAAAGCGAAGACCGAAGTCGAAGATGAACTTTCAAGACTTCGGCTTTCGTCCATTAGCAGAAGTGCCCAGGAGATTGAAAGCCGCATCTTGGATGAGGCCAATACACTTTTTTGGATATCCGATTTTCAAAGCGCAACATTCGGGAATGTTTCAAAAACTGATTCGTCCCTGTTGATCAAGTTAGTGCCTATCAAAACCAGTAAATTGTCAAATGTGCTGGTCGATACAGTTTACTTGGAAAATCCATCAATAACAAAGGGTGAAAAAAATGCCATTCACGTTCGCTTGCGAAATGTGGGAGACCGCGCGGTGGAGGGCTTAGTCACAAAACTATCTATCAATTCCATACAGGCATCGGCCGCATCGATCAACATTGAACCGAATAGCACCAATTCTCTGGTGTTCGATTTGCCAACTGGTCTGAAAGGATTAAATAAGGCGGTGCTCTCATTTAGTGACTATCCCGTTAGTTTTGATAATGAGTTTTATTTTACGTTGAATCTCACAACCAAATTAAAAGTGCTAGAAATAAAGAGCAACAAAGAAGCCACGCCTGTCGAACGGGTATTTGGCAATAAGGAGCTTTTCACTTTTTCGAGTTTCCAGACTGCCAACTTGAATTATAGTTTATTGAATGACGTTGATTTGATTGTTGTTAATCAATTGGAGAAAATTGAATTACCTCTGTTAACGACATTAAACGGTCTTCGAAAAAATCATTCGATATTATTGATCCCTGCTTTGTTGTCAGATGAGAATTCCTATCAGCAACTGATACGAGGTGCGGTCAAAATAAATAAACAGGAACAACCGTTGTCGCTAGCCCTTCCCGATTTTAAGGCGCCACTTTTCCAAAATGTGTTTGAAGAGATAAATAGTGCCATGGCGATGCCCGTTGCTACGAAAGTTCTTGACTGGGGCGCTGATCGTTCTGCTATTCTTACCTTCAAAGACGGAAGGCCATTCTTATCTCAGGTGAACGATTTGTTCGTACTGGCTTGTCCCCTCATTAAGTCGACCACCGATTTTTATGCCCATGCGCTTTTTGTGCCTGTGATGTACCGGCTGGCTTCGTTGGGTAGCCGGAATCAGGAGCGTTTGTATCACTCACTTTCTTCAACGATTTTCTCCTTTGAGGGTGACAGTTTGTTAGGAGATGTTCCTATTAAAATGATCGGAAAGCAGGAAGTGATACCAACCCAACGGAAGGTGGGTAGCCGTATCGTTCTGGAGTTACCAAAATTTTTGCTGGAAAGAGGATTTTATTCGATGGTTCTCCAGAAAGACACGCTAGGTTTGGTCGCGTTTAACCTTACAAAGGAAGAGTCGTTACTGGAGAACCTAAAGCCGGAGGAGGTCAAACTTCGGTTAGGCGGTAGCCCGTCTATCTCCATTTTTGATGCCGGCAGTACAGACGCTTTCCGCAACGAAATAAAAGAGAGATATTTGGGCACGCCATTGTGGAAGTATGCGATTGTGTTGGCGTTGCTCTTTTTACTTGCCGAAATACTATTGATTCGATTTTTAAAGTAAATTTGTTAGATGTCAACAAGAGAAGTCCTTTCCGAAGAGATTAAGAATACTCCAGAGGGATTACTGAAGGAATTATTCGATTATTTGCTTTTTTTAAGACAAAAGCAGCAGTCGGATAAAATTCTTACTCACATTGTGTCAGAAAAATCATTGTCCCGGGATTGGGATTCACCAGAAGAAGACGAGGCATGGAAGAATTTGTAAGAGGTGATGTGGTTGTCGTCCCTTTTCCATTTTCAGATTTATCATCGGTAAAAAAGCGTCCGGCATTAGTCCTTTTCGTTTTGTCAGGCGATGACATTGTGCTTTGCCAAGTTACCAGTAAAGACAAAGGAGATAAGTTAGCTATTGAGCTGGGTATAGATGATTTCTTGGAGAGAGGACTAACAAGAGCAAGTTACATTCGGCCCGGCAGAATTTTTACTGTTGAGAAATCAATTATTCAATACAAAGCAGGTTCTATCAAAAAGGAAAAATCAGACCAAGTGAAAGATTTAATTGTAAGTCTTCTGAACGGTTAATTATGAAAGTAGTCATCCAATCCGCAAAAATTGTTTCACCAGGCTCGACCTATCATCTCAAAAAGAAGAACATAGTTATCTCGGGTGGGCGTATTACCGAAATTGGCGACAAAAACTATTCGGCAGATCGTGTGATTGAGGCGGACGGCATGTTGCTGAGTATCGGATGGATGGATCTGGGTGCGTTCGTGGGCGATCCGGGGCTAGAGCACAAAGAGGATTTACTTAGTTTGACAAAAGCGGCTGCGGCCGGTGGATTTACAGAAGTAGTTTTGTTGCCGAACACGCAACCAGCGGTACAATCAAAGAATGAGATCAGCTACATCACACAAGCGAATTCAACTCGGTTGGTGCAACTGCATGCAATGGCTGCGGTGACAAAAAATTGCAAAGGAGAAGAGCTGACTGAAATGATCGACCTGCACGAAGCGGGCGCAGTAGCTTTTACTGATGGGCTAAAGTCACTTGTTCATACCGATCTTTTTCTAAAATCATTGCAATACATCCAGAAGTTTGATGGGCTTCTCATCGATCATTCCGAAGATCATTGGCTGAATTTATTTGGGCAAATGCATGAAGGTGAGAATAGTACCTCGTTGGGGCTCAAAGGTATGCCCCGAATTGCTGAAGAGATCGCAGTACGAAAAAACCTGGAGCTGTTGGAGTATGCGGGGGGAAGGTTGCACTTGTCCCGAATATCAACTGGCCGGACGGTCGACCTCATTCGTTCGGCAAAGAAAAAAGGAATGAAAGTAAGTTGCGATGTAGTCGGATATCAAGCCTTGTTGGATGATAGCTATCTGGAAGATTTTGATACCAACTATAAGCTCAACCCGCCACTTCGGGAGAAAATTGATAATGATGCTCTGATAAAGGGCTTTAAGGATGGAACGATTGATGTCTTGTCGAGCGGGCATTTGCCACAAGACGATGAAAGTAAATTGTTGGAGTTTGACCAGGCTGACTTTGGAATAACAAACCTACAGACATTTGCCTCCCAACTGACTCAGTTAAGCAAATGGGTTGATGTAGAAGACCTTATTGCAAAGGTGACCACAGCACCCCGACTTATTCTTCAGTTGCCGGTGCCGGTTATTGAGGTAGATGAAAAAGCCAACTTGACATTGTTTGATCCTAATCGCGAATGGCGCTTCGATGAGAAAACCAATTTCTCGAAATCGAAGAATTCGCCCTGGTTTGGTAAAGAGTTGAAAGGAAAGGCGGTGGCAGTGTTCAATAACAATAAGCAGTGGATTGATGCTTAAGAATGCGCCTCCTCTAGTGTCGGTCTCCTTGCGAAATGGTGCGATTGCGGGAGTGCTGGGGTTTTTCATTTTGCTGGCACTCTATTTCCTGGGCAAGCATCCATTCTTATTCATGATATTTTTTGATTTTCGAATTTTCCTCTTTGCCATTTTCATGACGCTCACTCTAAAAGAAATCAGAGACAACTATCAAGATGGGATCATTTTCTTTTGGCAGGGGATGATTGCCAATTTCCTCTTTACTATTCTGTTTGCTTTGATTACCTCAGTTTTGATTTTGGTTTGGTCTGGAATTTTTCCAGCATTTTTGTCAGACTATGTGACCACAGCAGTGGAACAGATGAAAGCAATGCCCGCAGAAGCGATTGAGCGGATAGGAAAAATTGAGTATCAACGTAATTTGGAGTACATTTCTGCTACCAATAGTTACATTCTAGCCAAACACTATTTCTGGCAAAGCTTTGTGATCAGTTTTTTTATTAGCATAATAATATCAGTAATTTTAAGACGTCAACCTAAAAACCAATAATTATGGAAGAAACAACTACTCCTCAAGTATCATTCTTACAGCACGCAGCAAAATGGGGCTCAATCTTAGGCGGTGTTAGCATAGTGCTTACAGTAATCGCATACGCTGCCGATTATACGATTTTGGCAGATTGGAAATTCGGAATATTTGTTCTCGTTCTATTATTGGGTGCAACTATTTATGCGGGGATCAACTACAGAAATGAAATTGGTGGATTCGTTTCGTATGGCAAGGCGTTCCAGCATGGATTTGTGCTACTCGCAGTTTCTGGGGTGATCTCTACTGCTTTTATGATACTGCTATATACAGTTATAGATACCGAGTTACCAGCAAAATTGATTGATGTAAGTATTGAAACTACTGAGAAAATGATGGAAAGTTTTGGTATGCCTGAGGATCAAATGGATAAAGCAATGGAGGACGCAAGGGAACGAGCTGTCGGGCAGTTTTCAGCGATAGGTTCTATTAAGTCTTATGGATTCGGACTTATTTTCTACGCAATTGTTTCTTTGATCACCTCCATTTTTGTAAAGAGGAATCAACCAGAGGAAATGATGTAATCTTTGATGGATATCTCTCTAGTCATTCCTGCAAAGGACGAAGAAGAATCGATTCCTGAACTGAGTAATTGGATTAGCCGTGTTATGCAAACGCACGGCTTTTCGTATGAAGTGATTTTTATCGATGATGGTAGCACCGATGGCACCTGGGAAGAGATTAAAAAAATAAGTAAAGCGAATCCGTCTTTCAAGGGATTTCAGTTTAATAGAAATTTTGGGAAATCGGCAGCCTTGCATACCGGGTTTAAAGCTGCAAAGGGCGAGGTGGTGATCACCATGGATGCTGATTTACAAGACAGTCCAGATGAAATTCCGGAGTTGTATAAACTGATCAAAGAAAAGAAATTTCATTTGGTGAGCGGTTGGAAGAAAAAGCGTCACGACCCAATTTCAAAAACATTGCCCTCCAAGTTTTTCAACTATGTCACGCGAAAAATCTCCGGTATTCATTTGCATGATTTTAATTGTGGATTAAAAGCCTACCACTATTCAGTTATAAAAAATATTACGGTTTACGGTGAAATGCACCGTTATATACCCGTGTTGGCTAAGTGGGCCGGCTTCACGAAAATCACAGAAAAAGTAGTAGAGCATCGTGAGCGAAAATATGGAGTAAGTAAGTTTGGATGGGAGCGATTTGTTCGTGGCTTTTTGGATCTGCTTACCATTACGTTCGTTGGGCGATTTGCAAAAAGACCCATGCACTTTTTTGGGGCTTGGGGCATCGTTTCCTTTCTGGTTGGGTTTGGTTTTACGGTGAAAATATTTTGGGATAAGGTGGATGCCCTGTTTATCTCCAAAATTCCGCTGAAGCGTGATGTAGTCGATCAACCTATCTTTTACCTAGCATTGGTAGCGTTGGTTATCGGGGTTCAACTTTTCTTAACTGGATTTATAGCAGAACTTCTCGCCCGGCAGTCGGTTTCTAAGGCCGATTATTTGGTGATCGACTCGATCGGAATCGATTCCGCCCAATAGGCGGGACGATTGTGTAAACTTTTTATGAAAATTTTCAATTAGGTGCAACAAAACCCACTTTTTTACGCTTTAAGGTTAGCTTAACTTATTCTATGAGACAGATTCTATTTTTGTGGATTTTTGCCTGCACTTTTTCTTTTGGCCAAACCAC
This sequence comes from Flammeovirgaceae bacterium, assembly GCA_021299455.1. Taxonomy (GTDB): domain Bacteria; phylum Bacteroidota; class Bacteroidia; order Cytophagales; family Cyclobacteriaceae; genus ELB16-189. The sequence continues at coordinate 6,980 of JAJTGQ010000104.1, read as the reverse complement.
CGGCAAGTTTACCATTAGCGGTTATATCAAAGATGCAAGCAATGGCGAAGCATTGATTGGAGCTACGGTCTATGTTACAGAGACGCAAGGCGGTGGTGTTACAAATGAGTACGGTTTTTATTCTATCACGCTGCCCGCTGCCAACTATACCCTGCATTATAGCTATCTGGGCTATCTACCCGTAACGAAGTCTGTGCAACTAGACAAGAACAAACGCTTTGATATTGAGCTTTCAGGTGAAGCTGAGCAATTGCAAGAGGTGGTTATCCAAGCAGAATTGGAACAGGCGAACGTGCAAAATCTGGAAATGAGCACCAACAAATTAGATATTAAAACGATTCAGAGAATTCCAGCCTTTTTGGGCGAAGCCGATGTGATAAAAAGCTTGCAATTACTACCTGGGGTGAGCACCGTAGGCGAAGGCGCCAGTGGGTTCAACGTGCGTGGCGGTAGCGTGGGGCAAAATTTGATTTTGTTGGACGAAGCGCCTGTTTATAATTCATCTCACTTGCTTGGCTTCTTTTCAGTTTTCAATCCAGATGCGGTCAAAGATGTAAAACTTTACAAAGGGGGAATCCCGGCTCGGTATGGCGGGCGACTTTCTTCGCTCTTGGACGTTAGGATGAAAGAAGGGAATAGCAAGAAATTGGAGGTAACTGGAGGTATCGGTACTATTTTTAGTCGGATAGCGGTGGAGGCGCCAATCATAAAAGATAAAATGTCTTTTATTGTTGCCGCCAGAAGATCCTATATTGACATTCTAGCTCGACCTTTCGCACCCGTTCTGCAAAATGGTGGTGCGCTGAATTTTTATGATGTCACACTCAAAACAAATTATAACATCAATCCAAAAAACAGAGTTTACCTGTCAGGTTATTTTGGGAGAGATAATTTTAAGTTCGATCGAAATCAAGGCTTTAGCTGGGGCAATGCTACGGCCACGTTGCGCTGGAATCATATTTTTAACGATCGCTTGTTCTCCAATTTCACTGCTCTTTATAGTAACTATGACTATAGTCTCCAGTTTGGTCGAGATGATCAGAACTCATTTAAATGGAATTCGCTCATCTCCAACTATATTTTTAAGCCCCAGTTTACTTACTTCCTCAACAATAACAATGAGTTGAATTTTGGTGCAGAATTGATTTACTACATTTTCGAGCCAGCCAATGCGCGTGGGGTCAGTCAGGGCGAACCTGATGACTTTAGTCTAAGCAAGAAATACAACTTAGAGTCGTCACTTTACCTAAGCAACTCACAAAAAATATCCAGAGCGGTCTCAGTCGACTACGGCATACGTTATTCGTTGTTCAATGCCTTTGGCCCTGGTAAATCCTATACTTACAATAACAATCCTGCAGGCGTAAGAAGAGACACGGTAAGCAGCCGCCAATACAAAAATGGAGAAGTGATTGCCACTTATGGAAATTTCGAGCCTCGGGTATCATTTAAAGTGCAAGTGAACCCAACTAGCTCGATTAAGGGAAGTTACAATCGGATGGCTCAGTATTTACACCTGATTTCAAATACTACTGCGTCCAATCCGCTTGACGTTTGGAATCCGAGTTCAAAGAATATCAAACCTCAACTTGCTGACCAGTACACAATAGGATTTTTTAAAGATTTGGGCAAAAACAGAATGTATGAATTGTCGGTTGAGGGGTATTGGAAGAATACACAAAACCAGATCGATTACATTGATGGAGCTGATTTATTGATCAACGAATTTTTGGAGGGTGACCTGCTTTCTGGCGAAGGGCGCTCCTATGGTGTCGAGACCTATTTTCAAAAGAAAGCGGGACGCCTTACCGGATGGGTGAGTTACACGTTAGCTCGCACAGAGTTAAAAGTGAATGGTATTAACCAAGGTGACTGGTATCGTACTCGTTTCGATCAAGCACACAATTTGAAAATCGCTGCGTTCTATGACATCTCGAAAAGATGGTCGTTTTCCGCCAATTTTGTGTACACGTCTGGCACACCGACTACTTTCCCTACTTCACGGTACATCAGCCAAGGGTTGCTGGTTCCTTACAACGGAAACGATTCACGCAACAATGTAACACTTCCGGACTACCACCGACTAGATGTTTCGTTCCGTTTAGAAGGAAAAAAACAGAAGAGGGGTAAAGACAGGAAGAACAGTGACTATTGGGTCTTTGGTGTTTACAACTTGTATGCACGACAAAACCCATTCTCGATTTATTTTTCGCAGGCAGACCAACGAGTGTCTCCAGGCCAGCCTATTTCTTCAGAGGCCACTCAGCTTTCTATCATAGGTTCAGTGGTGCCTTCCATTTCTTACAACTTTAAATTTTAAATGAAGATGACTTTACTCGAATTTTTTAGTCGATTTTCAAGGGAAATCGCTGTAGGCCTAAGCCTAAAGATAACTGCCACGTTATGTTTTTTGTCTTTGCTCTCGTGCGAAACAAAAATCAATCCTACACTTGAAAATGCGGATGCACTTTTGGTTGTAGATGCATGGGTCAATGATAAGCTGGGCAATCAAGTAATCACACTTACAAAAACGCAATCCTATTTTGATAGTTCTCTGCCTCCGGCAGTTGGTGGTGCTGTTGTGTCTGTTGTTGACGATGCCGGAAAAGTTTTTGCTTTTAATGAAGATCCTGCTAGCAAGGGTACCTATGTTTGGAAGCCGGTAGGCAATGAGCGGCTAGGTGTACCGGGTACTTCTTACAAGCTGACAATTCAAGCCGAAGGCGAAGTATATGAGGCAAACTCAACCATGGGGCGCGTGCCAAAAATTGACACACTTACTTTAACCAAAAACGAGCCGGATCAGACTAATCCAGACTTTTATTTCGCGGAGTTTATTGCCAGGGACTTTGCGGGAGCTGGGGATACCTATTGGATTCGTGCGACCAAAAATGGTGTCTTGCTCAATAAGCCGTCAGACCTAAATGTCGCTTACGATGCTGGATTTTCTGCGGGAGGAAATATTGATGGGTTTATTTTCATTACACCCATTCGAAGAGGAATAAACCCGAACGATACCGATGCCAATGATGCCGCGGTCTCGCCCTATGTGCCAGGCGATTCGGTGTATGTTGAAATCAATTCGATAACTGTTCAAGCATTTGATTATTTGCAGCAAGTGCAAGTACAGACTGACCGACCTGGCGGTTTTGGAGAATTGTTCGCGCGACCAGTTTCTAATGTGTCTACCAACATTGTAAACCTTAACAAGAACGGAAAAAAGGCACTTGGTTTTTTTAACGTAGCAGCTGTTACTGGCCGTGGCCAGCGGTTCAAGAAGAACTGATAGTGCTTCAGTTTGAAGTTTTACCGAAGCGATTTGCGGTTTGTCAGCTAGAGATGACAAAGCCCTTGCCGAATTGGCTATTTAGTTCCTCATTTTATACTTTGTCTAAAACGGCAAATGAGTTGTCAGTCGTTTGTGAAGAGGATTTGGTGCAGGACGAAATCGTGAAAAGTGTGGGCTGGCGGTTGCTAAAGATCAATGCAGTACTGGATCTTTCGTTGACGGGCATCACGGCTCAATTTTCAACGGCCCTGGCAAATGCAGGTGTAAACCTTTCGGTAATTGCCACTTACAATACAGACTATATCCTTGTGGAAGAGGCAAAGTTAACAACGGCTATCGAGGCACTTCGTGGAGCCGGCTTTGAAGTGATTGAATAGTCAACTGAACTTTTTTTACTGTACTTTTGTCTTGCCCTCCGAAGCCTTGGCGAAGGAGGGCTTTCCGCTTTGCGAATGTTTGTTGATACTACCTCCTTCGCCAAGGCTTCGGAGGTTAAAGGGGCTGACCGGTTTTGACAGGACGCGTGGGGGTGTGAGTAAGCATGCAGGCTCATGGGATGAGAGCCTTGAAAGATGGTCCCAACAATTTACGTGGCGAAAATACTTACGCCATGGCTGCTTAATCTGACGTATCGTTAGATTAGCTTGTCCCGCTTAAGAAGTGGGAGGCCATCATCGCCCAAACCTCTGTTCTGCGGGTTTGGAATCGCGGTGTCGACAGCTTGAACTGGGCCGCTCCGTTGTTGCGCGGGGCTGTCGAGAAAACAGTAACTAAGGAATTGATGAGGCTGTTGCCTGCCTTTTAGTTCCCGACAACCAAAGTCAACTAAGCATGTAGAAGGTACACGTTCATCTTCTCTGGACCAGGGTTCGATTCCCTGCAGCTCCACTCGCCCTCCGAAGCATTAGCGTAGGAGGGCTTTTTGCTTTCCAGATTTTTTTTGCTGACCAATAGGCGTTAAGGCGTTCGGACTATAGAAGACACGAAGAGTCACCTTATCTCCAAATTTTACGCTCCTAATAAACGTTAGCTTTCCCGTCTGAAATGTTATTTTTGCAATCGCGATAAATTGTTGAAGCTATGATATACAACTCCATCATCGAAACGATTGGCAATACGCCCATTGTTCGTTTACATAAAATTCCAAAAGGCATTAACGGAAGCGTGTTGGCAAAGGTGGAGTATTTCAATCCCGGGAATTCGACCAAAGACAGAATGGCGTTAAAGATGGTGGAAGATGCCGAGAAGGCTGGGTTGTTAAAACCGGGAGGAACAATTATTGAGGGAACCTCAGGTAACACAGGAATGGGGCTTGCGCTTACAGCTGTTGCGAAGGGGTACAAATGCATTTTTACAATGGCTGATAAACAATCGCAAGAAAAAATAAATATTTTGAGAGCCGTAGGTGCTGAAGTAATTGTGTGCCCTACAAATGTGGAACCGGAAGATCCACGCAGCTATTATTCTGTAGCCAGGAAACTAAACAAAGAAATTCCGAATTCGATCTATCCCAATCAATATGACAACCCGTCCAATGCAAAAGCCCACTATGAAACGACTGGCCCCGAGATTTGGAGACAATCCGGTGGAAAGATTACGCATTATGTAGCGACCGTAGGAACGGGAGGGTCGATGTGTGGAACTGCCAAATATTTAAAAGAACAAAATCCAAACATCAAGGCAATCGGTATCGATACGTATGGGTCCGTGTTTAAGAAGTATAAAGAGACAGGCGTATTTGACAAAAACGAAATTTACCCATACCTCACAGAGGGCTTTGGTGAAGATATCTTACCAAAAAATGTCGACTTTGATGTGATCGACCAGTTTATCAAAGTGACCGATAAAGACGGTGCAATCATGGCACGGAGACTTTCGCGCGAGGAGGGAATTTTTGGTGGATGGAGTTGTGGGTCGGCACTACATGGTGCGATGGAATATGCCCGTGAGCATTTGAAAAAAGAGGATGTGATGGTGGTGTTACTTCCTGATCATGGCACACGCTATTTAGGCAAAGTGTACAATGACATGTGGATGAAGGATCACGGGTTTTTAGAAGAACGCACCTATGGTACTGCTCGGCAAATCATTGCGGGTAGAAATGGGAAAGACGCGTTGTTAACTGTCACCAAAAATTCTACGATTGGTGAAGCGATCAAAATAATGAACAAAGAGGGCGTTGATCAAATGCCCGTGACCGAGGGAAATGAATTTGTTGGCAGCGTAACGACTACCAGCCTGATTGAAAAAATAATTTATGATCCTGGGTTGAAGGATAAATCGGTGGGTGAGATCATGGATAAACCAATGCAGGTAGTTGCACTAGACAGCACATTGGATGTTTTGTCCTCGCTGTTGAATAGAAATAACAAGGCTTTGCTGGTTCGCGATGAGCAAGAGCGTGCACATATTATTACCCAGCACGATATTCTAAAAGCTATTACCGCTTAGTTTTTTGTAAACTCAATTTCGATCCGGTCGTTGAGCGATCCTAACGAACCGCTTTCTGGATAAAGTGGGATCTTGCCGCCTTCGCCTTTAGTCGTTAAACGTGATGCATCAATGCCTTGACTTACCAAATAGTCTTTTACGGTTTCTGCGCGAAGATTGGAAAGATCTTTTGAGGATAAATTTCTTTCTTTTTTATAGGTCGAAGGATTAATAACGAAGAAAATGGAGTTGGTACCACGCACAAAACATTCTCTGCTTTGTGTTCCGTTTACATGGCCGTGAATCTTTATTTTATACTTTAAGTTTTCTCTCATCAGGTCAACAAGACCGTCTAATTCATTCTGTGATTCTGGCTCGAGGATAGATGAATTCTTGAAGAACTTTACATTGCGGAAGTCAACATAGTCTCCTTTTTTTGCTTTTTTTACTGGTAATTCAATGATCACTTCACCATTACCACCTTTTTCACCAGGAGGGTTTTGATAATTAAAGACACTACTGAGTTGGCTATATCCTGGCACCTCTGTCACGACACTATAGGTACCCCTTTTATTTTTGGGTGCTTCCAAATATACTACTTCTCCGGGCTTAAATGCCTGGTACTGCGTGGCACGTACAACTTCTTGCACATGCACTTCTCCAGATTTCACTTCGCTATTGTCAGCAACATTTATCAGTTTAAAATAAAAAGGTTTACCAACAGGCTTCGTTTCAACAATTGGATCAATGGGTCTTTCAACTGGCTTTACCAATGCAGTTGAATCGATGGCGGGTTTAGTCTCTGGTTCTAGCGGCTTTACTTCTACGACCGGCTCTTCTTTCTTCTCAATTATCGGCTCAATCACTGCGGCAACCGGTGGAGTCTCACCAAAAGCTCCGTCAAAAACCCATGCGTCTCTGTATTCGGTTTCGGCACGCAATTTAACAGCCAGCGCATAAGCTTTTCTTTTGTCACTAGTAGCTAGTACATAGACATAGTTTAACTTTCTATCCGGATGAAGTGTGTACTGGGCACTATAGCCCTGCTCTATAGCTTTTTTGGTTAGCCGCTCCGCGTTGGATACTTTAGAAAAAACCCCGATGGTTACATAGTAATTTTTGGCTTAATGGACATTTATTAGGCTGGAAACCTTGCAAATTATTGAATGCCATAGCTTTAGGTCAAATCAAAGCTATGAATAAAAAAACTGCATTCACTGCGGGTCTAAAATGACCAAAAAGAATGGTAAGGTAAAAGGTA
>JAJTGQ010000130.1 GCA_021299455.1 Flammeovirgaceae bacterium | reverse complement strand
ATCATCGCCCCCAACCACGGCTAAATGCCTATTGAAGCCTTTGTTGTCCAAAAAAAGCGCCTTTGCATAAGCCAGATTTCGGCCTACACCCATGTACGGCTTTCCGACCAGCGCCAACCCAATGAATTGGATGCCTGTCACAAACGCCTCAAATCGAATGAAAGAATTTAACAGACCAGCCTTTCTAAAATAAGGCGAAAATCCAACTACCAGGCGTGTTTCTGAATGATACTTCTCTGTCATTCGCCTTAGCCAAAGATCACTCTCCGGTCGGCAGTCTGCATCGGTCAATAATACCCAGTCGTGCTTTGCCGCTTTGATTCCTAATGTCAAGCCAAACTTCTTTCCACTAATGTGCTCGGGTTTGTTTGTTACGCGCACCATTTTCAGTGCATCGTGTTGCTTGGTCGCTTGCAATAGGTAGTCATAGGTTCCATCGTTGCACCTGTCCTCCACTACAATGACTTCAAAATGAGGATGATCTTGTTTTAAAAGTAAGGGCACGAGCTCACGCAAATTCTGCTCCTCGTCATGCGCACAAACGATCACCGAAACTGCGTGTGGCTCAGTAACAATGTCTTTGCGTTTTCCTCCAAATGCAAACAAGAATAAAATCAAGTAAATGAGCTGCACGCCAAGTGCTACAAAGCAAATAATAGTCAAAAGAAGCAAGCCAATTCGTTTAGAAGTGAAAAAACGTTCAAAGATAGTAAGAGGCAGGGATTATCGGGGCAAATCATCCGCCCAAACTCTTTTCTTTCGCCACACTTCTTACCTTTTATCGTCTTACCTTTGAAGCAAATATGCTGTTCAAATTACAATCGAAAGACAAATACTCAAAAGCTCGCGCAGGTCTGATCTCTACCGATCATGGCGACATTCCAACTCCCATTTTCATGCCAGTTGGTACGGCTGGTTCGGTGAAAGCGGTGCATCAACGTGAGTTAAAGGAAGACATCAATGCTAAGATCATTCTAGGAAATACCTATCATCTTTATTTGCGCCCGGGGCTGGAGTTAATTCAAAAGGCTGGCGGGCTTCATCAATTCAATGGCTGGGATAGAGCCCTTTTAACAGATAGTGGCGGCTACCAAGTGTATTCGCTTGGCGCGAATAGAAAGATCACAGAAGAAGGAGTGATTTTTAAGTCGCACATCGATGGATCAAAGCATACGTTTACACCCGAAGGTGTGATGGACATTCAACGAATCATCGGGGCCGATATCATTATGGCGTTTGATGAGTGTACGCCATACCCCTGCGAGTACGGTTATGCCAAAAAATCTATGGACCTGACCCATCGCTGGCTAACGCGTTGCATTGAGCGTGTGAATTCAACCTCACCCAAATACGACTACCAGCAAACTCTTTTTCCCATTGTGCAGGGAAGTGTGTACAAGGATCTTCGCATGCAATCGGCCGAGTTCATTGCCAATCAACACCAAGAGGGCAATGCCATCGGTGGCTTGTCGGTGGGCGAGCCACATGAAATGATGTACGAGATGACAGATTTGGTATGCGGCATCTTGCCACAAGACAAGCCCCGGTACTTAATGGGCGTTGGCACACCTGAAAACATTTTGGAATGTATTGCCCTAGGCATAGATATGTTCGATTGTGTGATGCCTACACGGAACGCCCGAAATGGAATGCTTTTCACCACTCAAGGCATTATCAATATCCGAAATGAAAAGTGGAAAGACGATCTGGCACCCATTGATGCTGAGTTAGGCGGTCATGTGAGTACGTTCTATTCCAAGGCTTACTTGCGCCACCTGATCATCTCTAAAGAAATTTTAGGCGCGCAAATTGCTTCTATCCATAATCTTACCTTCTATCTTTGGCTGGTGCAGCAGGCACGTCAAAAAATAGAAGAAGGCGTTTTTTTAGAATGGAAAAATAAAATGGTGAAAATAGTTTCTACGCGATTGTAAATTCAGTCCATAGTCAATAGTCAATGGTCGATAGCTCGTACAAACCATGGACAGTCGACTATCGACAATCGACCAAAAAATGAAAATCCTCGATAAATACATCCTCAAAAAAATCCTTTCCACTTTTTTCTTTGTGGTATTGATTTTGGTGGCGATTATTTGCATCATCGACCTTACCGAAAAGATCGACAAGTTTATTCTTTTCAAATTAACGCGATGGGAAATCTTAAATTACTATTTCGATTTTATCGTTTGGATTGCGGGGTTTCTATCGCCCATCACAATATTCATTGCGGTGATTTATGTTACCTCTCGCATGGCGGGGCAGACGGAGATTGTTGCCATCCTCAGTAGTGGGATTAGCTTTCGCAGATTCCTTTTTCCGTACTTTCTGGCAGCGACCATCGTGGCGATGATGAGTTTCGTGCTGAACGGCTGGGTGATTCCAAAGGCAAACTATGATCGGTTGATTTTTGAAATGCGCTATTTTCAGAATAAATTTTATTTTGAAAAGCGTAATGTACACATGCAGGTAGCTCCCAATGTATACCTGTTTATTCAAAATTTTAACAATCAAGCAAATACCGGATACCAATTTTCACTCGAACGCTTTGATCAAGACCGCCTAGTGGAAAAACTTTCTGCCGAAAATATCCAGTGGGACTCTACCAAACATAAGTGGACATTAAAGCTATGGAAACGAAAAATGGTTGATAGCCTTTTTCGGGTAGAAACACACGGTGATATCCCCAACACAGAAAAGGGAGAAAGCATGGACACCACACTCGTGATTACACCCAAAGATTTTGAAAACGACAGTAAGTTGTATGCCGGCATGACCATCCCGGAATTGACAGAAAAAATCGAGACGTTAAAGTTCAGAGGCTCTACGGGAGTGGAGGCCTATCAAGTAGAAAAAGACATTCGTTTCTCTTCACCCTTTTACATTTACGTATTGGTTTTTATGGGGGCTATTGTATCGGCTAAAAAAAGTAGAGGCGGCACGGGCTTTCAAATTGCACTTGGCTTCTTGATGGCTTTTATCTTTATTTTATTTTTTACCATCACCAGTACCTTTGCACAAACTGGCTCTATTTCACCGTTGCTGGCAGCCTGGTTGCCCAATATTATATTCGGTATGATCGCGTTGGCCATGTATAAATACGTTCCCCGTTGATCCTTGTACTACGTAGCTAACCCAAAAAAATAATTAATGAGCGAAGTAGTAGCTACGACAAAAGATTATGTCAAGCTACACTTTGTAGTTTTACTTTTTGGATTTACGGCTATCCTTGGAAAGCTCGTAACGATTCCATCTGTAGAAATGGTTTTCTATCGGACACTATTGGCAGCAGCAGGAATGGGGGTTCTAATTCTAGCTACAAGTGGAACTTATAAAGTAAGCCGGACTGATCTTCTCAAAATCGTTTGGACAGGTAGTATCGTGGCAGTTCACTGGCTCACCTTCTTTGCCTCAGGTCGTGTTTCCAACCCTTCTACCAGCTTGGTTGGTTTCGCAACCTGCTCTTTTTGGGCGGCCTTTATCGAACCTATTGCAAAGCGAAAAAAAATTCAAGGACTGGAAGTGGTGTTGGGAGTAGTTGTGATACTCGGCCTCATCCTTATTTTTTCTTTCAATTTCGACTATGCTCTTGGACTATTTTTGGGCATTGCCTCTGGATTGACTGCTGCGCTATTCAGTGTGATCAACTCAAAGTTAGCGGCAAGAGTGAGCGCCTATACAATTACGTTTTACGAAATGATAGGCGCCTGCATTACCGTAGTCGTCTTCTTTCCTCTTTATCAAACCTTCTTCGCTATTGACCAACAACTTCATCTCGTTCCGAAAATGATGGATTGGTTCTATATCGGAATCATGGCCTTGGCCTGTTCCGTGTATGCTTATTCCGTTATGATTAATTTAAGTAAAAAGCTCTCTGTGTTTTTTCTCAACCTGGCACTAAACTTAGAACCTGTCTATGGGATTCTGATTGCGCTAGTAGTATTCGGGCAACAAGAAGTAATGGGCTGGAATTTTTACTTGGGTACGCTCGTTATATTGAGTGCAGTCGCTTTTTATCCCTTTTTAAAAGCACGTTCAGAAAAAAACAGATGGGGTAGTTGAAACTTCGAGTCAAGGAGCTAAACGCAATACAATCCCATCAATCTCTTCAGTAATTCTTATTTGACATCCCAATCTACTATTGTCTTTTACGTGAAACGCTTGATCCAGCATAGCCAATTCTGAATCTCCTTGTTCAGGCAAGGCTGTATCAGACTCCACATAAACCTGACAAGACGCACACAATGCCATTCCCCCGCAAATTCCTTCTACAGGCAATTCATGTGCTTTACAAATTTCCATGATGTTCATATTCATGTCCGTAGGTGCATCTAACAAATGCGTTTGCCCTTGACGGTCGATGATATTTACTTTGATCATGTTTTCCATATTCTCTGATTAAAGGCTGCAAGCTTTAGGCTACAAGCCGCAAGCTTGTGGCTTGAAGCTAAATTCAAAACCCGCTTACGCCATTTACTGTAGTGTATTTCAACACATTCTTTTTATTGGGGAAAATTCTGGCAAAAGCTGACTGAACCGCTAGCGTTCCCTCGTGGAAACCACACAGAATCAATTTCAATTTCCCCGAATAGGTATTGATATCGCCAATGGCATAAACACCTTTACGATTGGTAGAGTAGTCTAATGTATCAACCTTGATAGCATTCTTCTCTATTTCAAGACCCCAGTTGGCTACAGGGCCCAAGCTAGGCGTAAGGCCAAATAAGGGTACAAAATGGTCAGTTGGTTTTTCTATTTTCCCCATCGTTGCATGATTGATGGTCACAGATTCTACCTTTCCATTTCCACTCAAGCCCGTCACCTCAGCATCGGTGATTAAGTTTATTTTTCCCGCAGCCGCCATGTCCATCACTTTCTGCACAGAGTCCAAATGACCACGGAAGGAAGTTCTGCGATGCACGAGCGACAACTCGTTGGCAATTTTGTTTTCCACTAAATAGATCGACCAATCTAAAGCAGAGTCTCCCCCACCTGAAACAACCACTCTTTTTCCTTTGTAAAACTCCGGATCTCTAATAATGTATTCAACGCCTTTGTCTTCATATTGATCCAAATTTGGAATGGGCGGTTTGCGAGGCTCAAATACACCTAACCCACCTGCAATCATCACGATCGGTGCCTTGTGTTTGGTTCCCTTCACAGTTGTAACAATAAATTTCCCGTCCTCTGTCTCCTCTAAGTCAGTAGCCGATTCACCCAACGTAAATCCGGGTTTGAAAACAGCACCCTGCTCCATCAACTTTTCCACTAACTCTCCCGCGTTTACAATCGGATAGCCGGGGATGTCATAAATGGGCTTTTTAGGATAAATTTCTATGAGCTGTCCCCCGGGGGTAGGTAAAGAATCTATCAGATGGCACCTCAACTTTAAAAGTCCAGCTTCAAATACGGTGAAAAGGCCAACTGGCCCCGCACCGATGATAATGATATCGGTTTCAATCATAACGAAAAAGAGGGGGCAAAAATAGTTAATAATCGGGCATTGTTCATAAGGGCCACAAAGGAGTAAAGTCCGGAGCATAGTTTTTCTAGCCTATATAAACTAATAAATCTAACTTTGTGTTTTCCAAATCTATGAGCGATAACATCCTTCATGAGTGCGGCATTGCCCTCATTCGATTGCGAAAGCCCTTATCCTATTATATCGAAAAATACGGGTCAACGTACGCCCTGAATAAGATGTACATTTTAATGGAGAAACAGCACAACCGTGGACAAGATGGCGCTGGAATTGCGAACATTAAAATCGATCAAAAACCAGGGTTCCGTTTCTTTAGTCGCTACCGCTCTGTTAAGCCTTCTCCTGTAGCTCATCTCTTCAAAAAAATAGGAAAAAAATATAAAAAGGCGCAAAAAGACGGCAAAGAGAAGTTTAAAAACGAAGATTGGCTAAAAGAGAACCTGGCATTTTCAGGAGAGCTCTGGCTGGGCCACCTGCGCTACGGAACACACGGGTTGAATAGCATAGAAAACGTACACCCATTCTTACGTCAAAATAACTGGAGGAGTCGCAACTTGGTGATGGCGGGCAATTTTAACATGACCAACGTAGAAGAGCTTTTTGATGTGTTGGTCGATTTAGGCCAGCACCCAAAAGACAAAGTAGATACGGTAACCGTAATGGAAAAAATTGGCCACTTCCTTGATGAAGAGGTGCAATCGCTTTTTCAGAAATACAAAGACCAATTCACCAACAAAGAAGTTTCAGACATCATCGAGAATGAGTTGAATTTGCAAAATGTTCTGCGAAGAGCATGCAAAGACTTTGACGGTGGTTATACGATGGCCGGAATGACGGGATCAGGTTCGGCATTTGTCGTGCGTGACCCTTCAGGCATTCGCCCAGCTTATTTTTATGCCGATGACGAAATTGTAGTAGTGGCATCTGAAAAACCGGCCATCAAGACTGCGTTCAACATCAACTACGAACAAATACAGGAAGTAAAGCCAGGTCATGCTCTTGTCATCAACAAAGACGGGTCGTTTGCACAGCACCAGGTGATTACTCCGTTAGAAAAAACGTCTTGTAGTTTTGAGCGTGTTTATTTCTCTCGTGGCACCGATCCCGAAATTTACCAGGAAAGAAAAAGGCTAGGTAAATTGTTAGTGCCACAAATTCTGAAAGCTATCAATTTTGATTTAAAAAATACTATCTTCTCTTACATACCCAATACCGCGGAAACTGCTTTCTTAGGCATGATGAATGGTATTGAAGACTATCTCATCAGCAAACAGAAGGACTTTATACTTGATGGGAAACCAACCGTAGATTCACTGGAAGACATTCTCTCTTTCCGCCCACGGATGGAGAAAATTGTAATTAAAGATGTGAAGCTGCGCACTTTCATCACAGACGATGACCATCGTGATGAGATGGTCGCTCACGTCTACGACACCACCTACGAAGTGGTAAATAAAGGAAAAGATACGCTAGTCGTGATTGATGATTCGATCGTGCGCGGCACCACACTTGAGAAAAGTATTTTAAAAATGCTTGATCGTCTCGGTCCTAAGAAAATCGTGGTTGTTTCTTCTGCGCCACAAATTCGCTTCCCCGATTGCTATGGAATTGACATGAGCAAGATGGGCGATTTCGTGGCCTTTAGAGCTGTCATCAAACTATTGAAAGAGCAGGGGAAAGATTATTTGCTAGGTGAAGTCTACGAGCAATGTCAACGCGCCCGGGCAGAAGGCATCCCCATCAATTTTGTAAAGCGTTTGTACGAAGAGTTTGAATACGAACAAGTTTCCGACAAGATCGCTGACATAGTACGTCCCGAGGGAATGAAGGCTGAATTGCAAGTAGTTTATCAAACAGTCGAGAATTTGCACAAGGCCATCCCCAATCATTCTGGTGACTGGTATTTTACTGGCAATTTCCCTACACCAGGTGGAATGAAGGTAGCCAACAAATCATACATGAACTACATGGATGGGAAGTTGGTGAGGGCGTATTGATAAGTATGGTCATTATTTCACAAAAAGCTATCCATGAATTTGCCACGAAATACCCACTATCCGCTGATCCATTAAATCGATGGAGTAAAATTGCTAGTCAAGCAAACTGGCGGAATTTTTTGGAAGTAAAAGAATCTTTCAATGCCACTGATTATCTTGGAAATGATAGGTACATTTTTGATATCGGAGGAAACAAGTATAGATTAGTTGCGATGATTCATTTTGACATAAGGACTTTGTATATTCGCTTCATAGGTACGCACGCTCAGTACAACGAACTAAATAAAAAGAATCTGTTAATGAAAATTTGATTTCTTATATGAAACTCATTAAAACAAAAAAAGAGTATTACTCTGTCATGGCTAAAATCGAGACCTTTCTAGAAAAGGGATTTAAGAACTTAACTAAGATTGAAAACGAGGAATTAAGACTTTTATCTCTACAGATTGAGGCTTTCGAAAAAGTCCACTTCCCAATGCCAGTTCAACACGATTTAACCACATTGCTTGACGCATACATGAAAGAAAATCATCTTACCAAGAAGCAGGTGGCAACCTTGCTGGAAGTAGATGATTCTACTTTGAACAGTATCTTAAGCAAGAAGAAGCCATTGACATTGAATTTCGCTAAAATGCTTCATCAAAAAATTCACCTAGATGGAAATTTGATCTTGGAAATGGTCTGATCTTTTTCTTTTTAAAAGAATTCAAAATCACGAATTACTCCTTTGAGCCATATGCCTCAATAATATCTCTCACTAATTTATGTCGCACCACATCTCGACCACTCAATTCTACAAATCCGATTCCGTTTACCTGATTTAATATCCTTACCGCTTCTTTCAGGCCAGAACTTTGATTTTTCGGAAGATCAATCTGTGAAGTGTCACCCGTTACAATCATCTTCGATTCAGGCCCCATGCGTGTAAGGAACATTTTCATTTGCATCGCGGTGGTATTTTGCGCTTCGTCCAGGAGAATAAATGCATTATGGAGTGTTCTTCCACGCATATAAGCGAGTGGGGCAATCTCTATAATCTCGCGTTCCAGGTAATACTTTAATTTTTCGAATGGCACCATGTCGTTGAGTGCATCGTAAATAGGTCGTAAGTATGGATCTATTTTCTCTTTCAAATCTCCCGGCAAAAATCCGAGATTCTCACCAGCTTCAACCGCTGGCCGTGTGATGATAATTTTCTTAACCTGCTTATTCTTCAAAGCCCGTACAGCGAGTGCCACAGATACAAATGTCTTGCCCGTACCCGCTGGGCCCAAGGCAAACACTAAATCATTGTCCTTCACCGATTGAACCAACTTTTGCTGATTTACCGTCTTTGGTTTAACAGGCGAGCCCTTTGTTCCATAAAGGATAATTCCGTCTATTGAATCCTCCGGAAAATAATCTGAACGCTCCTGAGAAATATAGCCGCGAACATTCTCCTCGGTAATCCGTCCGAACTGGTTAAAATGCTCTTGCAGTGACTGGAGTATCTCGGTAATCTGCAGAATGTCTGGTGTCTCCCCCTTCACAAGGATCTCATTGCCGCGCGAAATGATACGGCTCTTAGGGAAAGCCTGAGCGAGTTCGTTAATGTTCTTGTTTTCGACTCCCAGAAAATCTAGCAGTGGAATGCTGTCAAGCGTAATCGTTTTTTCGATCAAATGAAAAAATGGTTTAAATGAAGTAATTTTATCCCTGTAAATTTACGAAAATCCAACCTTGTAAGAACACGAGTGTTGGGAGAAAGTTCACCCATGGCCATAGTTACTCTTCTTACTGATAGCGGTGAAAGTGATCATTATGTAGCGGCCATTAAAGCCAAAATTCTAAGTGTAAACCCCGGTTTAACTTTGGTTGACATTAGCCACCACATTGCCCCTTGCGATATCGCACATGGAGCATTTGTGTTAAAATCGGTTTTTCGTGATTTTCCCGTTGGAACCGTACACCTAACTGGTGTCGATTCTGCCGGAAATAAAGACGATGCCTACATCGCTTTGCAGTTGGAGGACCACTTCTTTGTCGGGGTTGACAACGGTATGTTGGGACTGATCAGCGACAAGAATCAGCAACAAGTCGTCCAATTGAATTCCATAAATCCCATCCGGACTACCTTTCCGGAAAAAGATGTTTTCGCCCCAACAGCTGCCAAGTTGGCCAGCGGAGTGGCTATCACTACTCTTGGAAAGCCAATGCCGACATTCAAGAAAATGACTGACCGGCATGTGAAAGCAAACAAAAGAGTTATTGCTGGCAACGTCATTCGAGTTGACAGTTATGGAAATCTGATTACGAACATATCTAAAGATACCTTTGAAGTGTTAAGTGCCGGCAAAACGTTTACCATCCAGTTTGGAGGAGAAAAATTCAGGCGTATTCATAAAAACTACTTTGAAGCTGAACCTGGTGATTGCGTCTTGATATTTAATAGTTTGGGGCTTCTTGAAATTGGCATGTACAAAGGACACGCGAGTGAGTTGTTAGGATTAAAGCACGATAGCCCGGTGAATATTACTTTTGATGAATAGACGCCAGTATCAAGACATAACTAGTAAGATTGAATTATGCCCTATCTCTCAATACGTATGTCTTGATACTAATAGCTGACTATGATCATCCGAATTGTACGCATGCATTTTACGGCAACAACCATAGCGGTGTTCTTAGAGATTTTTGATCAGCATAAAGAAGCCATCAGGCACTTCCCGGGCTGCCACCACCTTCAGCTATTGAAAGACGTAAAAGATCCATTGTGCTATACAACACTTAGCCACTGGGACGAACTGGAGAGTTTAGACAACTATCGAAACTCCGAACTCTTTTCTTCTGTCTGGAGCCGGGTAAAACCGCTTTTTTCAAAGAGAACGGAGGCCTTTTCGTTTGAGAAATTTATTGAACTGTGATTTGGTTCGCTTTTAAACTTTGGGCATATTTGCAACCCAATTAGCAAAAAAGCCTGAGTGGCGGAATTGGTAGACGCGCACGACTCAAAATCGTGTGCCTTCGGGCGTGCCGGTTCGATTCCGGCCTTAGGTACTTTACTATAGGTTGTCTGTAAAAGGCAACCTATTTTTTATTTTTAAAAACGAAAAAGATGCAAATCACCAAACACAAAGTAGCTTCCATCCACTACACACTCACTAACAATGAAGGCAAAATTCTCGATTCCAGTAGTGGCAGAGAGCCTCTAACTTATATTCAAGGAATTGGCAACCTGATTCCCGGCATGGAAGAAGGGTTGGAAGGAAAGTCAAAAGGCGAAAAACTAAGCCTTAAGATAAGCCCCGAAAAGGGCTATGGAGTAAAAGATGAAGCTTTGACCCAACGCGTGCCACGCACTGCATTTGGTGGTCAAGAGGTGAAAGTAGGTATGCAATTTCAAACCAACCAAGGAGGTGTTGTCACTGTTACTCATGTCGGTCTTTCTGAAATTACAGTGGATGCCAACCATCCGTTGGCGGGTGTAGAGCTCAATTTTGCAGTAGAAATTATGGACATTCGACCTGCCACAGAAGATGAAATTGCCCACGGACACGTACATGGTCCAGGTGGACATCACCATTGATTAAGAACTCAGAAGTACGATTTACGATTTAGCAAATTAACTCGCAGTTCGTACTTCTGATCTCGTAGTTCTCAATTCGCTTCTAGAATCTTAAACAGCTCATCCAAATTAGGCGTCACAATAATTTCTGTGCGCCTGTTTTTTTGCTTGTTCTGGGCATTATCATTTGGTGCTAGTGGGGCGTACTCTGCTTTACCCGCTGCCGTAATCTGATTGGGAGATAGACCAGCGCCTGTTAGAATTTTTGTGATCGATGTTGCACGCATCACACTCAAGTCCCAGTTGTCATTCATATAGGCCGACTTCTTAGAAATAGGCACGTTGTCAGTATGACCTTCAATCATCACCTGAATATCCTTTTGATCTTTTAACGCCTTGGCTAACTGTTGCAAAGCCCCAACACCCTTTGCATCCACGTCAATGCTTCCCGATCCAAAAAGCAACTGTTCAGCCAACGACACATACACCTTCCCATTTTTCACCTTTACGGTCAAATCATTTTCTTTAAAATTTAACAAGGCGTTACTAATCTTATTCTTCAAATTCTGAACGGCCTTATCCTTGTTGGCCATGATCAATTCGAGTTCCTTCACTTTTTTCTCGCGTTCCTGCAAACTGTAGCTCAGTGAATCGTTCTGCTTCCGTGTCTTGTCTAAGTTGTCCTGAATTGCCAACAATTGATCACGCTGCTGTGCAACATCACGGTTAAGTTTGCCGCTGTTAGTCAACAAGTTTTTGTAGTTGCCATTGAGTTGCTCATACTCTTTATTCAAACTTGCCAATTTTTTTTGATTGGCCCGGTAGGTTACATTCAGATTTGCCGTGTCCTGCTGCATCTTCTTAAGCGTCTCTGCCAGATCTTGCAGCGATCCATTTGCTTTGTCCAATTCTTTGTTCCGATCAGAAAGGTCACCTTCAGCTTTTACTTTCTGAGCCAGCATATCATCAAACTTCTTTTTGGAGACGATGCACGAAGAAAAAGTAAAGAGCAGAAGAATAAAAAAATAGATTGTTCTCATAGTTTAAAAAATTAATAGACAAATATCTTAAATTAAATACAATTGCTACTTTACACCTTCATAAAATCAGTAATGTATGGAAGGCATGTTTAAACCAGGTGCATTTAAAGGCAAAACCATCGTTATTACTGGCGGAGGTACTGGACTTGGTAAATCGATGGGCAAGTATTTACTGGAGCTGGGAGCCAACTTGGTGATTACCAGTCGTAAAAAAGAGGTGTTGGAAAAAACAGCTGCCGAGTTGGAACTGCAAACCGGGGGCCAAGTACTGGCAGTAGCGTGCGATGTACGCAAATATGAAGAAATTGAAAATGTATTGCGCGAAGCCGAGAAACGTTTCGGGCAAATCCATGGCGTGGTAAACAATGCAGCCGGAAATTTTATAAGCCCAACAGAACGACTTTCTCATCGCGCATTTGATATCGTTGTTGACATTGTTTTGAAGGGCACCTACTATATGACATTAGCGGCCGGCAAACATTGGATTGCAAAAAAACAACCTGGCACTTTTTTAAATATTGTTACCACGTACGCCTGGACGGGCTCAGGATATGTTGTGCCTTCAGCTTGCAGCAAAGCCGGTGTGTTAGCGCTCACCAGATCACTCGCAGTAGAATGGGCCAAGTACAAAATTAGAAGTAACGCAATTGCCCCTGGTCCTTTCCCAACAGATGGAGCATGGAGTCGTCTTCTTCCAGGTGATCTTGTGAAGAGATTTGATCCGGCAGCTCGTATCCCTTTAAAGAGAGTGGGTGATCACCAGGAGCTAGCCAATTTAGCCGCGTATCTCCTTTCAGACTACTCCGCATACATAAATGGCGAAGTGGTAACAATAGATGGTGGCGAATGGCTGCGAAATGGTGGCGAGTTCAGCCATCTTGAAGAAATTCCATCAGAAATGTGGGACATACTCGAGAAGACAAGAGGAAAGGGAGCATAACGATGGGACTAGATGACTGGATGGATGGGGCTTTGAAAGAACGCGCGGCTCAAGGGGGCTTGCGCGAGCTTTCTCTAGTCAAAAACAAAATTGATTTTGTTTCAAACGACTATCTTGGATTGGCACGATCGGCACAGCTTAGCCAAAAAATTCATGAGCATTATAGCTCACTAAAAAATCCTTCCAATGGATCAACCGGCTCTCGTCTGCTGGCTGGAAATAGCGAGCTTGCCCAAGAGGTTGAAGCGAAGCTTGCAACCATTTTCCGCGCAGAGCAAGCACTGCTTTTTGGTTCGGGTTATATGGCAAACCTTGCGGCTTTGTCTTGCATTCCTCAAAAGGGCGACACCATTTTGTATGACGAACTTGTTCACGCATGCATGCACGATGGCGCAAGACTTAGTAAAGCGGATCGACATAGTTTTAAACACAACGACCTCTCCGATTTAGAAAGCAAACTAAAACAAGCCAAAGGAAAAACATTTATAGCCATCGAATCGATCTACTCCATGGATGGTGATGAAAGCCCGCTGAAAGAAATCGTAGGATTAGCAAATCGATATCAAGCGCATATTATACTGGATGAAGCTCATAGTACTGGGGTGTATGGCAAAAACGGTTCGGGGTACGCAGCGATGTTGGGACTTGAATCAGAAATTGTAATTCGCATTTACACGTTTGGTAAAGCAATGGGCGTACACGGTGCTTGTGTTGTTGGCTCTAAGGCGTTGATCTCGTACTTAGTCAACTTTGCAAGACCATTCATTTTCTCAACAGCTATGTCTCCGCATAGTTTAGTTTCTATTCAATGCGCTTTTGAATTTCTACAAAACGAACAACCACTACAGCAACAACTTCACTCCAACGTTCAGTTTTTTCTAGACACCTATAAAAATAGTAATCATCCAAAAGTCCCCAGCAACAGTCCAATTCAGTCTGTTTTGATGGAAGGAAACAACGAGGTGAAAAGACTGGCCAGGTATTTACAACAACATGATATGGATTGCCGCGCAATTCGTTCGCCTTCAGTCAAGCCTGGGTCGGAGCGCGTTCGCATCTGCCTACACTCATTCAATACCGAAGCTGATATTCAAAAATTGATAAAGGCACTAACAGAATTTGGTTAATCTTTGGGGCGGCAACCGGGCTATCCGTTACAAGTCCTCCCCCGATGCGTGCGATCCGCCACACGTGCAATCGGGGTGTGGGCTTTCCACTACTATCCCTGCCGCTCGAAGCTTTAGCGTAGTGTGGCCTGCCGCGACTTCGTCTCCGCAAAAAATCTAATTGTTAACTCTTACCTTTAGCGTTTCTATTTTGAACTTTAAAAAAAATGAACTACTTCGTAACAGCCATAGGCACAGACTCAGGTAAAACCTTAGTTTCTGCCATCTTATGTAAAGCGCTCAATGCCGACTATTGGAAACCTGTGCAGGCTGGCTTTCCGCGCGATGCAGATACAATCAAAGGCCTGATTCCAGATTGCACGATTTATCCAGAATCTTATTTGTTGAATACACCTGCGTCACCGCACGCAGCGGCTAAAATTGACGGCATCGAGATTAGCTTGGAAAAAATTCTCTTGCCGAATACAAACAAATCACTGATCATTGAGGGGGCTGGCGGGTGCTTGGTACCACTAAATGATAAGGACTTTGTAATTGACATTGCTCAGAAATTCAATAGCCCAATCATTCTCGTTGCCAACCTTTACTTAGGAAGCATCAACCACACGCTATTGACAGTTGAATTACTAAAGCAACGTAAACTCTCTGTGGCCGGAATCATTTTCAATGGAAAATCAAACCCTGAAAGTGAAAGAATCATTTTGAAACATTCTGGGTATAAAACAATCTGGCACGTCAAAGAAGAACCTGAAATAAATTCGGAAACAATTGCGAACTATGCGGAAAAAATAAAACAAAAAATTGCGTGACTCTTCTCGAAAAAGATAGAAACTACATTTGGCACCCTTTTACACCTCTGGAAGTCGAAGAAGATCCAATTGTCATCGAGTCAGCGCAAGGTGTTTATCTGTATACTGCTGACGGAAAAAAAATCATTGATGCGGTTTCATCCTGGTGGGTAAATCTTCATGGTCATAGCAATCCGATTATTGCCAAAGCAATTTCGGAGCAAGCTAGAAAGTTAGAGCATGTTATTTTTGCTGGCTTTACCCACGAACCCGCGATTACACTTGCTGAAAATCTTTTAAGCGTTCTCCAAAAAAATCAATCTAAAATCTTCTTCTCTGATGATGGCAGCACGGCAGTTGAAGTTGGATTAAAAATGGCAATGCAGTATTGGCATAACAAAGGTGTACACACAAAGACAAAAATTATTGCGTTAGAGGGAGCCTACCATGGCGATACATTTGGCGCAATGTCTGTCGGGGCAAGAGATGTATTTAACCAAGCGTTTAATCGATATCTCTTTGATGTCAATTTCATCGACTTCCCCAACAAAGAAAATGAAGAAAAAATACAAAGCGACTTTCGAAAGCTAGTAAGTCAAGAAGATGTTGCAGCATTTATATTCGAACCATTAGTTCAAGGGGCTGCGGGAATGAGAATGTATTCGGCCGAGACACTTGATCAACTTATTTCTATTGCGAAAGAATACGATGTGATATGTATAGCGGATGAAGTTTTCACAGGCTTTGGAAGAACCGGAAGATTCTTTGCGTGCGACTATCTTAAAAATGTCCCAGACATCTTCGCTTTATCAAAAGGCATTACAGGCGGAAGTTTACCGCTGGGAGCTACTAGCTGCTCTTCTAAAATTGCATCAGCGTTTCAGTCATCAGAGAGTTCAAGGACTTTGTACCATGGTCATTCTTACACAGCAAATCCGATTGCTTGTGCTGCGGCTAATGCAAGCTTTAAACTATTGATATCACCGGAGTGTAAATCAGCCATTGAAACAATAAACAAATCTCTTGAAAACTTTAAGGCCACCGTTTCTGGTTTTTCTGTCATTAAAGACGTGCGTGTTTGCGGAACAATTTTGGCTATCGAGTTAATGACTAACGACACCAGTTCTTATTATAATCCTATCAGAAAGAAGATCTATTCTCATTTTCTCTCTAAAGGAATCTTGGTGAGGCCTCTGGGAAACGTCATGTATATAGTTCCACCGTATATTATTTCAATGGGAGAGCTACAGTCTATCCAATCAGAAATTGCACAATTCGTAAGGCTTATGTCCGGAAAAATTAGCTAATAAAAAAACCCCTACAGTTTTAGCTATAGGGGTTTGATATAATAAAAAAGGCAACGACCTACTCTCCCGGATTTTACTCTAGTACCATCGGCGCTGGCGGGCTTAACTTCTCTGTTCGGAATGGGAAGAGGTGGACCCCGCCGCCAAAGTCACCTCAAGACCTT
>JAJTGQ010000133.1 GCA_021299455.1 Flammeovirgaceae bacterium | reverse complement strand
TGCATTCATCCGGAATCGGATTAACACTTGATCTCCGCTTTTGAAATTCCCGTTTTGTAAAAGGTTGACAACCCTCGATTTGAACAAAGAAGAAGTGCCATTTGATTTGGCATTGTAAACTGTAAGCCAAGTTGACTGACCAGAAGCGCTATACTCGGTCAAAAATGGTAGCCAAGTAGTGCCGTTGTCTTTTGAGCCTTCTACATTGACATAGTCATTGAGAGGCTCTACGATTGCAACTTCGTCAAAAGCTAAAAAGGGGTTGGCAGAACCAAGTGTAATTGGCTTAGTCAATGTATAGGTAAATGCAGATGTTGAATTTGTCAATCCAAATCCATTTAGGTAAGGATGTGAACTATGAATGGCACCATTGCTAAATCCGCTAAGTGTGGAAACCGAAAAGAAGTTGCCAACGAAATCGGTGTTCGTAGTATTAAAATCAGAGATGTATTGGTTAACGGCAGAACCCAATGCTATGATCGGTACCTTCAAAAAATCGACTGAGGGCAAAACCACTTCATTGTCCAAATTATCCGAGGACTTAATCCTGTATTGGATTACATCCCCAACAGAAAGAGTAGATACACCCAGATCTAATGTGTACTGACTTACTCCACTAGAGATAGTAAAGGGCACCGAAACGATAGATCCAGCATTTACTTTGTATTCGATCGCCAGTGTCTTTAAACCACTTCCGTCAGTGGCCGCTACGGTGAACGACAGCGGTGTGGCAGTGCCTATTTTATAGTCCACATGATTGTGAGCAAGATTTGGCGGAACATCATCAATTTGAATTTTCAGGTTGTCAATTGCCCAACCCCAACCGGCTGCACCAGGGTCACTGAACAATCTAAAACGAATAAGCACTTCGTCACCTGCTTTGAAACTAGCCAGAAGATTTAATGAACGCGGCCTAAAAAGTGATTGGTCGCCCACCCCCTGAGAAATACCATTAATAACTGAGCTATTGTATTTGGTTAGCCAATCAGTGTTATCTCGAGAATCGTATCCAACGCCAATTGCTTTCCAGTTTTTTCCCCCATCAATAGATCCTTCGGTCACCACATAATCATAAAACTCTGGCGTACCAAATGCAAAATTTGGTTCTCCTGGTTCCACCAACACGATTTCGTCAAATCGAATGGTAGCATCCTGGGCTTTAACACGAATTGGAACTCGCAATTGATAACTAAAATTTAGACTTCCGGTTCCCGCCTCTGGGTATGGATGCTGCGAATGTATCGCCCCGTTCGCAAAACCTGCAGGTTGTGAAATGGTGTATCCGTTGCCAAAGAAATCAGTGGTAGGGCTATCAAAATTATTCGCATATGTGTTTTGTGCTGGTGCAGTTCCTATGACAGCCACTTCATAAAACGTTGTGGCTGTTGGGGCAGACGCTTGGTTCAATTTTGACGAATTATCGGTGGCTGTGATTCGATAACTTATTGTTGTGCCATCCAGCAACCCAGTAGTCGGAATCACTGCCTTGTACAAACTAAGTGTGTCGTTGTCTTGCACCATAGCAAGATTTTGAAGGGCACCTGCGTTTATTTTGTATGCCATGATGGCGCCCTGAATAGCAATGTTATCGGTGATAGTCGCATTCAACGACAGGTTGGTAGTTCCTTCGCTGATAAAATCTTTAGGCGTATGAACAATAACCGGAACAACATTGTCGGGGCCTGCAATAAATTGAAACGAAGATTGAAGATCGCTTTGCCCAGGGCGAATAATCTGACCAGGCTTACTAAAGGTTCTATTTTGCCCTTTATAGGTGTCTGTTGCAACCAAATAATAATTATATGTAGTTGGATTTACAGATTGAGTCGGCTTAGGAATAACAAAGCTATATTGATTGCCCGTGGTGGGTACTTGAGTTAACTCAACCTCTGTACCACCGTTGATTTGATATCTAAGTTTAAGTTGATTACTAATAGTATATGCAGCAGTGCCATCTGGACCAGCCTCTACAGATATTACAAAATCATTTGAAGTGCTCTCTGTATCTTTAAGAGGTGTATGCGTAATAACTGGAGCTACCCAGCCCATATCTGCGAACATATTTAAAACAATTTCTCCTGGGTTCAACGTGGCCTGCCCCAAATCTAGTTGGGGCCGCATCAATCTGTCATCGCTACCTGCATAGGTGGCCTGGTCTAAGTGCGCAATGCTGGATCCTCCGTCCCATGTAGCTGGCGCATATAATTTGGGCTTGGATGCTGCCAGGCCAATTAAACTTCTTGCGGGGTTATAAATCACGTTGTTGCTAGTCAATGAATTATTTAAATCCACTGTATTGTTGGTTAGATTTAACAAGCGATTACCCGCTCCCGTTTCAACTCCTACATCCAGAATGATTGGAGTTGGGTTGGATTGAACACCATATGAACCTACTCCATTTTCAATATCAAAAGAATCTGTGAATCCTAGTCCATGGCCAATTTCATGTAAGACAACGGTTGTAAAGTTATAGGTATTTGGCACCGGACTATCTACAAAACTCCACCTTGTTTGCGAGCTGTTGAAAAAAGCATAAATGTCGTAGTTGTCACCAGTGGTGGGATTAGGATCTTGATTGAGTTTCTTTCCTGCCAATTTCTCGGCAAGGGCAACCGGATAAAAAACATTCAACTTTGGTGCGCCATCAAAATTCGCAAAAGCATTTCCCCATGTTGCAGATCCTAATACATTTGGGTCTTGTGAAACCCACGCGGCTCGGATATTTATCCGAACTGATGATTGAACCAGGGTTTTCCAGATGTCAACAGCTCGTTGAAAAGACGCTTGCGCATCTGAAGGAAAGTTGACGTAATCCACGTTTATATCTGCTGTTTGAACACGTGAACCTGTGTTCGACATGACCTTTGGCGCCAAATAAACAGGATGATTTTCATTGCTTCCATAGCAAACAATTTTTCCCTTTGGCTTTGCCACTAGTTGACGGAAACCTTTGGAGTTTATATTTTGGGAAAACGCACCCAGAGAACCAAGCACAAAAATCAACCCGATACTAATCTTCTTTTTCATCTTGCTAACTTTTAAACAATTAACTACATTTCCTACCAGTTGTTTTTCGCAATTTTCTCCACCTCATTCCACACTCTCCACACATTTTTATAGCAAATCTTCTCAATATCCTGCTCTGTATATCCCCGCTTCAAAAGTACATAAATCAGATTCGGATATTGCGATACATCTTTCAATCCGGTGGGTAAACTGTCACCCACCCCATCAAAATCAGAACCAATCCCCACGTGGTTAATACCAGCAACCTTCACTACGTGATCGATGTGATTGGCCACGATCTCTACATCTGCAAAAAGTGAAGGGTTTGTTTTCCTAAATTCTTCGATCACAGGCTTGGCCAAAGAATCGCTCATTTTCATTTTCTTCTCTTCCAGCAAAGCTGTTAGCTTTTTACGATTGATGTCGTTTTCTGCTCTGACAGTAGAATCCAAAAAGGTGGAACCAAAATTAATTTGAATCACCCCATTGTGTTCACCGAGCTTTTTAATCATATCATCGCTCATATTGCGAATAAAGCCGGGCGTATAAATCCGGCAGGACGAATGAGAAGCAATACAAGGAGCCTTGGACAGTTTCATCACTTGGTAAAACGTGCTGTCCGAGACGTGCGAAATGTCGACCATGATGCCTGTCTTGTTCATTTCAGCAACTACCTCTCTTCCAAACGGACTTAGGCCATTCCAGGTTCTTGTGGTGTCATAGGAAGAATCGCAAATCTGATTGTCTTTACCATGGGTGAGCGTAATATAGCGGATGCCTCGATCGTAAAAATATTTTACATTCCTTAAATCATCTCCGATGGGTGCGCCATTTTCCATGCCCAGCGGCAATGAAATTTTTCCAGCTTTGAAGTTGGCCTCCACCTCTGCCGGTGAATTGGCACGGGCAAATTTATCCGGAATCTGGGCAGCAATACCATCGATCATATTGATCAACGAATCTGCCAATCCCTTGCCTTTATCTGGCTGCGATTGATAAGAAGACGGAATGTAAATGGACATGAATGGCGCATCTAGCCCGCCCTTTTTTGCTCGTTCGTAGTCAAAATCGCCTTCTTTTGTCGAAACAGGGATACCCATGTATTCCCGATCCAATTTGAAGTTTTTTACTTTTAATCGGTAGGGTAAATCTACGTGCCCATCGGTAATGATAAATTTATGAGCTAACTCATCTGCATAGGCTCTCAACTGCGCGTCATCCATCCGATCTACTGGCTTTTTTTCAGCACAACTAAAGAGCCACAAGGCAAAGCAGAAGGACATCAGGGCGTTGATTTTCATTTTTAGAGATTTAAGCTTTCAAGTTAATTAATTTTTCTATTCCCATTTCTTGAATTTTATCCACCAATGCACCAGGCAATTGGAACGTTAAAAAAGTGCAGTTATTCGGCTGTTACTGTCAGTTTCCATCTTAATGTGTAGTTTTAAGACTACAAATACTTGCTTATGATTATCATTGCAGATAGTGGTGGGTCAAAAATTGACTGGCGATTCCTAAAGGCAGATCGAACCATCGCGCAAGCCAACAGCCCTGGCTTTAATCCTTACTACCAGCCGATTGATCATTTAGAGAAGATAATAAATGAATCATTGTTCCCGCAAATCAATGAGCCTGTCACAAAGATTTTTTACTACGGCACGGGTGTATCGTCAGAAAAAAATCAACAATTGATTCAGTCGGCATTTGCTGAACATTTTGGCTCGGCAAAAATTGAAATTGGGTGGGACTTGTTGGCTGCCGGTCGTGCGCTTTGTGGCCAAGAGGCTGGAATAGCTTGCATCTTGGGTACTGGCTCCAATTCTTGCCAATATGATGGGAAGGAAATTGTAGACAATGTTGCAAATCTAGGCTGG
This sequence comes from Flammeovirgaceae bacterium, assembly GCA_021299455.1. Lineage (GTDB taxonomy): Bacteria > Bacteroidota > Bacteroidia > Cytophagales > Cyclobacteriaceae > ELB16-189. Next base: position 5,440 of record JAJTGQ010000133.1, on the reverse strand, counting down.
ATACTGGCAGATGAGGGCTCAGGGTCTTACTTGGGTAAGCAAATAGTATTTGACTACTTCCGAAAAAATATGCCTGATACATTGGCAGCGCAATTTCATGCAAGATTCCCCTGGACACGCGAAGAAGTATTGGAGAAAGTGTATCAACAGGAAAAACCAAGCGCTTTTCTGGCCAGTTTTGCCAAATTTATATTCCAGCATCTGAAAGAGCCTTATTGTTATAAACTCGTCTATAACAGCTTTTCTGACTTTTATGAAAATAATGTTATGAGGTATCCGGATTACAAAAAGTTGAAAGTCCATTTTACAGGCTCCATAGCTTTCTACTTCAGCGATGTACTGCGGCAAGTGGCCAATGACAAAGGTGTTACTGTGAAAAACATTTTAGAAGGACCCATTGCAGGACTTACACTTTATCACCAAAAGGATTTATGATTTTAATTTTTGAATGCTGAACTTTGAACCCTGAATTGCACTCATTAGCGCCAGAATAGTAAGCCCCGATAAACTTTGAGCACGACTGAATCTTCTTCGCACTACAGCCAACTGGAAACCATGGGCTTGCCCGAACTACTCGCAAGTATAAACCGCGAAGATAGTGGTGTGCCCGCAGCCGTTGGAAAAGTCATCCCTAAAATACAAGCATTGGTCGAAGCGATTGGTGAAAAAATGAAATCGGGCGGCCGCCTATTTTACATAGGTGCTGGCACGAGTGGCCGATTGGGTGTACTTGATGCCTCTGAAATACCACCCACCTACGGAGTGCCTCAAGGAAAAGTAATCGGCTTGATAGCAGGCGGAGATATGGCGATTCGCGAGGCCGTAGAAAATGCGGAGGATGATGCCTCTCAGGCCTGGAAAGATTTGCTAAAACATTCTATAAGTGAAAAAGATGTTTTGGTGGGCATCGCTGCGTCTGGCCGGACGCCATATGTAATTGGAGGGGTGAGAACCGCCAGAGAAAATGGTATCATTACAGGCTGCATCACATGCAATACTGGCAGCGAACTGGCCGCCAGCGTAGATTACCCTATTGAGGTAGTCGTGGGACCCGAGTTTGTCACCGGAAGTACGCGCATGAAGGCGGGTACGGCCCAGAAACTTGTTTTAAATATGATCTCTACGGCTGCTATGATCCAATTAGGCAGGGTAAAAGGAAACAAAATGGTAGACATGCAGTTGACCAATCACAAACTCGTCAACCGCGGAGTTAAAATGATCATGGACGAACTGAAAGTAAGCGAGCAAGAAGCAAGTGACTTACTTTCTCGTTTTGGAAATGTGCGAAAGGCGATTGAAAGTAAACGATAAGCCTTCCAATTCTTTGTCATCAATCTGTTAACAAAAGTGCATCAAATTCTGCCCTTTGAAAATTGGCTAAAATATTACGATTCATCGACCGATGAACGTTCTCCATTTTTTGAAAAAGAATACAACTTCGACCTTTATTCTGAGACTATTTACGGGTACTACATTGACCCCTCGTGGGACTATTTTGGTTCGGAGACTTTGTATTTAAAAATCTTATACGCAGACTACGATGAAGGGTTTGCCATCCTTGAATTTTTGGGCGAATGGAATGATACCATCGAAAATGATATCATGACACTTAAACGGAACTTTCTCGAATTGCTAGCTGACGAAGGAATAAACAAGTTTATATTAATCGGAGAGAACATTCTCAACTTTCATGGGTCTGATGACTCGTACTACGAAGAGTGGTTTGAAGACGTTGAAGACGGTTGGATAGCCGCGGTGTGTTTCCCGGATTTCATTCAGCAAGAGTTGCAGAAATACCGAATCGATAACTATATCAATATGGGTGGCACGTTGCAAATTGAAATATGGCGCACTTTGCATCCACTTCGATTGTATGAATTAGTTAGTCAACTGATACAGCGAAGGCTTGGCTGATTTAGGACATTTAGGACACTGGCTCTTTTTGTGAGTTCTTTCTTGAATATCTACCATGATAAAAAATGGCGGATGCCCTTGTTTGGAACATCCGCCATCTCAATTTAATTAAAAGGAGCTTTATTCGAGTTTAAAACTAATTGGAAGAGTAAATTTAGACTTAACCGGTTTGCCTCCAACTTTTGCAGGATTCCAACGAGGGCTGCTCATTAATATCCTGCGAGCTTCATCCTGAAATCCGTAGATAGTTGGTTCATAACGAAATGTTACATCTGTAGGATTGCCTTGCTCATCAAGAAAAACAGTTGGATAAACAGTTCTTGATTGACGTGCCTCCAAAGCCTTTTCAGGATACTGCAAATTTTCGCTTAGATACTTGTCCAAAGCTTTTTCCCCACCTGGAAAACTTGCAGGTTCATCTGTAATAAAAAAATACATCTGCACATCATGAACCACTATCACCTCTGGTTCGGCAGAAGGTGTTGGCGTAGGGGCAGGCATTACGTCAGTAGATTCAAAAATCGGATCAGAGTCAAGCGATACCTTGCTGCTGCCCGCATTTTTTGATGAGGTGCTTGGTGTGCCTTTCGCATGTTTAGCAGCATAAAAAGCAACGACCGCTGCGGTATCTATTTCAGCGGGTACAATTACAGTAACTGTATCTATTTTGGGAATCGAATCTGAAGCCGTCTGATCTTCAGCTTTTTTACTAGGGTTGCAGGCTTGAGCTAGTACTAGCAATCCAAATGCGTACATGAATACTTGTTTTTTCATTTTTTTCGATTTTGTGTTTAGGTAGGTGTAGGGAGGTTTAGATTTGGTTTAAAATTACTAAATTTTTGATTCTAAAACTCTTGCGCAAACAAGGGTCTATTATGGTTTGAGTTTTCCTTAGATAAGCGCTAACTGCGCACTGCCCACTTCTGCGTCAGTTGGCACAAGGTATTGGCGTTTTGTTTTTAACTCCAAACAAAGAACGCGAGTTCTCTTAGTAATGCCTTTCTTAAACCACCTGCCGTGAAAACTAAAAATGCTTCCTTCCGGCAATTGACTAACCAAAACAGCCTTATTGGGTTTGTCGTCATATGCCCGAAATAGTGCTGTGAGTTCCGAATCTGAAAAACTGGATGCTTTGGGATTGGACATGTGTTTTTTCAAACCTTTCAACAAGGGCAATGGAAAAATCACTGGATCCATTACTGGTACCATCAACTCCTGAAACGTAGTTTTCCATTCCTTTCCATGCGCGCTCACACGATGACCAAATTGAAGGTGAACTTTAAGATGTGCTACCTCGTGGATATAAGTGGTAAGAAAAAGATAGGGGTGAATATCTTGATTAATCGTTATCTGCTGAGTCTGTCCGGGGCGATACGTGAAATCGCCCACCTTAGACAGTCGCGCCTTTCTCAACTTGAAATTAAAGCGGTAGGATTCCCACAGTGAAAACGTGTAATCCACAGATGCCGTTGGGACGTGTTTTTCTAAAATCTGCTTTACTTCTTTTGAATTCATAGAAATAAAAAAAGGCTTTATCTCTAAAGCCTTCCCGGGAAAACAATCTTGTGAGATTGATTACTTTACTGCAGCAGAATCAACTGCAACAGCAGCAGAATCAACAACTACAGCAGCAGCTGCAGCGATAGAATCGGCTGTTCTGATTGAATCAGCCTTTGCTTGTGCAGCAGCCTCTTCAGCTTTTTTGCCACCACCGCAAGCAACCATTGCTACTGCAAAGCCACATACGATAACAGATGCGATAAATTTTTTCATAGTTTACTGGTTATTAAAATTTGCGCAAAGGTAGCAAATTGCGTCATATTAGAAGCGCAAAGTAAGAAAATATTACAATTTGATGAAAAATAGCCTCTAAAAATGACCACCCTACCAGGCATTAGGATAACTCAATCGTTTGTTGAATTATTTCTTTCGGAAGAAAAGTCGGATGGGTACGCCTTCAAAGCCAAATTTTTCGCGCAGCCTATTTTCCAGAAAACGTTGATATGACTCCTGGATATATTGGGGCAGATTACAGAAAAAAGCGAAGGAGGGTGATCGAGCAGTGACCTGTGTTATGTATTTTATCTGAATATGCTTGCCCTTGATAGCCGGAGGTGGATAATGAACAATTTCAGGCAGCATAGCGTCATTCAGCTCTGAGGTAGGAATCCGCTTGGTTTTATTCTTATATACTTCTACAGCTTTTTCCATTACCTGAAAGATTCGTTGTTTGGTAAGTGCAGAGGCAAAAAGAATCGGTAAGTAGTCTATGGGAGCTAGCTTCTCTTGAATGTCTTTCTTAAACTTATCGGCTGTCTTGGTATCCTTTTCTATTAGATCCCATTTGTTAATCATCACAACAATCCCTTTCGTCTGCTTTTGGGCAAGGACAATTATATTCACATCCTGAGACTCCAGACCACGCTCCGCATCAATCACGACAATACACACATCGCTCTCCTCAAGTGCACGCAACGAACGAAGCACAGAATAAAATTCGATGTCTTCTGTAACTTTACTTTTCTTTCGTATACCTGCTGTATCAATTAAAATGAAGTCATTCCCAAACATTTTGTACCGCGAATGAATAGCATCGCGCGTAGTACCTGCCTCTTCTGTTACAATACTTCTCTCGTTTCCTAAAAGCACGTTGAGTAAAGATGATTTCCCAGAATTAGGCCTTCCAACAATTGCAATTTTGGGTATACCAGCGTCAGGGTCTTCCACGCCCTCTTCAGGAAAAATTTTAACTAGCTCGTCTAATAGCTCACCAGAGCCAGATCCGTTCTCAGCGGAAATGGGATAAACCTCGCCTAAGTTCAGCTCGTAAAACTCGTTCGCTTCAATAGCCTTTGCAGGCGTGTCCACTTTGTTGGCGGCAACAAATACCGGTTTCTTTGATTTACGAATCACCTTGGCAAACTCTTTATCGTAACCTGTCAACCCATCTTTACAATCCACCATGAAAATAACGGCTGAGCATTCTTCCAGCGCTAGCTCCACCTGTCTGCGAATGGCAGACTCAAATTTATCATCTGAGCCAGTAACGTAACCACCTGTATCGATAACTGTAAAAAACTTGTTGGTCCATTGTGCATACCCATAATGTCGGTCGCGCGTAACACCCGGCATGTCGTCCATGATAGCCTGCCTTTGTTCTACCAAGCGGTTAAAAAAAGTTGATTTACCCACATTGGGTCTACCTACTATTGCTACAATGTTTGCCATTCGTTAATGCTCAATTTTCGATGCGCAAATGTGCCGACTAGAATCCAAATTGTCATTGACGAATTGGCTAATCGACCCATTGCCCAATTATTCTATGTATCCAAAATGTTTCAACTTCAATTTCTCTTTTCGCCAATTGTTGGCCACTTTCACATGAGTCTCTAAGAACACCTGCTTACCGAAGAATGCTTCCATACTAGCTCTCGCCTCGGTTCCAACTTTTTTCAGAGAGCTCCCTGCTTTTCCTATCAGAATTCCCTTTTGCGAATCACGCTCCACGTAGATAGTGGCTCGAATT
>JAJTGQ010000014.1 GCA_021299455.1 Flammeovirgaceae bacterium | reverse complement strand
GGCTCGCCCAAGCAACTAGGCGAAATCTTGTTCGACAAGATGAAGCTGATGGATAAAACTAAAAAAACGAAAACGGGTCAGTATGCAACGGGCGAGGAGGTTTTATCCAAATTGGCAGACGAACACGAAATCGCCAAGAAGATATTAGACTATCGTGAGTATGAAAAACTGCGATCCACGTATGTAGATGCACTTCCAAAAATGGTAAGTCAATTCGATCACCGGGTACATACAGATTACCGACAGGCAGTCGCAGCAACGGGTAGGCTAAGTTCTAACAATCCCAATTTGCAAAACATTCCCATCCGTACAGAAAAAGGAAGACAAATACGCAGTGCCTTCGTGCCACGTGATAAGAATTTTCTTTTCATGTCTGCCGACTATTCGCAAATCGAATTACGCATCGCTGCCTCTTTCGCGAAGGATGAAACAATGATTGAAGCATTTCGATTAGGACGAGACATTCACACCACAACTGCTGCCAAAGTTTTCAAAGTAGAAATTGATAAGGTAACGCCTGATATGAGGCGTAAGGCAAAAGAAGTGAACTTTGGAATTTTATATGGGAGCACTGCTTTTGGATTGGCGCAGAATCTTAACATTTCCAGAACGGAAGCGGCTGAAATTATAGAATCCTATTTTAAAGAGTTTGCCGCCATCAAGCGATATATGGACGATAGTATCAACCTCGCCCGTGAAAAAGAATATGTTGAAACCATTTTAGGAAGAAGAAGATATTTGCGTGACATCAACTCGCGCAATATCTCTACCCGGGGCTTTGCAGAGCGCAACGCCATCAATGCGCCTATTCAAGGAAGTGCCGCAGACATCATAAAAATTGCCATGATCAATATTCATCGTTGGCTACAAAAGGAAAAGCTGCAAACGAAAATGATTTTGCAGGTGCATGATGAATTGGTGTTCGATCTTCATCAAGATGAAGTTGAAATCGTGAAGCCTAACATCAAAGAACTCATGAAATCTGCCGTGATTTTGGATGTGCCTATGGAGGTGGAGGTGGGGGTGGGGAAGAATTGGCTGGAGGCGCATTAAAAATCCCGCAATCGGTTTAATAGTCTCAAATGTTGAAAAGATTACATCGCTGGATTTTCATCAAGTGGATGAATTAGCTTTGCGCCTTAGTTAAAAAACTACCCATGAACCCAACACAACTTCTTGGCCTTTCGGCTGGCGCTTTCACCACTATTGCATTTCTTCCTCAAGTAATCAAGACGTGGAAGAGCCGTTCCGCCAAAGATTTATCACTCGGTATGTTTTCGCTTTTCTGTTTAGGCGTAGCGATGTGGTTAGCGTACGGTATTTTGGTAAACGATATACCCGTGATTACTGCTAATTTGCTCACACTAATTTTGGCCGGGATCTTATTGTTCTTTAAACTTCGTTTTAAGAATTAGATTTGCGTCTTAGTGCCTAGTGGTAAAGTTCTAACCACTAAGACACGAAGGCACAAGGGCTTATAGAGAAAATTAAAATTTCACACGCAGTGTTCCAAAAATGTTTCTTCCGGGTGCATTGATGCCAGACGCAAACGTACGGTATTGAATGTCCATTAAATTATCAATACCTGCTTGCACCACAAAGGTCTTGTTAATCTCATAAGAGCCGCGAAGATTAATGGTGTACCATCCTGGCATGCCGGTAGGCGTAGCATATTGAAGATTATCTTCACCGCTATTACTATAATCACCCAAACTTTTTTCTAAACTAAAATTAAGAAAAGCTTCGGCTCGGATTTTTTTGGTGGAATAGAGAATCCCACCTCTGCCAAAAGCTGGTGCAATGTGATCCAATGGTGTTTCGGTACTACCCGGGTTTAGAACTCGTCCATAAGTAAAATTATAAGAAGCAGTAAGTGAAAATTGCTGTGTAAAATCATATCGTCCACCAAGCGTGTAGCCATACAAGTAAGCCTCCGCTGCATTTTGACTTGTAAAAATATTGGCAGGAAACCCATTGTAAGTAATGGTAGATTGGCCGTTGTAGGAGGAAGGCCTCACGACTATCGCATCCAAGAATTTAGTATAGAACCCTACCGCTTCTAATCGTGCTTTTGCACCAAAGAAACGAGTTACAGCCAAATCTGCATTGATGGTGCGTTCAGGCCCTAGTTCTGAGTTTGGCAACACAAGCGTACCTGCAGAAGTTGAGGTGCCGGTTTGCGTATCAAATACTTTGGAAAGATCGTCAAAGTTAGGCACTCTGAAACCGGTACTTCCCATCAAAGAGAATTTCCATGAAGTGGGCGTGTATACTAATCCAATGTTTCCGCTGGCGTATGTGTTTTCCTGGCTAATTCTTTTAAAAGGAAACGCAAAAAACTGTTGACTATTAAAGCTTGAAAACAGAGTGCTATATCCGAGGCGAATACCATCGTTCAGGAAAAGATTTTCCGATAGTTCTTTCGTGTGTGTGATGTACAATGCATACAAGCCCATTACATTCTCCCCGTCTGGATAGCGAGTACTGACAGACGAAAAGGATAGGTTGGTTATATTGGTACGAGTGGCCGTTGAATTTAATACATTGTATTGGCCATCAAATCCGTACCTGATTTTATGTCCTTTGATTTCTTTGTTAAAGTCAATGTTAAATCCATACACACTGATTTTCTCAACTCGGCTGTCCCGATTATTGCTATTGAAATTTCTGGTAATCCTGCTTTCTTCAACATCTTGATAGCTCGCGGTAGCAGTTAGCCCATCTGCCCATTTTCCTAAATCTGTCACCTTAATGGAATAGCTTCCCATAAACCGTTTTTCAGGGCCGTAATTCCACTCTGCAGTTCGCAAACCGATGCCATTTGCGCCCGGATCGGTAAGACGATCATAACGAGGTATGTTCGTTGAACTAGAATATTGAAAATTTAAATGATGGCTTACGCGATCATTTGCTTTGTAAAGAAACTTTTGAAGTAAATCCCATTGACGATAGCCACTAAATTTCTGTACTAACGGGTCTGCGTTATCAACCAACAAATCACCTGAATTGTCTGGCGCACGCACCACGTATTGATTACGCAAGCCAAAGGGCTGATCAAGATTCGGATTTTTTTCTTTGCCCATTCGGAGATCTCCGAAATTACTTAATGTAAAAGATGTAAATGACCCCAATCGATTATCAGCAACGTTCAAATCAAAATGAAACGTCTTTTCATCATTGACAGAGCCAAGTCGAACAAAGCTTTCGCCAGAGGTATTTGTTTTGCCATCAACAGTTGACAACTGCGGATTGCGTGTGTAGAAATGAATCACACCACCTAACGCATCACTTCCGTACACCGTAGAGGAAGGGCCAAACAAAATTTCAGCATGATCTAAGTTGTTGTTGTCCACACGTAACACATTTTGTAAGTGCCCTGCGCGATAAATGGCGTTGTTCATCCGCACTCCGTCAACAACTAACAAAACACGACTGGCCTCGAAACCTCGCATGATGGGGCTTCCTCCACCTTGCTGGCTACGTTGCATTGCGATCATGCCCGTATTTTGTAAAAGGTCGGCCGTTGTTTGCGAGTTAAGAGACTTTATTACCGATGGGCGAATCATGTATACCTGCTGGGCTACTTCTCTTCGTTGCTCGGGAATCTTGTTGGCAGAAATGACAACTTCCGTCAAGTAGGAAGTCTTTAGCGTATCACTTTCTTCGTTTTCCGAATACTGTGCTTTTGCGGAAAAGCATACAAATACAATTATGAGTGTATAAAAAATCTTCATAAATTTTTTGGTTAGAATAAAATAGAAAAAACACCGATGGCGTACTCGCCATGGTAAAAACTAAACACAGAAGATAAATTCAGCCTCTAGGTGGGGGGGTGCCGATGGAGAGATAAAAGGCGGAGTACATCATTGGGTAAGCTGGCGAAATAGTTTCTGCCAGTTCCCTTACAAAGCAAATCTTAGTTTGAGGCGAAATAAAATCCAATGAAAAAAATTGAAGCAACTGTGCGGGCACAGGCTTTTTATCGGACGAAGAACGTTTTACCACTTCATCTAAAAACCCGAGTAAGTTGTCCTCAGCACTATCGTGCAAGGCATAGACAAAATAGATTCCTTCCTTCACTTCCACCCGGGCAATGTCATACATTTTACCGTTCAACTCCAATTCATCCTCTTCGCGCAATGATTTTTGATATTCTGATTTTGTGAGCCGAATCAATTCTAGCTGATGGTCTGGGGTAGATTTCAATAGCTGCTTCATCTCTTGCCGAATGGCCATCAGCCGCACACCAAAATAGGTGTATACTCCCGCAAAATGCAGTAAGAAGAGACACACAAAAGCAATTGCGAATAGTTTTTTCATTGCTGGGTTGGCAATCTAAGTAAAATTGTGAAAAAAGCATCAGACTTATTGATGGGTGGGGCAGACACAAATTCTCGAACGTCTTTGCGCCTTTGCGTGAAAAATTCTAATTTACAGGATGACTGAACTCTTCCTCACCGAAAAACTAAAAGCCCTCCTTCCGCAGTACCAAGATTTCTTGAAAAAGGAAGTGTACCCCATTGAGTTGGGCATCATAACCAAACCGTTTCGACAATCGCTGTCAATTATCAAAACGTTGCGTGAAAAAGCGAAAACTCAAAAACTGTTTGCTCCACATTTATCACCTCAAGAAGGGGGTGTGGGGTTGAATTTAATGGAGTTTGCACAAGTGAGTGAAGTGTTAGGCACTTCTCCCCTAGGTCACTTGATTTTTAACTGCAACGCCCCCGATATCGGCAACATGGAACTGATGCATCAGTTCGCTTCCGCTGAATTGAAAAAGAAATATTTGCACCCGCTTATGGACGGAGAGATTCGTTCTTGCTTTGCAATGACTGAGCCTGAGTTTGCCGGTTCTAATCCGGTGAATATGGCGACAACAGCACAACGGGAAGGGAACCAATATGTAATCAATGGGCACAAATGGTTTACCACCGCAGCCGATGGCGCCAACTTTACGATTGTGATGGCGGTGACGGATGCGCAGAATCCAAACCCCTATTTGCGAGCCAGCATGGTTTTGGTGCCACTGGAAAATCCGGGGTTTCAGTTGGTGCGCAACATTTCAATCATGGGCGAGGCGGGCGAAGACTATTTCAGTCACGCAGAAGTACGATTTACCAATTGCAAGGTTCCCATCGAAAACTTGATCGGTCAGGAGGGGCAAGGTTTTGCATTGGCGCAAGCGCGATTGGGGCCGGGACGTATTCATCATTGCATGCGATGGATCGGCATTTGTGAACGGGCATTTGATTTAATGTGTAACCGGGCGGCCACCCGAAAATTAAGCGATCACAAATTTCTAGGCCATCAACAAATTGTTCAGGCATGGATCGCGGAATGTCGTGCAAATATAAATGCAGCACGACTGATGGTTTTGCACACGGCATACAAAATGGAAAAGGAGGGCGCGAAAGCTGCCAAAGAAGAAATCTCAACCATTAAATTTTTCGTGGCAGATGTGCTGATGAAAACATTGGACAAAGCAATTCAAGTCCATGGTGCACTCGGCATTACGGATGATACATTGCTTTCTTTCTGGTATCGGCACGAACGTGGTGCCAGAATTTACGATGGCCCGGACGAAGTACACAAGGTATCGTTGGCGAAGGCGATATTGAAGGGGTATGGGATGGAGTAACCATCTTCTCAAAAAGACCCTTTGGATGAGCCCGATTGAACAGTGATGTCATATTTACTTGAATGAATATTCAACACCTATTCTAAAAAATCTCGCAAATAAAAATTGCTGGCTTTCAGAAAAGTAAGTGGGCAAAATGGTTTGCCGGATGAAGTATTGATTATCCAACAGATTGTCTCCCTCCACAAAGGCAGAAAAAGAATTTATGGTGTATTGGGCACGGGCATTGAGATTGACGTTAACAGCCGTGCCGCCACCCCAAATATCTACCCGCTGCACCGAGGTTTGCACCAGCAATTTTTTTTGCAGGAAAGTCTGCTTATAAATCAAGCCTGCCAAAAACATATATTGGTTGCTTGGCAAGGTGATATCACTGGCGAACCTGAAATCAGAATACTTTGCTTTGAGTTCAAAGTTGTAGTTCTTCTTTTCAAAACTTGACAACAGTCTCAACTGCAACATTTTTCGTTGTGTACTTGTTTTATAGATTCTGTTTTGCTCATCTAAATTATCGTTTTCGTTGGCGAGATAAGTGGGTTCTATCTTTAGATTGAAGGGGAACTTGTTAAAAATAGTTGCCAGCTTCATCCCTGCCACTAAGTAATTTCCCGAAAGCTGATTGGCATTTAGCCCTATAAATGGTTGTGTGTTGAAAGCAAATGAATTGTAGGTTTTTGATTGCGCATAAAGCGCAAATACTTGCGCAGCGGTGTTGATGGGGTTGATGGCTTTGTCGAAGCTCATCTGCATAGTGGATTCCAGTTGTGGCCGGGGGTTGGTAAGCTGCGGTGTGGAGAGCGTTTGAAAATCGATCAGGTCGTAACCACGTGCTATATTCAGCAATGGGTGGGCAGATACTTTTTGAGAATACGAAAAAGCAAAATTGTCTTCGGTGTTAAAGTCAATTTTAAGGCCGCCATCATATTCTAACAAACTCGCGTTTTGAGAGGATAAATCAAGCACAGGAAAACGTAAACTGGCCAACCCTATTTTATTGTTGAGCCTGGCTTTGCCAAAACTGATGCGGTGCTCTGCGTAGGGCATCCACTTGCTGTAGTTCAAGGTGGGTGTTACCCCCGCAAAGAGTGAGTTGTTGAGGGCAATTTTTTCTGGCGCGATGCTGTTGAATGCCGCTTTGCCAATATCGCGCTGCTCTGCGTAAAGCTGAACGCCCAATTGCCAAGAGCCCAAGCTGCCTTGAGCTTGTACTTTGGCATCTGCCGCAAACTCTTTTTTGTTTTCGTTGATGGTTTGATAAAAGTTGTTTACCACTTGGCCATTGTCATCAGCCAAATAAGTTACGTAGGCCGGTTGGTTGTGGCTAAGGTTGGTGGCAATGGATTTGTTGCTCACGCCAAAAAAGGCTTTGCTTTGAATGGCAATTTTGTTATTGAACAGATATTCAAACAAAAAATTGTTGTAAAACTCATCAGCTTGATTGCCTTTGTCGAGCAAAAAATTATGCCCGTCTGCCGCGCTTTGGTTGAAGGCCGACAAATTTTTGTTGGTAAGCACCACATTCAAATTGTAGTTGGCTTTTATTTTTTCGTTGTCGTACTCAAAATCGATTTTGTTTTTCGAAAGATAGTTAGTGTTCGTTTTTTGATCGGAAAATTGAAAAGTGGGTGAATCAAAAAAGCGCTGCTGCGTTTGGCTGCCCACACCTTCTTTTGCAAAACTGTTGTAGCTGCCTACAAACATTTCCAAGTTTTTAGAGAGGTTGTACTTGGCCGTAATGCCGCCTATGCCTTGCTTGGACTGTGTAAAATCTTTGAACCCATATACTTCTTTGTCGAATTCAGGGTTTTCGGCCAGGCTATTGAAGTTAGCAGGCAGATTGAAAATACTTTGATATGCTTCTCGCCCAATGTTACTGATCTGCATCAATGAGATGGTTTGCTGCCCGAAGGCATCGTACTCGCCCAGCAGGTGGTACTTTTGCTTTTTGCCCAACCTAAAAAGGTTGGCGTAGCCGCCTATCGCAGCATTATTTTGATAGCCTGAGGTAATGCGTGCTTTTCCAAAAAGAGATTTGTCCAAATCGTCTTTCAGCTTAATGTCCAGCACCACCATTTTATCAGAGTTGAGCAGGCTCTCTTTTATTTTAGTATCCTTCTCGTCCAGCCGCACCTCAAGGCTTTGCACCATCTCGGGGCTGATGCTACGTGTGCTAAGGGCTGCACCGCCTTTTAAAAACTCTTCACCGTTTATCAGCACTTTGGCAATTGGCTTGCCGTTTATTTTCAGTTCGCCATTTTCTTGCACTTCAAAGCCGGGCATCTTGCGCAGCACATCCTCCAACGTTTGGTCGCCCACCTGCGTGTAGTGCGCCACATCGTAAATGATGGTGTCTTTTTTTACAATCACGGGCGAGAGCTTGGCCTTCACCACCACTTCGCTGAGTGCATTTATTTTAGGTACTACCTCAAAAGAAAGAGTAATTTCTTTTTGCCCGGCATCGCCCAGCACAATATCGCGGGCATAGTCTGCATACTCTAAGCTACGTGTTTTGAAGGTGAAGATGCCCGCAGCATACGGTAGCACCAAGGTATAGTTCCCTTGTGGATCGGTGTAGGCATACGTGATTATTTTGTCAGACTTGTAATGATAGATGGCAGTGAGCAGATACTCTATCGGCATCTTTGTAACACTATCGGTTGCCGTGCCTTTGAGGGTGAGCTGTGAAAAGCTATTAAAAAAATATGTAGTTAGTAATAATGGAAGAAATATCTTTTTCAACGGAGTTGTGGATCAATTTTGCCTTGTATTTTATATTGGAGACCCCTTAATAAACCTAAACATTATTAGCAAATCCAAGTGGGTATGCTGGAAAAATAATCGTAAAACTTAAACAAAAGTATAAGTAAACTGTGAGTTAACAATTGCTTTTTACAGCCTCATTGTATAGGTTGCTTCTCAGTGTGATCAAAGACGGCTTCGAGGCTTTTTTTCAAATGCCTTATGGTTGTTTTTACATAAGTTCCTTTAAACTTTCATTTTACTTATTACAATCGCAAAACCAACAAGATGCTAAGAGATGTCCATTTTCATCGTAAACCTTACAACGTATTACATCATTTAAGGTTGATTCTTGAGATTTAACGCTCTTAGAATTTAAAAACAGAATAACCACAAAAAATAAGAATGCACCCAGCCTTTTCATAAAATTTTAATTTCAAAGGTTTAGAAAATTTAGAAATAATTTTGATATTAAAAAAGTTGCGCCACGCTTAATTATCATTAAGTAGCAACTCGCGTGCACCGGCACGCCACTTCTTGTCTTTCAATTTGTCTTTAAGTAAACTCGGTCGCACGATTTCCTCGGGTGCTACGACTACTGCATTAAAGTTTGGCGCAGAAAGCACAAATGGTTTGTATTCCAAGGTATTTAAAATGAACACCTTATTCGGTCTTTTTGCAAATTCAAGTTTAACAATTAAGCCAGGTAATCCATAATATCTCTCGGGGCCGATGGGCAATGGTATATCTTGAGTAAACCAAGCAATGGCATCTCCATAATCCCAATCTCCACGGCCATCTGTGTTATACGATTCTGCAGTTGCTTTTTGGGTCTTATAGCCATTGATCACTTTAGTTTCTTCTGTTATTTTCCATTTTATTGAGTTCTTCCAGCTAGCTTGAATTTTTGTGCTGTCCCTCAGCTTTCGGTACTCGATTACTCCACCATTTTTAAGGTTATAAAAGTTTTCGAAATGTTCAAAGTAATGATAATACTCTTCGTCATTCTCTCCTTTTAGGGTTACATCTTCCGTATGAAATACAAATTTGGCATATCGCTCATCAACATACAGCTTCAATTGCGATTTGTACCCACCATAAGAATTAAAGTCATAAACCAATATCATTGATTTCTTTTGAGCAAATGAGTCAAATAATGCTATACACATTATTAATACAAGGATAAAGATTGTTTTTTGCATAGTCTAGTTTGGCAATATTTGATTGATGTTCGATATATTGGATGATGCTTTCAAATGAATACTAGCCCTCAATCCTGCCAGGCAAATCCAAAAGTTAAGTGGATGTAAAATCCTATGTAATTGGAAAAATGATCCGAACTTTGCTTTAGCTATTAGTCCGGATCATTGGTCAATTCGAATACTTATTTGTTTAACGCACCTTTCGCCAAATTATTACAACTACAAAACCAACATGATGCTACGAGATTTCCAGCATCGTTGTAAATTCTACACCTGATTCCCTCTTCACTTTTTACCTGACTGGCATCATTAATTTCAATTTGGAGATTGGCTTTTGACAAAAAACTTACTGTTGTGATAAGTACAAGAAAACTAAATAGCTTTTTCATAATTTTTGATTATTATTTCTTAATACGAGCACCAGCAGCCAATGCACCACAATTGCAAAACCAACAGCTGGCAATCAAGCCACCATTGTCATTATAAACTTTGCATCTTACGCCATCATCTTTAACTGAAGCATCCAAAGTATGGGTGCTAGATGCATTACTCGAAACTGAAAACAGAACAATCAAACAAGATCCGAAAAAAACACTTAACTTTTTCATAAATTTTTTTGATTTAATGGTTTAGAAAAATAATTCCCTACCAAAAAAAATAGTTGCGCAACATTTGTTTTGATGAATCTAAAGTAGTACCCCCCCCCCAATCTTGCAATTTTTTTGTAAAAAATATTTTAATCAATTTTCAAAAAGCCGAAAAGAAATGTATTGGGGGTTTTGGCTTTCTAAGTTAAAACGTAAGAAAAAACCACTCAAATACACGGAACTTTGGGTATTACCGATGATACGCTTCTTTCCTTTTGGTATCGGCACGAGCGTGGAGCTAGAATTTACGATGGCCCGGATGAAGTGCACAAAGTCTCCTTGGCAAAGGCGATTTTGAAGGGGTATAGGATGGATTAGTCAACTTTCAAATGACTCTCTGGATAAGCCAGACTGGCGAATGATGGATTGAAGCGTGCCTTTTTTTGTTTCTTTGTGGTCTGGCACTGGAACAGTGATCGTGGAATCATTTGTTTTCAGCTGCATGATGATGTGGCTGCCCTTCTGACGTACTTGCGAAAAGCCATTTGTTGCAAGAATCTTGCAAACCTGCCAATGACATCTTGCTTTTTTATTGGTAGTTGAGTTGTATTCCGTGTTTGTTTGCCAATAAAGTTAATAGTTTGAGTTCGCGCTCTTGTAGCTTTGCCTGATAATTTTTAATCCCTGTCTCTACATATTCTTTCCCTT
>JAJTGQ010000064.1 GCA_021299455.1 Flammeovirgaceae bacterium | reverse complement strand
GTTCATACAGTGGCACCCCACGATGATTTCACGGAAAAGTTAGTAGAGGTTGGCTGTATCCACCATGATGTGCGCATGGACAGCCGGGGAGCAAATCCAATCAAAGATTCAGCACTTGTGGTTGAGCTATTCTTGATCTATCGCAGAATGAGGCCTGATGTGGTGCTCCATTACACGATCAAGCCAAACATTTACGGCACGTTGGCCGCAGCAATGTTGCGTATTCCAGTTGTTAACAATGTTTGCGGGCTTGGGACAATATTCTTGAAAGACAACTGGGTTTCTAAAATCGCAATTTCTCTTTACAAGTTAGCTTTTCGGTATCCGAAAAAGGTTTTTTTTCAAAACCCAGATGACTTGGCTCTTTTCGTTGACAAGAAAATCATTTCTGCGAAAATTACAGATCTACTACCGGGTTCTGGGATAGACCTAACCCACTTTACAGCATCTGATTTCAAACGCAACAAGGAATTTACCTTCTTGCTTATTTCCCGCTTAATTACTGATAAGGGCATTTTAGAATTCATCGATGCCGTAAAAAAACTAAAAGCAAGTGGACTGAAAGCCAGATTTCAAATTTTAGGTTCGAAAGACCCCAAACACCAACGCGGAATTCCATTGAACGTAATTGAAGATTGGGTGACGTCTTCAACGATCGAATACTTGGGGACAACCAAAGATGTACGTAAATTCATTGAGCAAGCGGATTGTATCGTGCTTCCGTCTTACCGCGAGGGAACTCCCAGAACACTGCTTGAGGCGTCAAGTATAGCAAAACCAATTGTAGCAACTGACGTACCCGGATGCCACAATGTGGTTGACCACAACTTTAATGGCCTGTTGTGTAAACATAGAGATGCTGATGATTTAGCCAATAAAATGTTTCAGATGGCTAACTTTGATGACGCTACGCTAAAAACATTAGGCGAAAATGGGCGTAGAAAGATGGTAGAAAAATTTGACGAAAAGATAGTCATTGGTAAGTACCTTACAGCACTGGCCGACTTGCGACCAGACATTCAGCTTTAACATACGTGAAATACACTGAGATAACTTTTCAAAAAAGTTGAAGTGCCCGTTAATTTATGCTCAATAATTGCTTACTTTGACGCTAATGAAATCGAGTGCTGTGCGAAAAATACACTATCTTGTTTTGTCCCTGTGCGTTCTTTCTTCGTGTGCGTCCTATAGGCAGAACATTATGTTTAGATCAACGGATGATACTAAACCAGAGGTATTCAAACGAGGAGCGTCAAAGGCAGAGAAAAACTACGTCATTCAGAAAAATGACCTGCTCACTTTAGATGTTTTTACAAACAAGGGAGAAAGGATTATCGATCCGAACCCAGAATTGACTTCCGCAAATGTAAATCCTAATGCAGGCGAGATCATTGTCATCAATTACTTGGTTGAACTTAACGGGATTGTCAAATTCCCAGTCATTGGAGAGTTGAATGTAGAGGGATTAACACTTCGGCAAGCTGAAGGAGTAGCCCAAAAAGAATACGCAAGGTTTTTCAAGGAGCCCTTTGTGATCATCAATTTCACAAATAAACGAGTCACGGTGTTAGGAGCTCCAGGAGGTTTGGTTATCCCGTTGACAAACCAAAATACACGATTGATTGAAATACTTGCGCTGTCTAAAGGTATCACTAATGACGCGAAGGCAAACAAAATTAAAGTGATCAGGAACGATAGAGTTTATGACATTGATTTCAGTACCATTAAAGGATTTCAAGAGGGCAACATGCTAGTAGAACCAGGTGATGTCGTTTACATTGAGCCTATTCGCAGGCCATTCACGGAAGGCTTGAGAGACAATGCTATACTATTTAGCCTTGCAGTCAGTTTGACTACGCTTGTGGTTCTTTTACGAAGTTTTTAAATAGTGGAACAGAAAAATTGGAAAACAATAAACCTATAAACACCGGACCCATCGAAGGGATAGACCTCGATAAACTCCAGTCGGTTGTTCGGAAAAACAAGTGGTGGATTTTATTCTTTTTTATAATCTGCAACTCAGCCTCTTATTTGTCCATTCGATGGACGAAGGATTTATTTGAGTCGGAATCCGAGATGAAATTGGAAATCAAGAATGACGCCACCGACTTAGGATTAAAAAACATTGTGGAGGACCAAAATCTGAATTTAATATCTGGCGAAATCGAACAAATTAAGTCCAAAGTTTTCTTTAGTAGGTTAGTTGACTCTCTCGATATAGGCACCAGTTACTACAGTATAGGTAATGTGTTGACGGACGAAATGTATCAGCGTTCTCCCTTCTTAGTTACAAGTGAAGGCGATGCATCCAGCCTATTTGACCAATATATATATATCAACATCATTGACAAAACGGCATTCAAAATCAAGACTGATCCAGATGGTGAGTTCGTAGACAGGAAATTTAATGAGGCCTTTAGGCTAAATTCCACCAGTCTTACCATTCGCCCAAGTAAGTATTTTGAGATTAGTGACAATAAATATTTTTTTGTGATTCATAGCAAAGGATCACTCACCTCCTATCTAGCGCAGAATATTTCAGTGTCGCCACTTAACTTTAATGCTAACACTATTCGAGTTGCCTTTAAAGACAATAATGCCAAGAAAGCATACGATATCGTCAATAAAATTGACTCACTCTATATCTTCTACAGTAGCGAACAAAAAAATCTTGCCAACCGACAAAAAATAGGATGGCTAAACAATGAGCTCGATCAGGTCGAGAAGAGAATGCAGAATTTCGAAAATTATTTTGAAAACTTTACACTACAAAATAAAAGTAGTGACTTATCACAAGATCTGAAACGAACTATTGTGGCAATCAA
This sequence comes from Flammeovirgaceae bacterium, assembly GCA_021299455.1. Classification (GTDB taxonomy): domain Bacteria; phylum Bacteroidota; class Bacteroidia; order Cytophagales; family Cyclobacteriaceae; genus ELB16-189. Next base: position 15,030 of record JAJTGQ010000064.1, on the reverse strand, counting down.
TGCGACAGATTCCGCTCGTTTTCAACTGACAAAGAAGATGGCACAACTTAACAGTATTATCGAACAAATCAACGACAACAAACTTCCTTTTTCATTGCAACAACAACGGTTTTTACCGGATTATATCAACAAGAAATTAGAAGACTTCAATAAATTACAACAAGATCGCGATCGATTGGCTTTGGCCTACAATGAAAACACGTTTGCCTTTCGGCAAAAAGAGAAAGAAGTGTCTTTGGCCAAAGAAACAATCTTTAAACAACTGACGGAATTAAAAAGCGATTGGCTTAAGACATTGGCGGAGCTTCGTCAAAGCAAGGAAAATCTGGAAAAAGGTTTTGCCACCATGCCCGACAAAAATACACAGTATTCCAAAAACCAACGATTTTATAAGCTTTATGAAGAATTTTATCTTTCGATGATGCAATCCAAAGCGCAATTTGAAATTGCGCAGGCTGGCAATGTGCCTGATTTCAAGATTCTCTCACCGGCATCCCTTCCAACGGTTCCCATTTCACCAAAAAAATTGTTGATTTTGGGAATTGGGTTGGTCGCTAGTTTTGTTCTTAATTTCTTTTTTCTTGGAATCTCCTATTTGCTAAACAACAAAATTACTAGCGCACAAGAAGTTGAAAAATCAATTCATGTGCCGCTTCTTGGGGTAATTCCTACCTCTCACCGAAAATCAAATTCACTGTTTCATGTTGTGGATAATCCAAAATCAATGGTCAGTGAATCTTTCCGATCCCTTCGAACGAACTTGGACTTTTTTACTATTGGAGGTCATAAAAAAATTATCACCGTAACATCTACCATTTCGGGAGAGGGGAAATCTTTTCTGGCTTCCAACCTGGGAGGGGTGCTTTCTATGTCAAAGAAAAAAGTCTTGTTAATTGACTTGGACATGAGAAAGCAAAAAAATGAAAGCTCCATGCTTGCGCTTGATCCATCGAAAGGGGTAAGTACAACGTTAATTAAGAAAACTACCTGGGCCGATTGTATTCAATCAACTGGCCTCGAAAATCTTGATTTCCTTCCAGCCGGTCCTCATCCTCCCAATCCTTCTGAGTTACTTCTAAACGGAGAGTTTACAAATTTACTGGAAGAACTTAAAGAAGCCTACGACTTTATAGTTATAGATACCCCACCCGTTGGATTAGTGACAGATGGAATTATGGCAATGAAACGTGCTGACTTGTCTATTTATGTGCTGCGCGCAAACTATTCGAAAAAGGAATTTGTCAACACCTTAAATAGAATTTCTAGCATTCATAAACTGACGAATTTAGCCGTTGTACTAAATGCACTGCCTACTACAGGAAAAACGTATGGATATGGCTATTATGAAGATCGGCCTAAGCGCAAAGGGTGGAGAGATTTAGTAAAAATATAGTGTTCTCGCTTTTCAACAAAAAAACTGAAGTTCCAAAAATTCCACTCAAAGTGGACATACACTCCCATCTCCTTGCAGGATTAGACGATGGTGTAAAGAGCTTGGAAGAAGCGATTGCAGTAATTAACGATCTTGTGGAAATGGGGTTTGAGAAACTGGTTACGACACCCCATGTTATGAATGACACTTATCGAAACGAACCAACCGGCATAAAAAAGGGATTAAAAGAACTAGAGCTGGAGTTAGCAAACAACGGGATCAACATCGAGTTGCAAGCGGCTGCCGAATATTACCTGGACGAGTTTCTTTACGCGCGAATAATCAATAAAGAATCGCTGCTTACTTTTGGAGACAAGTACTTACTCTTTGAAACCAACTTCATAAGCGAGCCTTTGCAAATGAAAGAATTCATTTTTCAAGCTTCCTCGCAGGGATATCGTTTGGTACTCGCCCACCCCGAACGATATGGCTATATGACGATGGAGAAAGCAGAGGACCTAAGAAATAGAGGCGTATTTTTTCAAGTAAACTCTCTTTCCATCGGGGGTATGTATTCCAAATCGGTTCAGAAAATGGCGCTTCAATTAATCGACAAAGGATGGGTCGATTTCTTGGGGAGCGATTGTCATAATCCAGTACAATCAAAAATGTTGAAGGCATTGCAAAAAAACAAGCATTATCAAAGAGCATGTTCCCTTTCGTTACTGAACAATACCCTTTAGTACTATGATCGTTATTACCGGTGGTAATGGGTTGATTGGCTCCGCGATTGCACAGCGACTACTCTCTGAAGGCGTTTCTCTGAGCTGCTTAAAAAGAGAATCCAGTGACATGCGTTTAACCGACCCATCCGTTCAACAAATTGAATGGAAAACCGGGGATATCCTTGATGTGAGTTCTTTGAATGAATGTTTTAGAAATGCCTCCGTTGTCATTCATACAGCGGCAAAGGTTTCGTTCGACCCCAAAGAAAAAAGAGAGCTGTTTCAGGTAAATGTCGAGGGTACAAAAAATGTAGTAAATGCTTGTCTTGCCAACGGAGTGAAGAAATTGATACATATCAGTTCTGTTGCTGCACTTGGTCGCCAGAAGGGAATCTCCCTTATTGATGAAACGAACAAATGGGAAGAAAGCCCTTTTAACTCGTCTTATGCGAGATCAAAATATTTGGCAGAGTTGGAGATCTACAGGGGGATAGAAGAAGGCCTTCCAGCTTCTATCGTAAATCCATCTTTGGTCCTTGGCCGAGGCGATTGGGAAAAGAGCAGTTCGAAACTCTTTCAATATGTTTGGAAGGAAAATATGTTTTATAGCAACGGTCAATGCAACTATGTTGACATACGTGATGTGGTGGAGATTGTATTCAAGTTATTGAATGAAACTTTCTTAGCCCAACGTTTTATTGCAAGTGGTGGAGTGATCACCTACAAAGACTTGTTCGAAAAAATAGCTTTACGTCTCCAGAAAAAAGCACCCTCTATAAAAGTCAACCCCTTTCTGGTAAACGCCATTGCGACACTTGAAGAAATGAAGAGTTGGCTATTCAACACTCATCCATTGGTCACTCGAGAGTCCGTTAAGTCCACCAGCGAAAAATTTACTTTTTCAAATCAAAAATCAATTTACGATTTGGGTATCAAGTACCATCCGCTAGACAAAACAATTGATTACTGCTGCGAGTATTATTTGCGCACTTATAGCACAAACAAATAACAAACACAACTTGTTGATTACTTTTAATTGCAAGAACTTTGCAAGAATTGTAAGGTAAAATTGTTACTGCTGAAAATTTTCCTTACTTTAGGAAAACCTTTCGACCGATGAGCCACGAATTCAGAAAGAGGGAAGAAGAAGAGGAGTTGATCAAGCGATACGAAGAAAATCTACGGGCTAATTCAATTGGATATTTTGACATCGATGCCTATGAAGTAATCGTTGATCATTATATGGAAAAGTTAAAGTTTAAAAAAGCTTTGGCTGCCATTAATCAGGCCATGGAACAATTTCCGTTCTCTACCGGTCTGATAGCAATAAAAGCCCAAATTCTTTCCAATTTAGAACAATACGAAGAAGCGCTGGAGTTGCTAGAAAAGGCGCGCAATTTACACCCGATGGATATCGAGATTTACCTCTCGATTGGCTCTATTTTATCACTGCAAGGAAAACACAAGGACGCCATCTCTTTGTATGAAGAAATTCTTTCTTTTGCCGATGACGAAAAAGACGACATCTACTATAACATTGGATTAGCCTATCAAAGCCTGGAAGAATACGATAAAGCAATTGAGTCCTACAAAAAATCAATCGAAGAAAATATAAATCATGAGGGCTCACTCTATGAACTAGCCTTCTGCTTAGATATCGCGGGACAATTAGAAGGTAGCCTATCCTACTACAGAAAATTTATTGATGAAGATCCGTACTCAGCTGCTGCTTGGTATAACTTGGGTATTGTCTGCAATAAGTTAGAGAAGTTTGACGAAGCAATTGAAGCATATGGCTATGCCCTTGCCATCGATGACACGTTTGCCTCCGCGCACTTCAATATGGGCAACTCGTTGATGAACCTTGAGAAGTACAAGGAGGCATTGGAGGAATTCAATAAAACAGTCGAAATTGAAGGCCCTAGTCCCGAGGTTTATTGTTGCATCGGTGCCGCCTACGAAAATATGGGGCATTTTGATTTAGGATTAAAATACTTTCAGAAGTCGGCAAAACTAGATTCACTCTACGATGAAGCTTGGTTTGGTGCCGGCAGTTGTTTAGAAAAACAGGAAAAATGGTATCAGGCGCTGCATTTCTTCAACAAGGCTATTAAGATTAATCACCTCAATTCTGAATACTGGAAAGCCGCAGCCCATGCTGAATTTAAAATTGGCAACACTATTTCCAGCATCAGTGCGTATGAGGAGGCCGCAAATCTTGCACCCGAAGACAAAGAGATATGGCTTAATTGGTCTTTCATATATTATGAACAAGGCGAACCTGATAAGGCCATTGATGTTTTATCGCAAGGTATGGTAGACGCGCCTAAAGAACCCGATTTTCTTTATCGGATGGCCATCTACTTAGTTGAGTCGGGGCAATTTAAAGAAGCCTTTACTTATCTGGAAAATGCATTAATTTTGGACTTTGAAGGGCATACGATTCTATTCGAGTTTTTTCCGAAATTAGAGACTCAAAAAGCCCTCTATAAAATCATCGATCAGTTTAGAAAAGAAAACTCCTAATGAACTACCACCTGAACAATTTACCTGAGCGAACAAAAAAGCCCAGGCAAAAAGGTTTCACTATGGCCATGGACAAAGGACTGAGCGTACGCGAAGCCGAAGACTTCATGAGCATTGCAGCCGACCATGTTGATATTGTCAAGCTAGGTTGGGCAACATCTTTTGTGACGCCCAATTTAAAAGACAAGTTAAAAGTTTATCGAGATGCTGGTATCCCCTGCTATTTTGGTGGTACGCTGTTCGAAGCATTCATCATACGCGACCAATTTGAAGATTATAGAAAAGTACTCGATAAGTATGATATGACGTTTGCAGAAGTTTCTGATGGCTCTATCGACCTAGACCACGATAAGAAACTGGACTACATCGCCAAACTTTCCAAACAGGTGACTGTTTTATCAGAAGTTGGATCCAAGGACGCAGACAAGATTATTCCACCCTACCAATGGATTGATTTGATGCAAAAAGAACTTGATGCCGGTGCGTGGAAGGTTATTGGGGAAGCGAGAGAGGGTGGCAACGTAGGGTTATTTAGATCAAGTGGAGAAGTGAGATCCGGTTTAGTGCAAGAAATTCTTACAAAAATTCCGTTTGAAAAAATAATTTGGGAGGCACCTCAAAAAGCACAACAGGTGTGGTTCATTAAATTATTGGGGGCCAACGTAAATCTGGGAAACATCGCACCCAACGAAATCATTCCGCTAGAAACGATTCGTCTGGGTCTCAGAGGAGATACTTTTTTACATTTCCTGGGTCTTGAAAGAAAAAAGGATAACTCAACGCCTGCATTCGAGGCTGACTAGTACGTGAGAAGACCTAAAGATTATATTTTACTCTATTTAAAAGGCATCGGCATGGGAGGTGCAGATGTAATCCCTGGTGTCTCCGGTGGAACCGTTGCTTTTATTTCCGGCATCTACGAGGAGCTAATCAACTCTATCCAATCCATTGACGTCAACGCCTTCCGCCTTTTGTTGCAATTTAAAATCGCTGATTTTTGGAAGAAGATAAACGCCAACTTTTTGATCACTGTATTAGCTGGTATTGTTACCAGTTTACTGTCGTTGTCAAAGTTAATGACGTACCTTCTTGAACATCACCCGATTCAAATTTGGTCCTTCTTTTTTGGATTGATCTTGGTTTCTTCACCTATGATCATGCGCGATATTAAGGTCTGGAGCATATCTAGTATCGTTTCATTTTTAGCGGGCATTGTCATCGCTTATCTTATTACGGTTCTTTCGCCTACCGAAACACCCACGAATTTGCCTTTTATATTTTTCTGCGGAGCGTTGGCTATTTGTGCGATGATTCTTCCCGGTATATCAGGCGCCTTTATCCTTTTGTTGATTGGTAAATATGAATACATGATCAATGCGTTGATAACGTTCAATATTCCGGTCATTTTTGTGTTTGTTTTTGGCTGTTTTTTAGGACTATTAGGCTTTTCCAGAATATTAGGCTGGGTGTTTACTCATTATCGTTTCCCTGCATTAGCTTTACTATCTGGTTTTATGATAGGTTCTCTCAATAAAGTTTGGCCCTGGAAGGAAATTATTGCCTACCGCATGGATCATGCCGGCAACCAGGTGCCCGCATTCGATCAGAGTATTTGGCCAGGACAATACTTGGCCAAGACGGGTAACGATCCTTTGCTATTCCAAGCGATTCTATTCGCAGCTTTGGGTATTTTTTTAGTGGTGGCTTTAGAAAAAATTGCTGCCCTTCTTAGAACAAAAAATTAAAACTATGGAAAAGAAATTTGGCTTAATCGGCTCGACTGTCTCTCATTCATTCTCAAAATCTTTTTTTGATGAAAAGTTTTTTAGAGAAGGGCTGCGCGACTATCACTATGACCTTTATCCTTTGGGTAATGTAGAAGAGCTAAAGAAATTATTAGAAGACAATCCTGAATTGTATGGCCTAAACGTAACGGTTCCCTACAAAGAAAAGGTGATCAAGCTCTTGAGCGATATTGATTCAGAAGCAAAAAAAATCGGAGCTGTCAATGTCATTAAAATACAGAACGGAAAGCTGAAAGGATTCAATACGGACAGTGATGCGTTTTATGAGACCCTCGAAAAGTGGTTTCCGAAACTTGAAAATGCCTCTGCTTTACTACTTGGATCAGGCGGTTCTTCCAAAGCCGTACAACAAGCGTTGCGAAAACTAAAGATTCCTTTTAAAGTCGTATCTCGCGAAGAAGGAAAAGCAGATTTGACATACGAGGCATTAGAAAAAAATGGAAACCTGATTACAGATGCTACGCTGATCATCAACAGCACTCCGTTGGGCATGTCTCCAGAAACAAATGCAATGCCCTCGATCAATTATGAACTCTTGACATCGCAGCACTTTGTTTACGATTTGATTTACAATCCTGCACGCACGATGTTCTTGCAGAAAGCAGAAATGCGCGGAGCGACCATCAAAAACGGCTTGGAAATGTTGCACATCCAGGCTGAGAAGGCATGGGCCATTTGGAACAATTAGTTCCTTGTTCTTGCCATTAGTGGTATTGTAAAATGCCGCTTCAATTTTAGTTTCAACACAGACAATTCCTTATGGACTTTGAATTAACGAGTGAGTACGAACCCACCGGTGATCAACCTAAGGCAATTGAACAACTTGTCAAAGGCGTAAATGCCGGAGATGTCCATCAAACTTTGTTAGGGGTTACCGGATCGGGAAAGACGTTTACGATCGCAAATGTTGTTGCCAAAACGAATAAACCAACTCTTATTCTAAGCCACAACAAAACGCTAGCCGCCCAGTTGTATGGTGAATTCAAGCAGTTCTTTCCACACAATGCAGTGGAATATTTTATCTCGTACTACGACTACTATCAGCCGGAAGCGTTTATCCCGTCCTCCAATCTTTACATTGAAAAAGACTTATCGATCAATCAAGAAATCGAAAAGCTTAGATTGAGTGCGACTTCTGCTTTGCTTTCCGGAAGAAGAGATGTGATCGTGGTGGCTTCTGTTTCCTGTATCTACGGTATTGGGAACCCCGAAGAATTTGGTAAGAATAGAATTCAACTAAAAGTGGGAGAAATCATTCCTCGCAATAAGCTGCTCTTCGCACTAGTTGACATATTGTACAGTCGCACCGAGGCAGAATTTAAACGCGGAACTTTTCGCGTGAAAGGTGATACGGTAGACATCTTTCTTGCTTACGCAGATTATGCACTGCGAGTATACTTTTTTGGTGATGAGATTGAGTCCATCCAATTGATTGATCCGGTTTCGGGAAAGAAGATTTCGGACGAAAAGCAAAGTGTTATTTTCCCGGCCAACCTGTTTGTTACCGGAAAGGATATGTTGCAGCAAGCCATCCGCGAGATTCAGGATGACATGGTGTTACAAGTAGAAATGTTTGAAGGAGAACGAAAGCATCTGGAAGCAAAAAGACTAAAAGAGCGGACTGAATTTGATTTGGAGATGATGCGTGAGTTGGGCTATTGTAGCGGCATCGAAAATTACTCGCGCTACTTCGACAGACGTAACGTTGGTGCAAGACCTTTTTGCTTAATTGACTATTTCCCTGATGACTTTTTGATGGTAATAGACGAGAGCCACGTAACGGTGCCTCAGGTACGCGCTATGTGGGGAGGTGATCGATCGCGCAAAGTAAACCTGGTCGACTATGGATTCCGATTGCCTTCTGCACTTGACAACCGACCATTAACGTTTAATGAATTTGAGGCCATACTTGGACAGGTTGTTTATGTAAGTGCCACGCCTTCCGAATATGAGTTGAGAAAATCAGAGGGAATCGTAGTAGAACAAATCATTCGCCCTACCGGACTCCTCGATCCCATCATTGACGTGCGTCCTAGTAAGAATCAAATTGATGATTTGCTGGAAGAAATAGATGAACGAGTAAAAAAGAAAGAACGCGTTTTGGTGACTACACTCACCAAACGAATGGCCGAAGAGTTAACAAAGTTTTTGGAGCGAGCGCGTGTAAAATGTCGGTACATACACAGCGAAGTACAAACATTGGATCGCGTGGAAATTTTGCGCGAGCTTCGTCTCGGTGTCTTTGACGTTTTAGTAGGCGTAAACCTGCTTAGAGAAGGATTGGATTTGCCGGAAGTTTCTCTCGTGGCTATCCTGGATGCCGATAAGGAGGGATTCCTGCGTAATCAGCGTTCCCTTGTTCAAACGATTGGCCGAGCCGCTCGAAACGAAAACGGAAGAGTGATTATGTATGCCGATCGGGTAACCGAATCAATGCAAAATGCCATTGATGAAACAAATCGTAGACGAAAAATTCAACAAGACTACAATCTTGCCAACGGTATCACTCCAAGGACAATTTTAAAGTCTCATGACTCGATTCTCGGCCAAACAAAAGTGGCCGATTCCAAAAAAACACTCAAACGTTATTACATCGAGGACGAAGAAAAATCGTTGGCGGCTGATCCTGTAACTGCTTACCTCACCAAAGAAGAGCTTGTTGCTATGAGTGACCGAACTCGAAAAGCGATGGAGAAGGCCGCTAAAGAACTAGAGTTTATGGAAGCTGCACGCCTTCGTGATGAATACCTGGCCATCCAAAAACTAATTGAGCAGAAGTAGAAGGAATGCGTTAGTTGACTTTCAACTCTCCGTCAATAACACTCCAATACTGATCTGGTGGCGCGACAGGCGTCTGTAATACGTTTATCCCCTCAGTCCCGACTGCGCTACCTACGCGCGCATACAATCGCAGCGCCTTACCTTGGTTATTCCATATCAATTTTTTGGCACCTTCGCATTGCTCTGGTATCGAACCAGCAAATAAAAAATGCGCAGTTCCAGATCCAAAAACTTTAGTGCTTCCATTCTCTTCAATCGCGACAGCCGTTCTTTCATCTACGCCAATGCCGATGGGGGAAGGAACTGCGAAGTCCTTTATCAGACGTGCCATAAAAGCCACATGCCTCCCCTGCCTGGTGCGTTGCGAATAATGTTGGTCTGCAATTACATTTTTTAAAACAGGCACTAGAATAAAACTCTTGGAAATACTTACCAAAGGATCATACGGATTTGTCAATGCTTCATTGGAAATGACACTGCCATTTTTCGCATCGAAAATGTACTCACTTAAAACAGCACAGCCTGCACTTGTACCCCCAATTGGAACTTTCTTTGATTCAATGAGAAATTTAATTGCCTTTGAAACTTCCGTGTCTGCCCAATACTTGACATAATTGCTTTGGTCGCCACCGGCAATAAATAAGGCTTCTGCATTTCTAATCTTCGCTGATGCCTCTGCCAAATTCGCCTTGTCTCTTGAGTCTATTAAGAGAGTCTCGACTGAATTGGCATTGCCCAATTGTTTGATGTAATCGTTGTACCCGGTAGAACCAGTAGCACGGATCACTACAAAATCTCCTCCCCCACTTTTGTTTATCATCCATTTGATGGCTTCGTCAACATCTGTTCCTCCCCCCATAAGCACAACACCAAATTGCGTAGTGGTCTGCACATCGGCTGCGTCTCCGGTGATCCCTAAACTGATTGAAGAAGGTTGACCGATTGGATTCTGCGCACAACATTCCTTACCGGTATCGCACGAAATAAACGATGCAGCGATAAGAATGACCAGCTTATTCAGGCTAAAATGATTCATCCTTATTTTATCTTCACATCAATGCTTAATTCTTTTAACTGCTCTTGTGAGATAGTAGATGGCGTATCGATCATCGTATCTCTTCCCGCATTGTTTTTTGGAAACGCAATGAAATCCCTGATCGAATCGGCTCCTCCAAAAAGAGAACAAAGTCGATCGAACCCAAACGCGATGCCACCATGTGGAGGTGCTCCATATTCAAATGCCTCCATCAAAAACCCAAATTGTTTTTTCGCTTCTTCTGGCGAGAATCCCAATTTGCTAAACATCAGTTGTTGTGTGGCGCGGTCGTGAATACGGATTGAACCGCCCCCTATTTCAGTTCCGTTCAAAACCATGTCATAAGCGTTTGCGCGAACCTTTCCGGGATCGCTATCAAGTAATCCCATGTCTTCCGGCTTGGGTGACGTAAACGGATGATGCATGGCATGCCAACGGCCTGCCTGCCCGGCAGGCAGGCCCATTTCTTCATTCCCTGCCTGGCCGGCAGGCAGGTATTCCAACAACGGAAAATCTACTACCCAAAGTGGTGCAAATTTGTTTTTATCGCGAAGCCCCAATTGGTTCGCCAGGTGTAGCCGAAGTTCGCCAAGTGCTTTCCGGGTCTTTTCTTTTTCGCCTGACAATACCAAAATAAGATCGCCCGCATCGGCATTAAACTTCTGCGCCCATCGGCTCAATTCAATCTCATCATAAAATTTATCAACCGATGATTTGTACGTGCCGTTTGCCTCACAGCGCAAGTAGATCATTCCCTTGGCACCTATTTGTGGTTTCTTTACAAACTCCGTTAACTCGTCTAGCTGTTTGCGGGTATAGCTTGCACATCCTTTTGCACAAATTCCAACGACCAGCTCGGCATCATCGAACACAACAAATCCTTTGCCTTTTGCTACATCATTCAGCTCAACAAATTTCATCTCGAACCGAGTGTCGGGCTTATCGGAGCCGTAATATTTCATCGCATCGTCATACGTCATGTGAGGCACTGACGGCATATCAATGCCTTTCACGGATTTGAAAAGGTGGCGGATCAATCCCTCAAAAGTTTTAAGAATATCTTCTTGTGTGATAAAGGCCATCTCGCAGTCGATCTGGGTAAATTCCGGTTGACGATCGGCTCGTAAATCTTCATCGCGAAAACATTTTACAATTTGATAATAGCGGTCAAATCCCGAAACCATTAACAGTTGCTTAAATGTTTGAGGCGACTGCGGTAATGCATAAAACTCCCCAGGGTTCATGCGGGAAGGAACGACAAAATCGCGCGCGCCTTCCGGTGTTGATTTGATCAAAACCGGAGTTTCGACTTCAATGAAATCCAGGCTATCTAAATAGAGACGGGTTTGCTGAGCCATTTTATGTCTTAGCTGCAACCCTTCACGTACAGTTGTTCTGCGCAAGTCCAGATAGCGGTACTTCATTCGCAGATCTTCTCCCCCATCGGTTTGGTCTTCGATGGTGAAAGGTGGTGTTTTTGATGTGTTTAAAATCTCGAGCGAAGTCAATTTTACTTCAATATCGCCCGTTGGCATTTTATCGTTCTTGGAAAGTCGCTCGGCAACAATGCCTGTTATTTTGATAACATATTCCCTTCCCATGGTTCTTGCCAATTGAATCAAACTGGCTTCCGACTTGCCTTCTTCTAAGAAAAGCTGCGTAACGCCATACCGATCGCGCAAATCGATCCACAGTAAGCTGCCTTTATCGCGCTGCCGCTGCACCCATCCCGTTAAGGTAATTTCCTTGTTTACATCACCAATTCGAAGTTCACCGCACGTATGAGTCCTGAGCATAGCAAAATGATTAAATTTGAAGGCGCAAATTAATAAAAGGATATCTCTTGCGTTATTAAAAGATCAATCCATTATGCCACTAACTATGCCAAAATCAATCATTTTCCTCTGTGTTTTCCTGTTCGGTTTCAGCCAAAGTAAGTTGGTAAAGACAAAAGTGGCAGAAGGCATCACCGTTTCTATGCCCAGCGAGTTGACACCCATGACGCCAGACGACATTGTGCAACGCTACCCTTCGGTGCGGGCTCCATTGGCAGCCTATACGAATGGTAATAGAACCGCTGATTTTAGTATAAACACGTCAGCCACCCAATGGCCAGACGGTAATACTGAAATGGCACAGAAGTTTTTCAAAGCAGGAATCATGAATCTGTTTGATCGTGTTGATTTTATTGATCAAGGTGTAAAGATGGTCAACAAACGCAAATTCATTTTTTTTGAATTTGAATCACGAGTAAACGGAAATCGAATGAAAGAGGGTGAACAGTCAGCCGTTTTTCGTTACACTTATATTCAATATCTGATTAAGAAAGATAGGGCGATTGTTTTTTCATTCTCTTGTCCAAAAGATCTAAAAAGTGAGTGGCAACCCATAGTACACGCTATGATGACTTCCGTGAAGTTGAAAGAATAAACAGTACAGGTTGGAAATCTTAGCTCAAAAAAAATCGCACGAATACTATATGCAAGAAGCCTTGAAAGAGGCCCGAAAAGCATTGGAGTTGGGTGAAGTGCCCGTGGGAGCCATTGTAGTTTGCCAAAACAAGATCATTGCGCGTACGCACAACCAAACAGAGCTACTGACTGATGCCACCGCACATGCCGAAATGCTGGCCGTTACATCAGCTTCTTACGAACTGGGTTCTAAATATTTAAATGAATGCACGCTGTATGTAACGCTAGAGCCCTGCGTAATGTGTGCCGGGGCTTTGCATTGGGTTCAATTGCAGCAGCTCGTTTACGGGGCAGATGACGTACAAAGGGGTTTCTCGATGCATCAAAAAAACCTGCTACACCCAAAAACAGAAATTAAAAAAGGCGTTTGTGTAGCCGAAAGCCAGGAACTGCTGAGTCAATTTTTTGAAAGATTGCGAGATAAGTAAGGGTATCTCTAAAAATCTAAATGTGTGTCAGACTGAGCCTGCCTGCCGGACAGGCAGGCCTGTCGAAGTCGTTTGAAATGTAAAAAGCGACAAGTTGGTTTCCGATGGCTATCGGGACAACCTGACATGGTTTTTAGAGATGCCCATAATAAAAAAGGCCTCGTTCAGAGGCCTTTTTTGGGTAGATCAGAATCGATCTTACACTTTTGTCTTCTTGATTTTCTTTTCGTCAACGCGCTTTCCGCTACGGTGCTCGCCCAAGATGAGAACATCTTTGGTAGTCTCGTATTGTTTGGCAGCCTGGAACATAGCCACTTCAGTATCGCGAATTAGAATCATACCGCTTTTGGCGCCCTTGTTGCGAACTTCAATGTACCAGCCATCTTTCTTCTTTTTCGGTAAAATTGGAGGTCTTCCCATGTTTTTTGTGATTTTATGGGCTAAAAAGCCCGTTTTGTGAAATGATGCGCGAAGGTACGGTTTTATGGCCATTTTGGCAAACCATTGGTAATTGCCAGCCAAGGGATCGGGTTGAAGTATGGACAGAATCCTGAATGCCCTATGCCATAAAAAATTCAGTTGCCTAATCTGTGCTAAATGACAATTTTGGGTAAAAAACACTGGTATGGAGAAACCAACTGTAAAGAAGGTGGTCATGCAGAAAAGCATACACCGCGAAGAGCGTGTTTTATGCCTTCATTTCGACCGCGACCTGGAAATCGAAAAAATGGTAAAGATGCTACCGGCTTGCCGCTGGAGCCAGACTATGAAGTGTTGGTATTTGCCCAACACAACACCGAATTTCAGGCTTGTGCTGGAGAAATTACGACTAGTAGCTTATGTTGACTTCTCAGAGGTAGTAAAGAAAACGGAAGCTATTCAAAAAGAAAGAACGCCTTCCCCAACCAGCGCCCGGAAAGCTACGCCAATGGCCCAACTCAGTGAGCCCGTACAACAAGAAGTTGAGAAATTCTCCAAATGGTTAAAATCAAAAAGATACAGCACCAATACGATCAAAACCTATACGGAAGCCGTGAAGACATTTGTACGGTTTTTCAAAGACAAAACCATTGCGCAAATCAACAACGAGGATCTTGTGGCTTTTAACAACGACTATATTCTTGCCAACCACTACTCTTCATCGTTTCAGAATCAGGTAGTCAATGCGGTCAAACTATTTTTTAAAGTGGTAGACAACCGGTTGATCGATGTGGACCTTATTCAACGGCCGCGCAGAGACCATCCCCTGCCCAGTGTATTTAGTAAGGAAGAAGTAAAGCAACTGCTGGATGTGCTGCCTAATATAAAGCACAAGGCCATGCTTTCACTCATTTATGCTTGTGGGCTAAGACGGAATGAACTATTACATCTAAAGCTTACAAGTATTGATTCAAAAAGAAAACTGGTGCTGATCACACATGCCAAGGGAAACAAAGATCGCATCGCTCCGCTATCGGATAAGATACTTGCGCTGCTTCGCGCCTACTATCAAGCGTATAAGCCAAAAGAGTGGCTATTTGAAGGGCAAGCTGGAGGACAATATGATGAAAGAAGTCTGGCAAGTGTAATGCGGCAGGCCGTAACAAAAGCCGGGATTAAAAAGCCAGCCACTCTGCACTGGCTACGCCATAGCTTTGCCACCCATTTGTTGGAGGCAGGCACCGACCTACGCTACATTCAAGAACTGCTGGGGCATAAAAGCAGTAAAACGACAGAGATTTATACCCATGTAAGCACCAAAAACATAGGCTTAATGGACATTTATTAGGCTGGAAACCTTGCAAATTATTGAATGCCATAGCTTTAGGTCAAATCAAAGCTATGAATAAAAAAACTGCATTCACTGCGGGTCTAAAATGACCAAAAAGAATGGTAAGGTAAAAGGT
>JAJTGQ010000158.1 GCA_021299455.1 Flammeovirgaceae bacterium | reverse complement strand
TCGAGTGTTTCTTGTGGAAGAAAGCAGTAGTAACCGTTCTCAAGATTTATGTAGTCGGGCTTTAATCGATATCCTTTTCGGACGCCTTCCCAAAATGCTTCATCGCCTGCAAGTTCATCAGCCGTTTTATGACTGAACGTTTGCACCCAATTTCCAAAGGCATCTGCCGGTAGTAGGCCACCCAGCCCGAGTGTAGCTACGCTTTTTAAAAATCCACGCTTGTTCATAGCTCCAAGTTAAAACGTAAATGGGGAATAGAAAAACAATTAATTCATTTCGAATCCAAACCAACGGCTGGCATCAAACCATTCCGCAAACCAAATCTCTCAATTATAACCAGTTTTTGCCTATTTTTAAGCTTAAAGCTCGTGCTATACATGATTTCAAATAATCCGATACTAAATAGTCCCTACTTAGAACCTACGCTTCATTACGACACCGACAGCGAGGGAAATTTGGACTATAACAATATCGTGGTTGGTCGCAGGATATTTAAACCAGACTCAGCAGTTATTCCAACCCGACAGACAGGCCAAAAAGAAGTATTTGAATGGAACGATGATGCGGCAGAATACGGAACTCATATCATTAACCTTTGCCGAAAAGAAGTTGACAAATGGCGGATCGAGAAATATCCCAACACGACAAGGGTAACAAAAGAGCTTCTAAACTTTTGGTTTAACAATACCGAAAGACTTATAACCAAAAAACTATTCTTTGCCCAGCAAGAAGCCGTTGAAACCGCAATCTGGTTAAATGAAGTCGCAGAGAAATCAAACGCGGGACAGCATATTCTAAATCTTCTAAGAAACGGGCAGCATACTGTAAGCTTAGAACCAGACGACCAACTTCCGCGCATTGCGTTTAAGATGGCAACAGGTTCAGGCAAAACAGTTGTGATGGCTTGTTTAATCTCCTACCATTATTTCAATCGCCAGGAATATAGAAACGATACGCGCTTTGCAGACTACTTTCTTATTGTTGCGCCAGGGATCACCATAAAAGATAGATTAGGGGTCTTGTTTGTTGACACAAAGAATAAAAACCCAAAAGACATTGCAGACTACTATCGAATAAGAAGTCTTGTTCCGCAAAACATGGAACAGCGATTAGAGAATCTCAACGCCCGACTCATCATTACCAACTACCATACCTTCGAGCCTAAGATATTGCAAGGGAATAAGAGAAGTCCGTTTGACGGTAAAGTAAATCTAAAAGGAGAAAAGATTGACACTGGCAATAAAGAAGACTTTGCACAAGTAGTAAAACGAACCTTAGGGAAATTTAAAGCAGGAAGCAGAGTCTTGATTTTAAACGATGAAGCCCACCATTGTTATTTACCTAAATCAAAAAGCAAAACAACAGACAACGAAGAATCGGACGAAAACGCTAGGGCTGCCGTTTGGTTCAGCGGGTTGAAAGAGATCGCTAAAAAGTTTAAGCTGCAAAGTGTTTATGATCTTTCGGCAACGCCCTATTATTTGACGGGTTCTGGTTATCCACCTTACAGTTTATTTCCGTGGGTTGTTTCTGATTTTGGATTGATCGAAGCCATAGAAAGTGGATTGGTTAAAATTCCATTCTTGCCAGAAAGCGACAGCACACAAGAACTCACCATGCCTGTATTGCGTGATCTATACAGAAAAGTAATGGACGAAGACCCAAATGCTTTACCACGCAAAGGACAAAAAAAGAAAAAGAGCGAAGCGCATACCGAAGGCACAACCATTAAGGAACAGCCACCACAACTACCTTCGTTAGTAAAAGGTGCATTAGATCAATTCTACAACCACTATGTAGGCTACTTTAATGGAATAAGAAAGTACAGCGAGGAGAAAGTAAATATTTTTTCAGCCCCACCGGTATTTATTGTGGTATGCAATAACACTTCTGTTTCCAAAGAAGTGTATAAATACATAGCGGGCTATGAATACGAAAATGAAAAAGGAGAATTAGTTACTGTATCAGGCGCTAAAGAATTATTCTCTAATTACGAAACATCAACTAACCGACCGCTCAAAAGACCTCCTACACTTCTCATTGATAGCGATGCCTTAGAAAACGGAGAACAAATTAATGACGAATTCAAAAAGATATTTGAATCTGAAATTGAAGAGTTTAAAAAAGATTATGCCCGTATTCACGGACAAGGCAGCACGGAAAATATTACAGACGCTGAAATACTTCGGGAAGTAGTTAATACGGTTGGCAAGCAAGGTCGCCTTGGCGCACACATTCGCTGCGTGGTTTCAGTTTCCATGCTCACTGAGGGTTGGGATGCAAACACGGTAACTCACATTATGGGCTTACGGGCTTTCAATTCACAATTGCTTTGCGAGCAAGTAGCTGGCCGAGCTTTGCGCAGAATGAACTATCTGCTAAAGACCTACCGCAAGGATACAGGCGAGGAAATATCAGAAAAGGAAAAGCATAAGTTCAAGCCTGAAAACCTGATTGAAAAATTTCCACCTGAGTATGCGCACATCATTGGCGTTCCCTTCAAACTTTTTAAGGGAGGTAAATCGGAAGGGCCTGCCGAGCCTATTGACATTAACCACGTTGCTGCTTTACCCGAAAGGCAGAAGGACATGGAAATTGAGTTTCCTAACCTGATCGGCTACCGCGTAGAAAATCACGATGGCAGTATAAAATATGACTTTAGCAAAATTGAAAACTTTGAAATAGATGGTTCCAAGTTTCCTGTGGAAACAACAATGGCAAGCCCTATTTCTGCTACGGAGGAAAAGCTTGAGGTAAAATCAGTGTTGGAAAAGAGAGACAAAGAATTGATTTTCCTGATCACAAAAGAGTTAATCAAATATCACTTTAGCGATGAAGAAGGAAACCCCAACTTTCAACGCTTCAACAAGCTGCTAAAGATTGTAGAAGAATGGTATAATACAAAAGTCATTCTGCTTAACATTCAAGATCAACAATACAAAAGACTTCTTTATTTCGAGAAGCCCAAGAAAATAGTAGATCACATAGCGCGGGGCATTAATCCTCATATTAATACCATTGAACATATCCGGCCTGTATTCAATTACTATAATAAGTTCAGCAGCACCAAGTATGTAAATGGCAACACCATCAAAGAAGTGTACCCAACCAAACGCAGCCATGTAAACTATGTAGTAATGGACAGCGATTGGGAAGCCATTGCCGCAAAAACATTGGAAGAACTGAAGGTAGAGAGCTATGTAAAGAATCAGTTTCTTGGATTTATAATACCCTATGCAATGGACGGAAAGGACAGGCAATACTATCCCGACTTTATTGCAAGAGTAAAAGGCAAAGATGGAAAAGT
>JAJTGQ010000069.1 GCA_021299455.1 Flammeovirgaceae bacterium | reverse complement strand
GGATTCCACAAAAACAAATTAAAAATAGACTATGCCATTCGTTTTGGTCAGTTGTCAGGAGCAGCCCACCAAGCCTCTGCCATCTACTTGATTCCCAAAAAGAATAAAAAATGAAGTCGGGAATTTTTTACATCAGCTTATCTTTATTCATAGGGACAAAGTCTTACGCACAAGACTATCCCCGAAAAGAGATAGACGCCTCCTCACTTGTTGATGAAATTTTTGCCACACGGGACTTAGATATTGACTATCAAGATCTCTACGAAAATTATCTCCAACTTATCTCCAATCCACTAGAGCTCAATAGTATTACTAAAGAACAACTGGCGGCATTTTATATCCTAAGCCCACAACAAATAAATTCCTTCATAAGTTATCGTGAAAAGGCAGGCAAACTGCTTTCTGTATACGAACTTCAAAATGTTGAGGGATTTACAAAAGAGCTTTTTTTAAAGCTTGTCCCGTTTGTCAAAGTTACAGAAGTAGGTTCAGTATTGGACAAAAGTATTTTCCAACGGATAGGCGGTGAAAAAAATAATTATCTATTGCTTCGGTATTCACGAACGCTAGAAGAGCAACAAGGTTATGCAAAGGAAACGGATAGTAGTCGAAGGTATGCTGGTTCGCCAGGGAACTTCTACGCACGTTTTCGTACTAGCAGGCCTGGTGATTTTAGTTTGGGGTTTACGGTAGAAAAAGATGCCGGAGAAAACATCAGTTGGAACCCCTCAAAAAAATATTATGGTTTTGATTATATATCTTTTCATGCACAGATCGTCAATAAACAAAAAATAAAAAACCTGATTGTGGGCGACTACCAAGCGCAATTTGGCCAAGGCATCGCGCTGGGATCTGTATTCGGAATTGGAAAGAATGGGGAGGCTGTTACAACTGTCCGAAGAAGCAACCTGGGATTCCTTCCTTACACATCCATTTATGAAGCCGGTTATTTTCGAGGGGCTGCTATGACTTATGAGCCGGCTAAAAATTTCACTCTTCACACGATGCTATCTTCGCGTGGCCGCGATGGCAATGTGCAAGACACCATCCAAAATGTATTGTCCTCATTTAACTTTTCCGGGCTTCACCGCACCCCATCCGAACTTGCAAACCGAAATAGTTTGACCGAAAACAATCTGGCAGTAGTTGTGAACTACAAAAATAAATCGCTGGATGCAGGACTAATTTTTCACACTACTCAGTTCAGCATTCCCATTTTTAGAAAAGAAAATCAATACAATCAATTTGCGTTCAAGGGAAGTGACAATACAAATGTCGGGGCGTTTCTAAACTATTCGATCAACAACGTGTCCATCTTTAGTGAGTTTGTACAAACCATTCAGCATGGGCAAGCGCTTGTTGCGGGAATCTTGGCAAGCATAACCCCGAAGCTCGATATCTCGATGCTCTATCGAAAGTTTGATCGTAACTTTTATAGCTTTTACAGTAATGCCTTGGCTGAAAACTCAATAGCCCAAAATGAGTCCGGTTTTTATTGGGGTTGGAAATATTCCTTTAACAAGAAATACTCACTGGCTGGATATGTAGATCTTTTTCAGTTTCCCTGGTTAAAATTCCGGAGCTACGCGCCTTCTGAAGGAAGTGAATGGTTGATCCGGTTCAACTACAAACCGTCTAAAACTATTTCCTTCTTTCTGCAAGCAAGAGAAGAAATAAAGCAGCGCAATACCAGTGCAGATGTGAATTTGTATCTGACAGACCTTGGTATTAAAAGAAACTATTGGGTTAACCTCGATTATAGTGCCACTCCCTATCTTAGCTTTCGAAGTAGAGCACAATTCAGCACTTTTGATTTCTCCGGGAAAAGCACACAAGGTGTTGCTGTCATGCAGGACGCATCACTTGATTGGAAAAAATTTTCGATCTCAGGTAGGTATGTTCTGTTTGATACAGACGACTTTGACAATCGCCTTTATGTGTATGAAAAAGATGTTTGGCTTGCCTTTACCTTTCCTGCCTATAGCGGTCGCGGAGTTCGGCATTTTCTATTAGTTCAATATCGGCTCTCTGAAAAAATCGATTTCTGGGTTCGGTGGGCACAAACACGATTTACTGATCGAGATGTTATTGGATCAAATGGGGAGTCAATTATGGGAAATACCCGAAACGATGTTAGATTTCAGGTTAGGATAAGGTTTTAGTAAACTGCCGTCCGTTGCACTTAAAACAAATTGAAATAACCTAAAATTATGCACGCAGTTAAATTAGTGAGTCCGGGAGTGTTGCTCATGCTTTGTATTGGTCTTTTTGCCTTTATCCTGGTTTTCAGAGCCATTTTCAAAGGCAAAAGGCGCGATTAGCATATCGTTGAATAGAATAATATCTGCCTCCAACGGCATTTTGTCGCACTCTTAGTATCTTTATCGAAACAACCACCCATTGTATGAATACTGTAATGCAACTTTCAGCTCAAGTAAACCCACTTATGAAAAGGATTAACTCTTTGTTTGTAATCATTTTAATGACGTTGCTACTGTTATCGATAGCCTCCTTTACGTTTTCTCAAACAACCAAGAAAACACTCGAACTGCCGGAGTTTAAGAGCATCTATGTAAATTCTAACTACACAGTATACCTCAAGCAAACAAACAAGCAAGAGGTAAACGTTGAAGCCTTAACAGAGATCTACGAATTAACCACCATTAAAGTGGAAAACGGTGTGTTGATGATTAATGTGGAGCGAAAACCGGATGCGCCCAACAAAAGTATTTGGGCAAAAATTGACGACATTAAATTGAAGCCCACAATGAAGTTGATGGTGAGTGTAAAGAATGTATCCGAGTTGCAAGTGAATGGAAGCGGGAAAATTATTTCTGAAAACTCTATCGCGTCCGATTACTTAAGTTTAGGAGTGGCTGGAAGTGGCACAATCGATCTTGACATCAAAGGAAACAATCTCAAAACAGAAGTCAGCGGATCAGGAAACGTGGCGCTGAAAGGCTATGCAACAGCCAACGATATAAATATGAGCGGCAGTGGAAGTGTAACCGCTTTTTCATGTGAACTGGAAAGCGCGAAAGTAAAAATGAGTGGATCTGGGAGCTGTGAATTAACCGTTTCCAATAGCTTAGACGCGACTGTTCTTGGTAGCGGAGTGCTTAAACACAAAGGCAATACGAAAAACCTAACTAAGAAGGTTTACGGATCAGGTTCTGTGGATAGAGCCTACTAGCCCACAATAAGCTCATTCGACTGGTACAACTACCAGCCGATTCCATAATCTTCGCCATGATTGCTGCTTCCGCCCCAGAAGCTACCGTGTTTCCAATCAAACCAAATAGCATTGATCGGACCACTTGTGCGCTCTTGGTAAGAAAGTTTGTAGCCCATGCGGCTTAGATCCTTTCTCACCCATGTAGGCATCGCGTTGTTCAACGTCAATCCCCCCGGAACTCTTTCATGATCGCCAAAGCTGGAATACATTTGAAGTGTTTTGAAGCTTGGTGCCTCACACGCCTCTTGAACCGTCATCCCAAACTCAACGATGTTAAGAAAGAACTGAATAAGTAATTGATCTTGTTCATCGCCAGCTTGCTTAGCAAATGATAAGAATGGTTTCCCATCTTTAAGTGCTAAACTAGGTGTCAAGGTAACACGTGGTCGTTTGCCTGGTTCGACCACATTAAACGGATTCTCTTTGACGTCCAGCACAAATGACTGCATCCGTTGGCTCATACCCACTCCTGTATTACCTGCAATACAAGCAGGCACCCACCCTCCACTAGGCGTAATTGATACCACCCAACCTTCTTTGTCAGCAGCCTCTACCGAAGTGGTACCTGCCGTAAACGATTCCAAATACTTTTCATCGAGAGGGTTCACTTGGGTCGAGTTAAAAGCTTGACTTTTACCCCACTTCGAAAGTATGTCCTGATAAGGGTTTTGTTTCCCGTCCAGTAAATAGGGATCTCCAGGGCCTATTTTCGGATCATTCATCTCTGGGTTGATCAACTTCATCCGTTCCTTCGCATATTCCTTGGAAAGAAGCCCTTTCATCGGTTCCTCTGGTGCGAACGCGGGGTCGCCATAGTAAAAATCACGATCAGCAAAAGCAAGATTCATCGCCTGATAAACCGTGTGAATGTATTTGGTTGAATTATACCCCATGCTTTTCAAATCATAATTTTCCAGAATGTTTAGTGTCTGTAGCATGGCAGGTCCTTGCGTCCATTGTTGACATTTATAAACCTCAATGCCGCGGTAGTTCGTCATTAAAGGTTCCTCAATCTTGACTTTCCAATTTGCCAGATCGACTTCGGTGAATAAGCCACCTTGCTCTTGACTGCCTCTTACTATTTCCTTGGCAATATCACCCCGATAAAATCGATCATAGGCTGCATAGATGGCCGTCTTCCTATCCTTTCCCTTTTTCAAAGCCAGTTGCTCTGCTTCAACTAGTTTTTGAAGGGTTGCCAACAGATCCTTCTGCACAAATATTTCTCCTGCATCGGGAGCTTCCCTCTTTTCTCCTAAATGAGTGAGGAAAACTTTTTTAGAGTACGGCCACTTCTTTATTTCTTCCTTACCCCGCTCAATTGAATTGGCAGTTTGGGCTTCGATGGGATACCCTTCCGCTAGTTGCATAGCCGGTGCAAGAACTTCTTTAAGGCTCATGGTGCCATACTCCGCCAACATGGTCATCAGTCCACCTGCTGTGCCGGGCGTCACGGCAGCCAACGGCCCGAACTCGGGCGGATACTTCATCCCTTTTCCTTTGAAAAAATCCGCAGTAGCTCCTGTGGGCGCAACACCCAGCGCATTGATGGCGATTACTTTCTTTGTCTTGGGATTGTAAATCAAGGCTTGGGTCTCACCGCCCCAGCTCAGCACATCCCACATGGTACATGTTGCTGCCAGCATAGCGCATGAGGCATCCACCGCGTTGCCGCCCTTATTAAAAATCATAGCTCCTGCTGTAGCGGCCAGTGGCTTTCCAGTTATCGCCATCCAATGTTTACCGTGAAGCGGTGGCTTTTGAGTGTTGACAGGAAGATTATTAAACGACTGGGCCATCAATCCATTTGCCAAGCCAACGGACCATATTAAAAGCAGTTTTATTTTCATATTTTTAAGAATCAGTATAAGATACTTACCGACAATGTAATTGATATTTCAGATTCTGAAAAACAATTGATCAACGAACGGATCGGACGATCCACCAAAGGAAAGTTATGAACCAACACGAAAAGCTCATTGAAAAGTTTTACACCGCATTTCAACAAAAAGACTGGCAAACCATGCAAAGTTGTTACCACGAAGAGGTGACTTTCAGCGACCCGGCCTTTCAAAATTTAAAGGGAAAAGAAGCCAAAGCCATGTGGCATATGTTAGCCGTTAGTGCCAGGAATTTTTCACTTACCTTCAGTCAAGTCAGGGCTGATGATCGAAAAGGATCCTGCCATTGGGAAGCCGCCTATTCTTTCTCACGAACAGGTCGAAAAGTGCTCAACAAGATTGACGCCTACTTTGAATTCAAAGAGGGGCTGATTTTAAGGCATATTGACCGTTTCGACTTTTGGAAATGGACTAGAATGGCGTTAGGGGCACCAGGAATACTCCTTGGTTGGTCTCCTTTGCTTCAAAATAAAGTCCGAGCGACTGCAGTTGCTGGCTTAAAGAAGTTTATGTCTGAAAATGCCACCTACCACTAGAACATGCCGTTCTCAGCCCATAAAACGCCCCGATTTGCTTTTGTTTTGAATAAATAGCTATATTTGAATGTTAATGAAGTAAAACCTACCAGAAAGTATCCCACCTAGTGAGTGCATTGTCGGTTCGGCCTTATTGATTTAGCAACAACATTTTATCACTTAATTTCAAAAACACAAATGAACATTTATGTAGCCAACATTCCCTGGAAGGCAACCGAGGAACAAATGAAGCAGTTATTCTCCGAGTACGGTGAAGTAAGCTCTGCGAAGATTATCATGGACAAAGTAACACAGCGTAGCCGTGGCTTTGGATTCGTAGAAATGGCTGACGACACAGCCGGAAAAAATGCTATCAATGAACTCAACGGTGCTGATTTCATGGGCAAAAACCTAGTGGTTAACGAGGCTCGCCCACGCGAAGAAGGTAGTGGTGGTGGCCGCGGTGGCAACCGTGGTGGCGGTGGCGGTGGTTTCCGCAGGGGCGATTTCAACAGAGATTATTAATCGACTTGAAATACTTGTACTACGTAGGTGATACTGAATGGTATTGTCCGGTAGCCTGAGTTCACCGAAGTAGTAAGAACTTTGATGCCACGCCAAAAGCGTGGCATTTTTTATTGTATCATTTTGGAGTAAGTGACATCATCCATTGTATCGCATGACAAATCCATCAAAGTCGAATCGACTGATTCACTCAACCTCGCCCTACTTACTGCAGCATGCCAGCAATCCGGTGGATTGGTTTGAGTGGAATGAAGAAGCGCTAAACAAAGCAAAGAAAGAAGATAAGCCGATTCTATTAAGCATTGGATATTCCTCGTGTCACTGGTGCCATGTGATGGCTCACCAAAGCTTTGAGAATGAAGACATCGCTCAATTGATGAACGAGCATTTCGTTTGCATCAAGCTAGATCGGGAAGAGCGCCCCGACATAGATCAAATCTATATGGAGGCCGTTCAGGCCATGAAGCAAAATGGTGGGTGGCCACTGAATGTTTTCTTGACACCCGATCAAAAGCCATTTTTCGGTGGTACTTACTTTCCTCCAAAGAACTGGGCACAATTACTACTTCAGATAACGAAAGCATTCAAAGAAAAAAGAAACGAAATCGAGTCATCGGCCAACGACTTGAAAAATCATCTAGGAATATCCGACCTACAGCGATTTAAAAAGCTGGACAACAATACCTCGATCTCACGTGAGATGTTGGATAAGATGTTTGACACCTTAGAAAATCGATTCGATTTTACGTTTGGGGGAATTGAAAAAGCACCCAAGTTTGTCATGCCGTCTACTTGGCTCTTTCTCGCGCGCTACTACCAGATAAGCAAAAACAAAATGGCCCTTGATATGCTTCATCTTACGCTGCAAAAGATAGCTGCGGGAGGCATCTACGACCAAATCGGTGGAGGATTTGCTCGGTATTCGGTAGACGGTGAATGGTTTGCCCCTCACTTTGAAAAAATGTTGTACGACAATGCCCAACTATTGAGTCTCTACGCTGAAGCCTACAGCTTGACAAGTGAAAAACTCTATCGAACGGTAGTTTATGAAACAGTGCGTTGGTTGGAACGGGAGATGATTGATTCAGAAGGTGGTTTTTATTCAGCACTCGATGCAGACAGCGAAGGAGAGGAAGGCAAATTCTATGTTTGGTCGCATGACGAGATCTCGACCTTACTGGGATCAGAGGCAGCGGCTTTAATCGATTATTTTGATGTTACACCTGAAGGAAATTGGGAACACGGGAAGAATATTTTAAAGAGACAGAGTGAACGTGAACCCAACGAAAAATTAGGTGAGAGCATTAACATACTTCTTGGAGCCAGGAACGCGCGAACCAAACCAGGCCTTGACGACAAGATCCTCACCGGCTGGAACGCCATGACCATCCAAGGTTTAACGGACGCTTACAAAGCATTTGGCGACAAGTATTTCTTATCAATGGCAGAACGAGCCATTGGCTTTATTGAGGCTAACTTGATCAGCGAAAACAAGATTTACCGGTCATTCAAGGGCAGGTGTTCTACTACGACTGGATTCCTGGACGACTATGCGTCCCTGATTCAGGCATATACTTCATTGTATCAGGCAACATTCAACGAAAGTTATCTCTCAAAAGCCGAACATTGGTGTGAAGTTACGTTGACTGATTTTTTCGATCTGTCTGAAAACTACTTTTATTTTAACAGCAATTTTGCTGAGCAGCTCATCGCGAGAAAAAAAGAAATTTTTGATAATGTTATACCCTCTTCCAATGCGATGATGGCAAGAAACTTACATCAATTAGGCACTCTGCTTGGAAAGTCAGAATGGCGAGATTTAGCGGGAACCATGGTCACCCGACTATCAACCCTCATTGAATCTGAACCCATTTATATGTGTCATTGGGCAGTTCTAGCAACAGAAATTTCTATGCCAAGTATTGAAGTGGTCATCGTGGGGACCAACGCTGAGCAACTACGGAAAGAACTTGCTCAACACTATCTACCTTTTGCCACCTTCGCGGGGGCCATTAACAAAAGTGAGTTGCCTTTGCTGACCGGCAGGGAGGCAAGCGATGAAAAAACAAAAATCTATGTTTGCCAAAATATGACATGTCAACTTCCGGTTGATTCTGTGAAGGCAGCATTAATCCAATTGAATGCAATTTGACAAATGTTAGGAGTTGATTGTTTTACTGAGAACTATGCGCAGCTGAAAGATCGTCCGTTGGGGTTGCTCACGAATCATGCTACATTTTCTGGGTCTGGGTATCCAGTTGCGCATGAACTTTTACGCCAAGGTTTCTCAATCAAAAAACTATTTTCTCCTGAACATGGCATTCTATCACAAGGGGAAGATGGAATGGCACAAAAAAACGCCTTAGACCCCTATACTAATCTTCCCATCGTCAGTCTTTACGGTGAAAATATGAAGCCCCATTCCAGTGATCTGGAAGACATCGATATCATACTGATCGATCTGCCCAATATTGGCTGCCGCTTTTACACGTATTGGTGGACAATTACGTACATGCTGGAGGCTTGTGCGGCAAGTGGTAAAAAAATAATTCTTTTAGACAGACCTAACATAAGCCAACGCAGCCTTGACAGTATCGAAGGACCCATGCTGGAACCAAGTTGTCAGTCTTTTCTCGGACGTTGGCCGATGCCACTTACCTTTTCACAATCTTTTGGAGAGTTGACCCGGTGGTTCATTCATGAAAGACAACTGGACATCGAATGGGAAGTTATTCCTTTTAGTAATAACGTGGAGCTATCATTTATCCCACCATCACCATCAATGAATGAGTTACAGGCTGTTTGGCTCTATCCTTGTACATGTTTATTTGAAGGCTTGAATGTAAATATGGGAAGAGGAACTTCATTTCCCTTCCGGGTGATAGGTGCGCCCTGGCTCAACGCGATTCAACTTCATCGTGATTTCAAAAGCAATAACTTCGAAGGGGTCGAATCTTTCCCCTACTCCTATCAACCGATGTGGAGTACCTATGCCAACGAATTTTGTTACGGTCTGTATTTTCATGTTACCAACCACAAAGAATTCAGTCCCGTTAAAATTGGGTTGTGGTTGATGAATTACCTTTCCGTTCACTATTCATCACAATTGAAGCCAGCTATTTACCCAAC
Organism: Flammeovirgaceae bacterium; assembly: GCA_021299455.1. Lineage (GTDB taxonomy): Bacteria > Bacteroidota > Bacteroidia > Cytophagales > Cyclobacteriaceae > ELB16-189. The sequence continues at coordinate 46,376 of JAJTGQ010000069.1, read as the reverse complement.
TGCTGCCAACCCAAGTGGTGAAAAGCATCTGGATCTTCTCCTGGGAATCCCAAACGCACATGATGTGTTTTGCGGAGGCAAATCCATTGACAACCCCACTATTGAAAAGTTGACGGATGCAAAAGAATGGTCAGTAAATGTGGCAATATTTCTGGCTTTGCAAGTGTAGCTGCCGATCGAAAATTAGTGATAGTTTTGTTGATGCAATTTATAGGATCAGCTGCAAGTAAATGACAACCGGTGAATTACCATTCGAAGAACCCTCGACACTTTTTGCCGACCTGATTATACCTGTCCCGATTCCTCGTTTATTTACCTACCGCGTACCTAAGCTTTTAAATGAAAAAATTAGAACCGGCCAGCGAGTAATTGTTCCTTTCGGCAAAAAGAAAATAGTTACAGGTATCATTTTTTCTGTTCACGAGAATCCTCCGAAAGACTATGAGGCGAAGTCAATACTCGAGCTATTAGACGAAAGTGAAGTCATCTATCCACAACAATTCAACCTGTATCAATGGATAGCAGACTACTATCTGTGCACGTTGGGAGAAGTGATGATCGCGGCTCTGCCATCGGGGTTGAAGCTATCCAGTGAATCGAAAGTCCAAATCAACCCCAATTTTGACCCTGACCATACCTCATTTGAATTTTCAGAAAAAGAATGGGTGCTACTCCACCGGTTACAGAAGAGTTCATTAACTTATACGGAAGTAACTAAGTTGCTTAATTCAAAAAACATTTACACACTCCTTCGATCGCTCGTAAGCAAGGCCGCCATCATTTTATACGAGGAGATTAAAGAAAAATACAAACCAAAAACTGAAAAGCATGTTCGTTTAGTTCCGGAATATGTAAAAAAGAAAAGTCTGGAAAATCTTTTTGAAGCTCTTTCAGCTAAACCCAAACAAGAGGAAGTTATTTTACTATATCTGCAGGAAGTTCCAGCTTTTTCTCACCCTGAGCTAAATCAGCGCGGAATGGCTAAATCAGAATTGCTAAAAAAAGAAATTTCCCCGGCCGCTTACGCCAGTTTAGTCAAAGCTAAAATTCTGGAAGAATTCGAAATTGCAGTCCCTCGATTTGGCTTCGAAGACCCTGTGCAGGTGGCACCTCTACTTCTGAGTGAAAACCAACAGATTGCCCGAAACGATGTCCTATCGGGACTCAATGAAAAAGGTACGGTTCTATTGCATGGCGTTACTGGAAGTGGCAAGACCGAAATCTACATCGACCTCATCAAGCGGGCTTTGGACGGTGGAAATCAAGTACTTTACTTGTTGCCGGAAATCGCCCTTACCACTCAAATTGTATTTCGCTTAAAAAAGATATTTGGAAGCTTGATGGGAGTCTATCATTCTAAATTTTCTGACAATGAGCGAGTGGAGGTTTGGAATGGCATTCTTTCCGGGAAATTCAAATTAGTGATTGGAGTTCGTTCTTCCATCTTTCTTCCCTTTGACAATTTGGGGCTCATTATTGTGGATGAAGAACATGACTCTTCATACAAACAACACGAACCAGCTCCTCGCTATCATGCGCGAGATGTGGCAATGGTTATGGCACAGATTCACCATGCTAAAGTTATCGTGGGCAGTGCTACGCCTTCGGTCGAATCTTTCTACCACGCCCAATCTGGGCGTTATGGACTGGTTACACTTGCCGAACGCTTTGGTGAAGCTCAACTACCAGAAATACTCTTTGCGGATTTAGCAAAAGAGAAAAAAAGAAAAACAATGAAGGGCGAGTTTGCATCGCTGCTTGTCAATGAAATAAAAGAGTCCTTATCAAAAAAAGAACAGGTTATTCTTTTTCAAAACAGAAGAGGCTATTCACCGATGGTGGAATGCGAAGATTGCGGTTGGGTACCTAAGTGTATCAATTGTTCTGTAAGTCTCACTTACCACCAATACCGACATGCCATGATTTGCCATTATTGCGGGTACAAAGAAGACTTGCCAAGCCAGTGTCCAACCTGCTCATCGAAGAGAATTAAATCTTTGGGATACGGCACCGAGAAACTGGAAGAAGAATTGAAGCTCTATTTTCCAGACGCGAAAATTCAACGAATGGATTTAGATACCACGCGGTCAAAATCCGGTTATGAATCGATCATCAATAGCTTTGAAAAAGGGGAAACAGATATTCTAGTAGGCACTCAAATGGTCACCAAAGGCCTCGACTTTGATAACGTCAACCTGGTAGGGGTCTTTGATGCCGATCGAATGATGCATTTCCCCGACTTCCGATCCTACGAAAGGGCTTTTCAGTTGATTACTCAGGTAAGCGGACGGTCTGGTCGAAGGGAGAAAAAAGGAAAAGTTGTGATACAAACATCAAATCCGGAACATCCGCTTTTCACCTTTGTGATAAAACATAACGTGATCGGATTTGTTCAAGAACAATTGATTGACCGGCAAGAGTTCTTTTACCCACCGTTCTCCCGGTTGATTGAAGTCACCATCAAGCATGCAAACAAAACGGTAGCGAGTGAAATTGCCCATAGACTGAGCGATCTACTCATGAAAAAAGAAAAGGGTATTAAAATTATCGGGCCTGGCGAGCCTATGATATCAAAAATAAGAAATGAGTTCTTAATGTCTGTGTTGATTAAAATTGGCCGCGATCAGGGGAAACTAGGTGACATCAAGAAGCAATTGTATGACATTGTCGAGAACCTGATGGAAACAAAGGAATTCAGAAACGCAAAAATTGTTTTTGATGTCGATCCTGCCTAATTTCTTACATGATCACAAAATCATCAAAAAAACAATAAATCCCACCCTGGCTTGTGATTACATTTGAATGTAAGCCCAGATTAGGATGTCACCAGTAGAGCGCTATTTTAGTCCTCCCCTTTCCAACACGACAGATAAAGTCGCAAGGCTTATATCGCTTCAGATCAAGTTTTCTTTGATTTCTATCGGCTTCGCGATTGGCTATTTCATATCTTCCTATTTCACTGGTTTTGTGATGGCGCGATACCTGATGGTGGTTTCAACAGCTTTGTTCTTGATTCAGCTTTTTGGGTTCAAATTTCAACTGTTTTCATTACGCGTTACGTCTCATAGTTTTGTTTTCATTTGTTGGCTAATCGTCTTGGTTCTATCAGTTGCCTCGGGTGGTATTCATTCATTTGTTTTGCCTTGGATATCATTAATCCCCATCCTTGGTTTGGTATTGCTGAGTAAAAAGGCTACGTGGTTATGGGGGGCGTTGGGATTCATTACAGTAGTAGTATTTACTCAGGTCGATGCTAGCCAGTTTATCCCAACAAAATTACTGATGACAAGTAATAATCTTTTGACCGCGTCTCTACACATCGGTCTTCAATTCATAATTCTAACCCTGACCTATATTTTTGATCGGCAACAGAATGCACTGATAGAAAAAATTGAACAACAAAACGAAAAGTTAATCATCTCTAAAGAGGAGATCGCTGCACAGAATGAAGAGTTGGTTCAAAGCCAGGAGGAACTAGCCAGTCAGCGCGACACGGTAGAGGAACAGAATCACAAGCTGGAAGAGGCGCGAAAGGTTATCGAGGTGCAACATCAAATACTGTTGGAAAAAAATGAAGGTCTCGAAATTGAAATCTCAAAAAGAACCAAAGAACTGGTAGACTACAATCAACAGCTGGAGCAGTTTGCATTCATGTCATCGCATAATCTGCGCGCACCTATTGCTCGTATTCTAGGTTTGGGCAATTTGCTTGAGATAATGACTGACGAAGCAGATGTATTGAAAGTAAAGCAAAACTTGATTGCATCCGCTCGTGAACTAGATCGTGTTGTTAAAGATCTAAACACAATTCTGGAAATACGAAAAAATACAATTTCATCCGTTCAGCAAATCGATCTGGCAGAAGAATTGAACTTGATTAAGTTGAATCTTGAGAAAGATATTTTAGAAACAGATACCACGTTGGTCGTTGACTTTTCTGACGCACCCACCATTCGAACAGTACGGCCTTACTTAGATAGTATAGCTATCAACTTAATATCAAATGCAATCAAGTACCGGCATCCAGATCGAAAACCTGTTGTAGAAGTAAAATCAGGATTTCGTGGAGATCTTTTTTTTCTGGAGGTAAAAGATAACGGGGTTGGGATCGATCTGGACACCTATGGTCAAAAAATTTTTACACTTTACAGCCGCTTTCACAATCATGTGGAAGGCAAAGGCCTCGGATTGTACTTAGTGAAAACGCAATGTGAGGCGTTAGGAGGAAACGTAACCGTGACAAGCAATTTACAAATAGGCACAACGTTTACTGCGTCATTTAAGCCTAGTACATAGTGAACTAGCGCAGAATTTCCCAGTCTTCATTTAATTGAGCAATTGCCTGATGAGCAGTTAAGTCAAACTGGCAAGGCACCACTGACACATAATTATTAGCAATAGCCCACTCGTCATTATCTTCTGCCTTGTCGAAATTGACAAAGTTACCGGTCATCCAAAAATACGGTCGTCCATAAGGATCAAAGCGCTGGTCAAACTCTTCCACCCATTTGGCATTTGCCTGACGACAAACTCGAATCCCTTTAATGTTGTCATTCTTTTTTGCAGGGATATTTACGTTCAAGGCAACACCTTTAGGAAGTCCCTTTTTTAAAACTTGCTCAGTAATTTTTTTTACAAATGGAGCTGTGTGTGAAAAATCGGCTTTGTGGCTGTAGTCGCACAATGAAAAACCGATGGCTGGCACTCCTTCAATGGCACCTTCAATCGCTGCAGACATTGTTCCCGAGTACAAGACACTGATGCTTGTATTACTTCCGTGATTTATTCCACTTACTACAACATCGGGCTGACGCTCGTCTTTCAACACAAAGTGCCTGGCCATCTTGATACAATCAGCGGGCGTGCCACTACACTCAAACGCACGAACGCCTTCAAAAATAAATGATTCATTTAGTCGTAGTGTATCACCTACCGTAATGGCATGGCCCATTCCAGATTGGGGACCATCAGGCGCTACCACAATCACTTCACCCAACTCTTTCATAACATTCACGAGGTTCAAAATGCCTCGAGACGTGATGCCATCATCATTAGAAACCAAAATCAACGGTCTTGCCATAATTACTTTTTTACAAATAAAGAATTGTAGTAGTCCACAATTCGAACCAATTCATATTTATCATCAAAGTCCAATCGATTCACTTTAGCATATTCCTTTATTTCCGGTTCTTTATTCTCCATAGCCGCTAGCCAGTCTGATTTCCGGGCAACAAAATCTTCAATTGAACCATTCGGTTTGAGGAGATAGTACTGATTGACCAACACCAATGTGCTATAGGTGCCATAATAGTAAAATGGAGAAGATACCGTCCGGTACTCCAATTTCTCTCGCGCCAACACGGTGAGTTTACCTTCACACAGAAGTTCAAAAAATACAGGTGTCTTATAGGTATTGTTCTGTGAATAGGGTAAGGAGTAAAATTGACGATATCGTTTCACTGAAGCATCAAAAATTTCGAATGCCAACACTTTTCGTGCAGTAAAGCTCTCCAGCTTATTTTGCTTTTTCACCTGTATGAAATCATTCTGTATATCATATTTCAGCAACCCCTTAATAGTGTCACTGGTTTCTAATATGACTTTGCCTTCGTGCCAAAGCTCAAACGCATACTGTTGAGCAGCTGCAGCGAAAGGGATGATGAAACAAATGAAAAAAATATACCGCTTCATTATTTTTTTAGAATATCATGACCGAGTTTGTCTCGTTTCGTTTGTAAATATTTTTCATTGTGTTGATTGGGTACGATTTCGATGGCAATGTTTTCTACGATTTCTAGCCCATAACCCATCAATCCAACGCGCTTCTTCGGATTGTTTGTAATCAATCGAATTTTACGAATGCCTAAATCGTGTAGGATTTGAGCACCAATACCGTAGTCGCGATTATCCATATCAAACCCCAACTGCAAATTTGCTTCTACTGTGTCCAATCCTTCTTCTTGCAGTTTGTAAGCCTTCAATTTATTTAATAAACCAATTCCTCGCCCCTCTTGCTTCATATACAACACAACGCCCTTGCCTTCTCTTTCAACCATACGCATTGCGCTATGCAGTTGAGGGCCACAGTCACAACGGCAGGAACCAAATATATCACCAGTGACACAAGAAGAATGTACGCGAACCATCACAGGTTCATCTTTCTCCCATGTTCCTTTAATTAATGCCATGTGAACCTCGTGCGTATTTAATTGTTCAAATGCTGCCAACTTAAAATCGCCCAACATGGTTGGCAAGTTTACGTCTACTTGTCTTTTCACCTGGCTCTCCATCTTCATCCGGTACGCAATGAGATCCTTGATGGTTACCAATTTTAAGTTAAATCGTTCAGCCACTTTTTGCAATTCAGGCAATCGGGCCATCGATCCATCTTCATTCAAAATTTCTACCAATACACCAGCTGATCTAAATCCAGCCAATCGCGCAAAATCTATGGACGCCTCGGTATGACCTGCTCTTCTCAGCACACCTTCTTTCTTGGCTTTGAGTGGAAAAATGTGCCCGGGTTTACCCAGCTCTTCAGGTTTTGTTTCCGGATCTACTAATGCCTTGATCGTCTTGAAACGATCATGGGCAGAAATTCCAGTGGTACAACCATGGCCAATCAAATCAACGGAAACAGTGAAGTTAGTTTCATAAACGGCCGTATTTTTTCCAACCATCAACTCAAGACCCAATTCTTCACAACGCTCCTCGCTGAGCGAGGCACAAATCAAACCTCGGCCGTGTGTCGCCATGAAGTTTACAATTTCTGGTGTGATCGATTCGGCTGCACAAATGAAGTCACCTTCATTCTCACGGTCTTCATCATCAACCACAATGATTACTTTGCCATTTTTGATTTCCTCGATGGCCTCCTCAATGGTATTAATTTTAACTTTATCGCTCATTCGTTTCTACTTTCCTTACCTATTATTAACAATTTTTCTAACCAAGAGTTCCGTTATTTCGCTACCACTATGCCTAAAAGGCCAGCTAGTTCTGTTTCCGCTTTTTTTAGCCCTGTTTGTGTTTCCAACGATCTATCTAATAAATCCAAATCATCCGCTAATTCCGCCTGCTTTACTAACTGTAAGTTATCTTCCATCATTTTCTGTACGACCCTGAATTTCAGCCGCAAGACATTAGTCAAAGCCAGTTCATTCAGTACATCTACTTCTTTGGAGAAATAAATGTGAAACTTATCTCCCCAATGCTGACTGGTCTCGTACCGTGGAGTGACTAAATCTGTAACCATTCTTTTGACTTGCTCACTTCCCTTTCTGACAAAAAACTGATTGTCTAACGGCTCTCCAGCTTCAATACCTTTTTTGAAGGTGTGATATATCTCATTGAATACCGGGTTGACAAATTCCACATCTTCTAATTCGCGCACCAAAAAATCGGATAGTCGCTGGCTTTCTAATTGATTGTCAGCGTAGTTCAAAAGTAAACGGATCGTTTCGCGTTCCTGATAATACACCATATTTTGTGTATCAATCTTAGCGGGCGCAACCTCCACTGTTGGATCTGCACCTATTGGTTCGTCCTCCTGCTCGCGAAGTTTCTCTTTTTCGTTCTTTCTGCGTTCTTGTATTAAAATCTTATTCAACTCGCTGAGCAAAACCTGTTCAGACATCTTCAACAAGTTGCTTGTCTCTTGAATATAAACAGAACGTTTCACCGGATCTGGAATCAAAGCGATGCTGGTTACAATTTCTTTGATTGACTCAGCCTTCTTGATCGGATCTCCGGCCGCCTCTTTGGCATACAAGCTCGTTTTAAACGAAACAAAATCCTGTGTGCGTTCCTTCAGGAATTTTTGAAACTCTGTGGTTCCTACTTTGCGCGAATAGCTATCGGGATCTTCACCATCGGGGAATAAAACTACACGAACATTGAGTCCGCCTTTCAAAATCATATCGATACCCCGCAACGCAGCTTTGATACCGGCTGAGTCGCCATCAAACAAAACAGTTACGTTCTCAGTGAACCGATGTATCAATTTGATTTGGCTCTCTGTCAGTGCGGTGCCCGAGGAAGCCACCACATTCTCCACATCAGATTGATGCATTGAAATCACATCTGTATAGCCCTCTACCAAATAGCAAACATCCTGTTGGCGGATAGCATTCTTTCCCTGATACAAACCATAAAGAACATCGCTTTTATGATAAATGTCTGTCTCGGGTGAATTAATGTATTTCGGCTGGTTCTTTTCCTTGCCCATCATGCGGGCGCCAAAGGCAATCACTTTGCCGGAAATATTATGCACCGGGAAAATGACGCGACCGCGAAAGCGATCATACGTCCTGATCGTACCGTCAGGGTTATCTTCTTTCCTAACTACCAAACCGGTTTTTTCCAGCAGTTCCTTATTGTAACCTTTTGCAATAGCTTCTTTACTGAAATACTCCCACCCTTCTAAAGCGAATCCCAATTCAAACTTTTCGATGGTGCGATCTGTGAAACCTCGTTCGCGAAAATAGCTGAGACCAATGCCCTTGCCTTCGTCATGGGTGTGAAGAATGTTTTTGTAATACTCTTTAGCGAAGTTCATGAGTATGTAAAGACCTTCGCGCTCACTTTGCTCGGCCTTTCCCTCATCACTTATCTTATCTTCCTTTATTTCAACTCCATATTTTTTTGCGAGGTAGCGGATGGCTTCGGCATAGCTCAACTTCTCGTGCTCCATGACAAACGAAAACGCATCCCCTCCTTTCCCGCTGCTAAAGTCTTTAAAAATCCCTTTGGCCGGAACGACAAAAAAAGAAGGTGTCTTTTCGTTCGCAAACGGGCTCAGCGCCTTGTAGTTTGCCCCGGATTTCTTGAGTGTGATAAAATCGCTAATCACATCTACAATGTCGATGCGATTTTTGACTTCTTCAATGGTATCGCGAGTGATCAAGCCGAGTACTAGTTTATTGAGTGGCGGTTTCGAAATTCTATAATCCACAAAGATACCCTTTCGCCATCAAATTTTTAGTCAAAAAGTGTTGGTCTCACCTGCCGGCTAACCGCTTTCTTTCTAACTTGCGAACCAATTTTCCTTTTAAAGGTTTATAGTTGTAACACCATGAGTATTACGAATTCAGCCATTTTACAAGCCCTTTCTACTGTCAACGACCCCGACCTAAAAAAGGATTTGGTTTCGTTGAATATGATCAAGGACATAGTCGTGTCAGATGATAAAGTAAGTTTCACGGTTGTGCTCACCACTCCGGCTTGCCCGCTAAAAGAAAAAATAAAAGGCGACTGCCTTGAAGCTGTTATGAAAGTGGTTGGGGATAAAGTAGCCATTAACATTTTAATGACTTCTTCAGTGACCACTTTGAGAGATAATGCCCCTTTACTACCAGGCGTAAAAAATATCATTGCGATCGCCTCCGGCAAAGGTGGAGTAGGCAAATCTACTGTTACGACAAATCTGGCCGTTGCGCTGGCGCAGTCGGGAGCCAAAGTCGGATTGATTGATGCTGATATTTTTGGGCCGTCCATCCCAGTCATGTTCAACTGTGAACGTGAGCAACCGGAAGTAAAAGTGGTCAACGGCAAGAATTTAATAATGCCGTTGGAACAGTATGGCGTTAAATTGATGTCCATCGGATTTCTCTCCCCGCCAGAGAGTGCGGTGGTTTGGCGCGGGCCTATGGCAAGTTCTGCCCTGAAACAGTTTATTGGCGACACCATTTGGGGCGATTTAGACTATTTATTGATCGATTTGCCTCCTGGCACCAGCGATATTCACCTGACTCTTGTCCAAACGGTTCCGGTAACGGGGGCCATCATTGTTACGACACCACAAAAAGTGGCCTTGGCGGATGCGGTGAAAGGACTGGCAATGTTCAAACAACCTTCCATCAATGTTCCGGTATTGGGGGTAATTGAAAACATGGCCTATTTCACCCCGGAAGAACTTCCTGACAGTAAGTACTTTATATTCGGAAAAGATGGTGGAAAAAACCTGGCGGAAAAGTTCAATGTGCCGTTCCTCGGGCAGATTCCATTGGTACAATCCATCCGCGAAAGCGGTGATAGCGGGCTGCCAGCTGTCATGAAGGGTGGCGCCACTGCGTTGGCTTTTACTCACTTGGCCGAAAGCCTTGCTCGGCAGGTTGCCATTCGAAATGCTACCTTTGATACAACCAAAAAAGTGGAAATAGCCGTATGACCAGCGTGGAAAAGAAATCAAAAAGAGAGGAACTAAATGACCGTGTTGAAGCGTCTCTTGACTCCATTCGGCCCTATTTATTGGCAGACGGAGGCAACGTGAAGGTGTTAGATATCAGTCACGATCACATTCTCAAGTTGGAGTTTACGGGCAACTGCGGTAGTTGCAAAATGTCTTCGATGACGTTTAAAGCCGGGGTTGAGGAAGCCGTTAGAAAATCTGTTCCTGAAATCCGGCTGATTGAAGTTGTTAATCTGATCCCCCTGTGAGGTTACTCAGCCCCTTTCCGTCCCATTAAAAGGGCAATAAACTTTCTACATCGTTTGTATTCTAAAGGATTTTATGTCGTTATGGATTAACTTTCCACCCATGCGCATTTTCTTCTCCTTTTTAATTTTTGTGCTGCTTCTACCTCTGTCTTCATTGGCTCAGGGAAGATGCGGAACCGTGGAATATGAAAAGAAACTTGAGCGCCAAAATCCAAAGCGATCACTAGAAAATTTTGAACGATGGATCGGAGACCAAACAAACCAAACAACTAAAAATTCGAATCGCGCGCAACGAACCCAAACAACGCTGACGATTCCAGTAGTAGTCCATATCATCCACAATGGCGAACCAATAGGCACGGGTCTCAATATTTCAGATGCGCAAGTGCTTTCTCAAATGACGGTACTCAACAACGATTTCAATCGGCTAAATGCTGACCAGATGAACACTCCCAGTTTGTTTCAACCCGTGGCAGGTAGTTTTGACGTTCAGTTTGTGTTAGCTAAACAAGATCCAAATGGGATTGCTACAAGCGGAATCGTTCGCGTGCAAGGCTCAAAAACTTCGTGGTCATTCAACGATGATTTTCTTCTCAAGTCACAAAGCTATTGGCCCGCAGAACAGTATTTAAATGTGTGGGTCAGCTCAATAACCGATTTCCTCGGCTATGCCCAATTCCCGGTGTCATCTCTTCCTGGCTTGGGGGACTCTCCGATTGAAAGGCTTACGGATGGAATCGTGGTCAACTACCGCCATTTTGGTTCAACCGATGGGGGCGTCTTTGATTTGTCTAACCGCTATAACAAAGGCAGGACACTTACCCACGAAATGGGACACTTTTTTGGCCTGCGGCATATCTGGGGCGATGTGAGCAGTTGTTCTACAAGCACCGACTATGTGGATGACACTCCCGTCCAAAATAATTCTACCTCAGGCTGCCCGGCTCATCCTCAGACATCCTGTAGCAACACAAAAATGTTTCAGAACTACCTAGACTATACCGATGACGCATGCATGAATATTTTTACGCAAGGCCAGGTAGCGCGAATGAATTTTGTGGTTGCGAACAGCCCGCGGAGAAAAGAGCTTCCCAATTCTGTTGGCTCGTTGCCTCCTACAGCTGTTGCCAATGACTTGGGAATTAAAACTGTTTCGTCACCAACTAGCACCGCTTGTAGCGGATCTGTGGTGCCTTCAATTACAATCAGAAATTTCGGCACTAATCTGATTTCGTCAGCGCAACTTCAACTAAAAAGAAACAACAGTGTCATCGAAACCAAAAACCTATTATTAACCCTTGCGGTAAATGCAGAACAACAAATTGACTTTTTACCTGTTTCACTATCCACCGGATCAGTCACCCAGTTTGAGTTTGTTATCACCTTAACCAACGGCACCATCGATGGAAACAGTGCCAATAATTCAAAAACGATTGTAACAACTACACCGTCCGTAGCGACACTACCCATCAGCGAATCGTTTACAAGTTTTCCGCTGGGCTGGTCGGTTACTAATCCAGACAATTCAATTACGTGGCAACTGTCTTCCAGCGGGGGGAAATCATCTATGTACTTAAAATACTACGACTACACCCAAATAGGTACCGTAGATAGACTCATAACACCTTTAATTGACTTGACTACTCAAACAAACGCCTACTTGATTTTCGAACGGGCTTATGCGCAATATCCCGGCACAATTGGTGAACGCCTTCGGGTGTTGGCTTCCGATGTGTGTCGATTTGATCTGGCAACCACAACCATTTTTGATAAATCCGATGAAGCGCTGGCAACTTCTTCGTCTACACTTTGTGCTTTTGTCCCCGGGGCTGCCGATTGGGTGACAGAAGTAATCCCGCTCACTTCATTTATTGGAAAATCAATTCAGCTTGCATTTGAAGGAACAAATGGCAATGGAAACAATCTTTACCTGAGCAATGTGCGCGTAGTGACAAGTGCCGTGACAGATCTAAAATTAGTGAAACTCGAAAGCCCTGCACCTGTCACTTGCTCTATCTACTCCTCAATAAAATTAAGAGTTAGAAACGTAGGAACCACTATGGTCAATTCGTTGACTTGTTCGGTTTCATTGGGTAGCGGAGGTACAAGTTTCCAGTCATTTTCAGGTCTTGCACTTGCGCCCAATGCTGAAAACATTATCGAAGTCACGCAACCCCGACTCGTGCTTGGGGGAAACCAACTCACTGTAAATATCTTGAGCCCTAATGGGATTGCTGACGAAAACATCCAAGATAATAGCAACGTCTATCAGGTTGTCATCAATGACACAAGAGAAAACATTCCGTTGCGCGAACGATTTGATAGCAACTCTTTACAAAAATGGGCGATTGTCAGTCAGCAACAGCAACCCAGCTGGGCAAAGGCGAGTACCAACTACCAGCAATCGCTGGTTTACAACTCATTCTCAAACACAACTATCGGAGCAGACTCTTGGCTGGTGAGCCCTGTCTTAGACTTGACAAACAATACTGAAGCAAGTGTATTCTTTGATGCGAGTTACGCGAAGCGAATAAATGGCTGCGAAAAATTGCGCGTCCTGGCTTCTACTGATTGTGGAGCTACCTATACTGATATTTTGTTTGACCAAATCGGCAGTCAACTGGCTATGACAGACTCCGAAGATTCATGGAAGCCTGTGCTTTCGTCTGATTGGAAAAACAATTTCCTCAATCTCCAAAATTATGTAGGGCATGCCAATGTTCGAATTGCTTTTGTGGCGGTCAATGGAAACGGCAATAACTTGTACCTGGACAACATCGATTTTTTTGCCGATAACAGTCCAACTCAACTGAAAGTAGAAAGCCCTTATGCACTATATGGCGGTACTGGCACACCCGTTAAAATCACATTCAATCTGGAGGAACGACAAACCGTTGGCTTACAGATTTACAACAGCATTGGCCAACTCGTAGTCGAAGAGACCCTTCCAGAAACAATCAACCAAACTTACTCGGTAGATTTAAGTAATCGTGGGGTCGGTGTGTACATCATACGCCTTCAGATGGCAGGCCAACTTAGCGCACGCAAAGTGTATGTTGGCAACTAGTCGAATTAGTGAATGGCGTTGCTTGATATCCGGTAAATACTTTAACATCTTTGAAGTAATTTTATGCCCATGAACAAGACCAGAATTGCAATTTTATATGGAGGAAAGTCAGTTGAGCATGGCGTTTCCATTAACTCAGCCAGAAATATTTTCCAATACATTGACAAACAGCGATTCGAACCTTTTCTGATTGGCATCTCGACAAAAGGAATCTGGTATCTGACCGAGGCAGTTCACAAAGAAATGGAGACTGGCGAAGAACTTTCACTTACGCTCAATCCCTCGGCACTTACCTTCCAAACCAAAAGCGGGAAGAAGATGAGCGCGGACATCATTTTTCCTGTCCTGCACGGAACTGATGGTGAGGATGGAAGTATACAAGGACTCATCAAAGCCATCGACCTCCCGATGATAGGCACAGGCGTGCTTGGGTCCGCGATGTCAATGAGTAAATTGGTGACGAAACGATTGCTCAAAGAAGCCGGGCTTCCGGTAGCGGATTTTATCGCAGTTAACTATTCAGAAAAAGAAGATCTGCAATTTGAAAAAGTGCAAGAAAAATTAGGGTTGCCTTTCATGGTGAAATCGGCCAACCTGGGTTCATCTGTTGGCGTATCTAAAGTGAAATCAAAAGAAGATTTCGCCAAAGCCGTTGATGAAGGATTTCGCTACGATGAGTGCGTGTTGCTGGAAAAGTACGTTCAAGGAAGAGAAGTAGAATGTGCCATCCTTGGCAACTATCCTGCGCAAGCTTCGTTGCCCGGTGAAATCATCATTAGTAAACAGTACGAGTTTTACGACTTCAACGCAAAGTACGTAGATGGAAACGCGGTTTCCATCGAAGTGCCTGCGAAGCTCGATGCAGCTGTACAAGAAAAAATTAGAACACTCTCCTTGCTAGCCTACCAGGCTCTTTCGTGTGAAGATTTTGCCAGGGTAGATTTATTCTTAACGAAGACCGGAGATGTTTTTGTAAACGAGATAAACACGATCCCAGGCTTTACAAACTCCAGCATGTTTCCAATGATGTGGAAAGAGCGAGGTATTTCGTTTACAGATTTGATCTCCAAATTGGCAGATCTCGCTATGGAGCGATTCCAAAAAACAAAAAGAGTAGAGAGAGGATTTACCTCTAACCTCAATTTTTAACAGCCAATAGGCTAAAAATTCTGATTATATTTGCACAATGATTATTGACGATCTAATCAATCGAAATCAGGCAGAGTTTGCCCGATTGTGTGTCTCTCACAAGGTGGACAAGATATATGCATTCGGGTCTTCTGTTACGGAAAGGTTTGATCTTGAGAAAAGTGATATCGATTTGGTTGTTTCGTTGGCTGTTGACGATCCATTGGAGTATGGCGAGTTGCTTTTATCACTATGGGATAGCTTGGAACTGTTCTTCGGAAGAAAGGTTGACTTACTGACAGATGACTCAATACGAAACCCCTACTTAAGAACGAGTATAGAGCGAACGAAGAAATTAGTTTATGACGGACAAGGAGAAAAAATATTTGTCTGATATCCTACAATCCATTCATCACATTCTATCTTTCACTGAAGGAATACAATCTTTTGAACAATATAAAAAAGATTTCTTGGTAAAAGGGGCGGTTGAACGACATCTTGGAATTGTCGGTGAGGCCTTAAATAAGTTTCGAAAAGAGTCTCCTTCAAAAACGTTTGAGAATGCCCAACAGATTATCAGCTTAAGAAATCGGCTAATTCATTCATACGACAACGTGGATGATCGAATTATCTGGAATATTGTCCGAAAGCATCTGTTGCCTTTCCAAAAAGAAGTTGAAGAAAAAATAAAATAAGGGTATGAACCTAAAAACATTTTTCAAATCAAACACTGTTGGCGGGCTTTTCGCAAATGTTGGGATCGCCTTTTCGTTGATCGCAGTAGTAGCGATCATCTATTTTTATATTTACCTGCCTAACGTCACAAACCACGGGAAATCCATACCCGTTCCCGACTTGACTGGATTGACGATGGAAGAAGCCGAAAAACTATTGGCAGAAAAAACACTTCGCATTGCGGTCAACGATTCTGCCTATCTGGAAGATGCCGATCCACTTTCGATTCTAAAACAGTTTCCTAAAACAGGCGAAGAGGTCAAGGAAAACAGAACTATTTATGTATCTATTAATCGAACTACTCCTACCACCCTACCGGTACCCGATTTAGTAGACCGTTCGTTGATTAACGCAGAGGTGGTATTAAAAAGTAATGAGTTGAGAATTGGAAACATCTACTATGAAGCGAGTCCTTTTCGCAATCTGGTGACCGAGATGAGGCATAAAGGTCAAGTGATTTTAGCAGGCACACGCATCTTCAAAGGCGCAACCATCGACCTGGTGGTGGGTGACGGCAATGGGCCAGCTGATTTCGTAGTCGGAAACCTCATTGGCGATGCTTATAAAACAGCATTGCTAAAACTATCCGGCTGGAATTTGCATTTGGGCACTGTGGAAATCCCTGATGGACAAGATACTACCGGCATCGTTCCCTACGTTTACAAACAGGTTCCTTTACCGGGCGATTCCGTTAGAATTGGCGAGCCTATTCATTTGTGGATTGCCCCTAAAGGGTTCAAAGAGCCGCTTTAAGTCTTGAACTGTGAATTTTAAATGTTGAATTCTAAATGTTGAATGGTAAATACTCGATCATATTTAAAACTCTTCTTGTAGTAGGAGTTGCGAGCTCGTTCAACGCTTTTTCGCAATTGAAGATAGTGCAGATAGACAGACAATCCCCTAGCAAAGAAAATAAGGCAGCGCGGACAGAATCTTTGCCAGCACGAGCACTTCCTTTTTGGGATGACTTCTCTTCTACAAAAACACCATTTCCAGATACCACGACATGGGAAAAAAATAGTGCCGTCTGGGTGAATAGCGGAACAGGCATCAATCCGCCCTCGCTCAATGTAGCCACGTTCGATGGGTATGATGCGCAAGGGAAACCCTACTCAGTAAATAATGTACTCGCCAATGGACTTGCCGATCAATTGACATCCGGGCCATTGAAGTTGGGGGATGTGCCACCTGCAGAACGCTCTGGAGTCTACATCAGTTTTTTCTATCAGTTTGCAGGCAATGGAGATGCGCCAGAGCCTGGGGATGTGTTTTCACTCTTATTTAAGAATGCGGCAGGACAATGGCGGCAAGTGTGGAGTATTGAGGTTAACAATCTGTCGAAACCTGATGAATTCAAACAAGAGGTTTTGCAAATTATAGGCGATGAATATTTTCACAATGATTTTCAATTTCGATTTCAAAACTTCGGAAGACTGTCGGGGCCGTTCGATACATGGAATTTGGATTATGTATATGTGAACAAAGGCAGAACGAGTACCAATAAATATTATCCTGACAGAACATTGACACTTCCCATAACGTCAATTTTCAATCTGTATAGCGCTGTTCCAATCAATCATTTGAACGGAGCTTCTATTTCAAAGGCTAAGTTCTACGTGTATAATGCAAACGACACATTGCAACTTATTAATAACTTTTCCTCAGCCAATTTATTCACCTATAAATCTGGAATCCCAGTACTTTCCACACTAAAATTAGACAGCGCAGCAAATCCAATACTAATAAGCTCCAATACTCATAAAGAAATTCAAACGAATCGTCTAATTGACGTAACAAAGCTAAATCTCACTGCCGATTCGATACGTGTCACCTATAGCCTTCTTATTAGCTCGGACGATAATGAAGAAGACTACCTGCCCATTTTTGCCCCGATCGACTTCCGAAAAAATGATCAAACTTCTCGTACATTTTCGATTTCCAACTATTACGCATATGATGACGGTATTGCTGAATACGGAGCAAACATCACCGGTGCCGGCACACAACTCGCATATCAGTTTGACATGTCTACAATTCCGGAGGATACTATCATTGCCGTTGATCTATTTTTCCCAAAATTTGGCGATGAAACCAATCAAAATATTCAACTGCATATTTTAGGTGCGCTTACAGGCAATCAGTCCGATTATCTTTTTCAAAAAGTTATTCCAGTGGAGCGCAGCAACAGAAACGACAAAACTATTTTTAAGAGGGTGGACATTCCTGGAGGTGTAGTAGTGAAAAATACTTTTTACTTGGGGTGGAAATTAACTTCGGCAGCCGAAATTCCTATTGGCCTCGATGCCAATAACGATTCGGGTGAAAAGATTTTTGTCAACTCATCGGGCAGTTGGATTCAAAACAAAACCTTGAAAGGAAGTTTAATGATCCGCCCTATTTTTGGAAAACCAAAAGATCTTACTACAAGCGTAAAAGAAAGTGTTTCTGCAAAACCTTTTCCCAACCCAACTCAGCAACGATTTTTTCTACCCAAAGAAGCAACAGTAATCCAACTCTACACCGTAACTGGCAGCTCGGTTTCTTTTGAACAAACCGATGGTTTCGATCACAAGGAAATTACAATTAGCCATCCGGTACCCGGGCTTTATCTGGTTCGTTACTTCAATCAGGTATGGCACACTGAAAAGATTATGGTTGCACCATAACGTGTTCAATCAACTGAATGGGTTGTGGCGTAAAGCACAGCACAAAAATCACCAACGCTAACCAGCCAATAACAACCCGCTCAGTTGAGAGCTGCTCTTCTATCTCGCATGGAGGATGTTGGATGCCTATGAACCGCCCGATGATAAACGTAAACAACAACCAGCCCGAATAGCCTTGTGCGTTTGGAAAAAGAGTAGCGATCAGGTACTGGGCCGTGAAAATGGCCAGCGCGGCTAACACATTATCGCGGGTGCTTAGCCCCATTCCTTTCAACGCGAAAAATAAAAATCCGACAAAGAGGGGAATTTCATATATCAATTTATCAAGCGGCTCAAAAGGTGAAATGAAACCGATGCCCGCATAAAAAAGAAAAGCTATGAAAATGGCAGACGCAATTATTTTGTGTTTCTTTCTACCCACCAATCCATACAAAACATGGCCGCCATCTAGTTGACCAATCGGAAGTAAATTAATGCTTGTAAAAATTAAGGACAGAAAGCCGGCAAACAAAAAAGGATAGTGAATGATCTCATGAACGTTGGGTAAACGAGTGGGGTCAGCAAAAACATTTTCAAAAAAAAGAAAAAGCAAATTTTTGCCAATGATGATATCAACCGACCCTGCGGGCATAAACTGAGCGGTGTAAACATAGTTAGCATACTCAAGCCCGTACTGTTCGTACTCCGGATGAAATTGGAAAATGTATTCGGGTGGCGGCAAATGGGTGAATCCATATATCAGAAAACCAACGGACACAACAAACCCGGCCAACGGCCCCGCAACACCAATATCAAAGTTTTCTTTCGTAGACCGTATAGGGCTTTTGATACGAATGACGGCACCCAATGTGCCTAGCATTAACGAGACCGGTGGAAGTGGAATGTAAAAAGGCAGGGTGGTTCTAACGCGGTAGTAGACCGCTACAAAATAATGCCCAAATTCATGAGCCGTCAATATCATCAGGAAACAAATAGAATACGGTAGTCCGCTCGCAAAATCTGCCCAAGTGTAAGAATCAGCTAGAATTGATTTTCCATTCGTCCACTCGGCACCCGCCATGGTAGTGGTGACAAACGTGACGATAAATAGGCCGCCATGTAAAAGATATTCTTTAAAACTATGCTTCATTAAAAAGGGAAAATAGTTGATCGGGGTGTTGAATGTGAAAAGTCTGGATGCCTAAGGTTGCTGCACCTTGCAAGTTAAGAACGCTGTCGTCCAAAAAAAGAGTTTCTTCCGCTTTCAATTCATTCTGGTGCAAAACGTATTTAAAAATTTCTCGATCCGGCTTGCGCATACCAAGAAGATGTGAGTAGTAATCTTTCTCAAAGTAGTTGCCGAACAGCTGATCGCCAATAGTGGCACGGACAATATCATTAAATGCCTGAAGATGAATGTTGTTTGTGTTGCTCAGCAAAAAAATTCGAAAATTTTGCCCAATCTTTTTTAGATGATCAAGACGGGCAACGGACAAATCAAGTAACATCGCGTTCCACGCCTTGTCGATTTGCTCGTCTGACAAATCAATTTCCAAAAATAATCTTAACTGGTCTCTAAAGGCTTTATCTGAAACGAGCCCTCGCTCAAACTCTTCAAAAAATGTGGCGTTTGCCGCTTTGGCCTTCAACTGTTCGACCGTTTTTCCGCTTAGTGCTGCGAATTGCTGGTAAGTCTGGTTAACATCTAAACCAAGAATGACTCCACCCAAGTCGAAAATAATGTTTTTAGCCCCTGATTGATCAAACACACTTTGTGTATTAAGCTTCAAATATGTAAAATTGCACTCTCTTTTACAGGATGGCGAGATAATCACCAACGCTTGTTAATTGGGGCCCTTAGCTCAGCTGGTTAGAGCATCAGACTCATAATCTGAGGGTCGCTGGATCGTTCCCAGCAGGGCCCACTTTTTTCTTTGTAACTAGCTACTTAGCTAGATTCTGTTTCAATTCGTGCTCCCTCCTCCTCCAAGATCTATCCAACACAAATGTGCCAACGGGGATAAGCGAAGCCGCCAGTGCAACCCCAACAGAAAACCAACTCCATTTCATCGCCCTTATGGCCAATAGCACCGCAAAGATGTATGCCACAAACAAAATTCCATGTGCCCAACCTACTACTTTCACTGCGAAGGGCCAGCCAAAAAAATACTTTAGTGGCATCGCAATTAGCAACAAGATCAAAAAGGAAATGCCTTCAGTAATTCCTACAAAACGGAGCAGTTTTATTCTAAATTTCATTAGGTATTAAATAAAATGCCCCTAAGGCAGGAGCATTTTGAAGTTAATTATTAAAAATTATTTGACGCTCCTGGTTGATAGATGTACTTGAATGTGTAGTAACGATCTAGATCAGTAAGGTTATTCACAGTTGCGGGAGCGTTTTGATAATAACTCAGTATCTGCATCTTTGCATATCGGCCATCGGATGTTCTGACAACAATTATCTTTTCCGGAATGGGCGCTATCAACCTAGTTAAAGGATCAACTGTGTACCAGCCTTTTCCAGATTGATCTTGAATAGCATAGGAAGTCGGCACCGGCTTTCTGTCATCAACCTGGTTGTCGGTATTATAACCATCGATTGGTGCAGTAGCCAGATCTTCAAAGGCACCGTCAACAAGTTGAACGCTTGCATTCCCTTTTCTGTTCTTGCCTCCGTTTACAATAATGGTTGTGCCCCGAAAGGCCACATCCCACTTTGATGTAGCACTATCGGTTCTGTTAACAAGTGTACCAGTGAGGAAACTAAAAAAAGTAAATCTATTAGTTTGCTTTGGCCTGGTTTCACTGCCGGCCGGGGTTAATACAATGGGAGCATAATCGGCATTGAGATTTTTGTATGTGACGGGAATCAATGCCACAGCAGACGGGTCGCTGTTGGAGCAACCCGATAAAGTCAATAAAAAAGCATATCCAACACAAATTCTGAAAGCATTTTTTGAAAAATTCATAGCGTAATAGCAATTAAAGCCAGCACTTAGTCTACTATTCCCAATCAGACAAGTTGCAAAAAAAAAATGAAAATTAAAACGCTCTATTTCAACCGTGTACTTCCATCCGGCTGATATACATATTGAAAGGTATAGTATCTAGCTATATCACGCAACGGGTTTACCGGAGCAGGTGCATCTTTGTAATAACTCAAAATCTCCATCTTTGCATACTTACCATCGGCAGTTTTTAAAACAATAACTTTGCCTGCTGTAGCAGTAATCACAGAAGGGCTACTTGGCCCACCTCCCGTGGCTACATACCACGCGTTGCCTGAACCAGTGGGTATTGCTAAGTTAGTGTTGGGTGCGGCTGCGGGGCTTAATCCGCCAGCATCGTTATCTTGTTTATAACCATCAGTTGGTGCGTTTGCAACGTCATCAAAAATGCCCGTAAGAATTTGAGCAGCACCTTTGCCAGCACCACTAGTTCCTCCATTTACTAGGATGGTGGTTGCGCGAAATGCTAAGTCCCAATTGGTGCCGGATGGACTATCAACCACTGCACCAGTAGCAAAACTAAAAAACGTAAATTTATTTGTGAAGCCGGTCGGTGCGCCCGTATTCGGATCGAATGAAGTGGCCGGATCGGCAGGCAAATTTGAAAATCGAATCGCAGTGACGGGCGTAGGCGCGGGATCAGATTTGCTACACGAAATAAACATTGAAAAATAAAACAAACAGACGATAGATAAAACACACTTCATAAAATTTATTGGTTTTTAGATTTTTCAAACAAGGAAAACGACACACTTCCATAAATCAAGCGACCAGGAAGGTTGGGTATAAAAATTGGATTGGTGTAATCAAGGAGGTTATCAACACCTATTTGTAAACGGAGGCTCTGAATAGATTTGGCTAAAGAAAGATTGACCAATGCATAACCTGGAACAAAATTATCGTACTCGTCCAAAATCAGGTTGTCGTTTTGATCAGAAGCCGGAATGATTTCGCCTTGAATATTTCCCTGCACATCGCCCACGCCAAATTTACCGCGATAAATGACCCTCACGCTTCCCTCCCATCCACTCTTTGCATTTTTATAAAAAACTTTAAAGTTGCCGGTGTGCCTGGACCGATTGTACAAACCAAAGTACTCGTTGGATTTGAGTCGTTGGGTTTGAAGAGTAATGGGGTCACGCCAGTATTCATCACCCCTATCAACTTTATCTACAACTGCCTGGTCTTTGGCAAATAAAAGTTGATAACCGATAGAAACGGAAAAATTTGAACCAAGTCGACAACCTAAATCAGTTTCGATGCCTTGAGTAAATACTTTTTTGATATTCCTGAAACTGTAAATTGTTTCTCTGGACGTTGTCAGTGCAATAGGCAGATAATCGATCAAGTTGTCGATGTTATTCCTGAATAGATTAACATCCCAACTCAAAAAGGAAGACAGTTTCGCTTTCGCTCCTATATTTATCGAAAGTGAACGCTCGGGTTCTAGAGTGCCAATTGTTGAAAGGTCAACAGAATAAGATTGTATTAATCCTAACTTCTGAAACTCACTGATTCTTTCATTGGCAATTTCTGAACCCCACAAATTATAGCCGCCTCCAGCTGCATTGTAGAAATTATAATACAATTGTCTGAAATCAGGTGTCTTGAATCCAACTCCGAAAGAGCTTTTAAACACAAGTTTAGAGCTGACCTCATATTGTACAGATAACTTCGGGCTAAACTGATCTCCAAACTTAGAGTTGTTGTCGTATCGGATTCCACCGATTACAATCAAGGGCGAAATAGGATTCCATTCGTGTTGAATAAATAAGTATTTTGTCTGCAGAGTTCTTTCCGTTAGTCCGAAATATCTGTTTGTAACCACGCTTTCATCAATCAGCCCCGTGCCGAATGTTGTAATATGATTTGGGGCAAATTGATAGTCACCAACTAATTCAAATCGCTTGAACCACTGCCTGTAATTGTCTTGCTTGGTTAGGCTGTCATTCCTTTCCAATTTGAAATAAGAGTCTGTCTCGTAATTAGTAACATAAAACCTTCCAGTCAATTTGAACCGATTTGAAATTCGGTGTGACAGCATAGTGTTTAGATTCCAGTCGGTTATTTTACCAGCTCCGTATGTCCGAATCGAGTTCCCTTTGTTATTCACATCGAAACTATAATCTTGGTTTTCACCAAAATATCTTCCCCCAATCGATAAAATTGTTTGGTTGTTCAACTTATACTCAACTCGGCTGCCTAGCGTGTAATTCAGAAACGGAGACACCGTTTTGCCATAATTCTGAGGCGATAAATCATAACCATCTGTACTGTATCGATTGGCAAAAACGGAAACGTTCCATTTACTACCAACAAATCCTCCTGTTGTGTTTAAATCAAGCGTATTATTTGTTCCATACCTCATCGAGAACTTTGCAGTATTAGTTGAAGGTTTTTCAGTGATGATGTTAATAACTCCCGCGAGTGCCTCTGATCCATACAGACTTGAAGATGGTCCTTTAACAATTTCTACTTGCTTGATATTTCCAACCGTTAAACGCGATAGTTCTAACGTACCAGTATACCTGCCAATGATAGGTTCTCCATCAACTAATATCAACGTATAATCTGGATTGAGGCCTTGAATTTGAATGCCATTGCCTTGCCCGTTTATTTGCGGCACGACTACCAAGCCGGTTTGCTCGGTAAGCACATCATTGAGCCGAACAGATCCCATTGTTTTGATCATAGGCGTTTGCACCAGTGTGACGGGCATTGGTAAAGAGCCCATCGTCCTCTCATTCCGAGTGGCAGTTATAATAACCTCTTCCAATTGCTGGAAATGAAGCGTATCGGTACCCTGAGCCATGGCAATAAAAGGCGCAACGCTCCCAACGATTAACAAGACCTTAATTTGACCAAATATGTTCTTCATTAAGGTCGCAAATATGACCGGCTCAAACGCCAAAAAATACCCAAAAAAGTATAATTAATGCCGAGTGACACCTATTTATTAAAGAATGGTACTTTTGCCAAAGTATCTGTATTAAGACCTTCTAGTAAACATGAATTCTGTCATTTTATCTTATGATTGATCACAATAAACCGCCAGCAATCGAAAAAAATACCCAAAAAGGAAGTTTACATGTTCTGTTTGAAAAAGACGATCTCTCTCTTTCTTTCGCTGAGAATCGAACCCAGGAAATGATGAGCATGGATAGTCTCATTCAAAAAGGCATTATCCATTTTTATTTTTGTCTGGAAGGCAACGCAGTGTTCGCCTTTGGTCCGCAATACAGGCGAGAGATTGTAAAAGGTAAAAACTATTTCTTCTACAATCCCGACAAGGATTTGCCCTTCGTTCTTCAGTTGAGTTCCCAAGCTAAAATGGTGTTCATGACTATTTCGTTGGAAAGTCTGCACAAACTATTTGTACACGATGCGCTTCCCCTATTAAAGCCTGAGAATAGCAACCGAAAGTTTTATGATGAGCGGGACATACCTTCCTCTATACTTTTAGTGCTCAATCAATTGTTCAACACGCAGCTGAGCGAAAGCGCACAAAAGCTGTTTTACCAAGGGAAGTTTTATGAACTTTTGAGCCTTTACTTTTCAAATCGCTTGCCTAATACGGAAACGTGTCCGTTCCTCAATGACGAAGAAACCGTCCGGAAAATAAAGCAGGTGAAAGAACACTTGTTGAAAAATATTGACACTCCTCCCACACTGAAAGAACTGGCTAAAATTGTCGGGCTAAATGACTACCAACTCAAAGTCGGTTTCAAGGAAATCTACGGTAACACAGTCTTTGGCTTTTTGCTCGATCACAAACTAGATCATTCACGTATTCTACTAGATTCTGCAAAGTATCAGGTAAACGAAGTGGCTTATCAAATTGGCTATACCAATCCAAGCCATTTTATTGCGGCATTTAAAAAGAAGTTTGGGGTAACCCCAAAGAAGTACTTGATGGGGAAGAGTTAGAAGTTAGAAGTTAGAAGTTAGAAGTTAGAAGGCAGCGACACCCACTACTCAAATCTCAACGACTCAATAGGATCGAGTTTTGACGCTTTACTTGCCGGATACCAACCTGAAAATAGACCCACCATAATACAAATACCCATACCTACCATCATCCAGAGCCACGGCACCACAAAAGTGTCAATACCAATTGCTCGGGAGATGAGATTGCCAATGAGAATACCGAGTATAATACCCCCGATGCCGCCTAGCACACACACCACAATTGCTTCGATGACAAATTGCTGACGGATTCGCAAAGGAGTTGCTCCTAACGCCTTCCTCACCCCCACTTCGCGGGTACGCTCTGTAACCGAGACCAACATAATGTTCATTAACGCAATAGACGCACCCAACAATGTTATGAATCCCACCCCAAATCCGCCAAAACGCAGGCCAGATGTAATCGATTCTAAATTCTGCGCCAATGATTCACTCTTTTCTAAGTCAAAAGAGTTCTCGTTGCCCACATCATCATCCCGAATCTTGCGCATCAACCCGGTGGCCTCGCCCATGGCATAGTCCATTTGTTCGGGGTCTTGGATGCCCACGGTCAGTCGATAATTGAGCCCCTGCCCAGATGCCAATTGGTTGGCCACGATGATCGGGATCAAGACCATGTTGTCGAAATTATTTTCTGATAGTTCACCTTTTTCTACCATCGTGCCAATCACTTTAAACTGAGTGCCTTTAAACGATATCTCAGTTCCTACCGGGTTCTTGTTTTCACCATACAATGTCTTTGCCAACTGAAACCCAATCACGGCCACTTTCGAACCATATTGGATTTCAAATCGTGAAAAATTACGGCCATTTTCGATGTTAAGGCCTTTGATCGGCATATAGTCTTCATTGACTCCCATTACGTTTACATTTGGATTTGTTTTTTCAGATCCATGCTTTATCTCTGCGAAGTTTGTTAACCGTGCCGATAAGCTGATGGTGGCCGGATAGGAATACTCGTCAATAAACTTTTGTGCTTCAGCTAACAATAGTGGAGAATAGTTTTTCTCCTTCAATCCATCTCGGTTGTTTCCTCTGTTGAATTTTGAGCGGATATCAAAGGTATTTGCGCCCAGTGAAGACAAACTCTCAGAAATGGAATATTCTATACCATCAATGGCAGTTAGAATCCCAACAAGAGAGGTAATGCCAATCGCTACAATCAAAGCGGTGAGCACAGAACGGAGCATGTTGGCTTTTATTGAGCGAAGTCCCTCCTTTACATTTTCAACTAAATCCATTCAATTATTGGTTTCGTTTTATTCATTTTGAAGATCAAAGTTATACCTTTAACCATGTTTACCTCAAGACTAATGGGGCTAAAAATTGTTACAAAGCAAAACAGGGGTTTTTAACGATGAGAAGTTGCATTTTGTTATTATTTGTTCTGTCCTCAAAGCTGGTTTTCGGGAATTATGTATTTATTCCAATGGACGAAAAACAAAGCAACCACCTAAAAGCCTATGGAATAGCCTATTGGGTATTAAAAATGGATCAGGAAGTAGATTGGTTATTGAACTACCGTGGGGGCAGCTTTATGACCAAATACCACCCTCGAATACAAAATGAGTTGGTAGTTCGGGGAGTAACTTTTGATATTATTTCAGATGCACAAGCAAACTCCATCATAACAGAAATCGCCAGCCCAGCTTCCAACTATGACATTATGAAGTTGGAGAAATATCCAAGAATCGCTGTTTATTCTCCAAAATCGAAGCAACCCTGGGACGATGCAGTGACTCTGGTTCTCACCTACGCAGAAATCCCCTATACCGTCATATTTGATGACGAAGTGATGGGCGATGAATTGACGAAATATGATTGGCTCCACTTGCACCACGAAGACTTTACCGGGCAATATGGCAAGTTCTATTCTAGCTACGCCAACATGCCCTGGTACCTTGAACAAGTAAAGGAGGCAGAAGGTCTGGCTCGAAAGCACGGATTCGGGAAAGTTTCGCAATTAAAACTGGCGGTTGCCAAACGGATGAAAGAATTCGTGGCGGGTGGTGGATTTTTGTTTGCCATGTGCTCTGCCACAGATTCGTACGACATTGCGCTGGCAGCTGAGGGTGTAGATATCTGTGAACGAATGTATGACGGTGATGCAGCCGACCCGCAAGCGCAAGAAAAATTAAACTTCGACAACACTTTTGCTTTTACCGATTTTCACCTCAGCAGAGATCCGTATCAATATGAATTTTCAGATATTGATAACAATGCGCCCGAGCGTGGACTTCGCCAAGACAATGACTATTTCAATTTATTTCAGTTTTCGGCCAAGTGGGATCCGATTCCCAGCATGCTTACCCAAAATCATTCGCGGGTTATAAAGGGATTTTATGGCCAAACCACGGGGTTCAAAAAACAACTCATCAAGCCCGATGTTACTATCATGGGCGAAAACAAAGAAATCAAAGAAGCCAAATACTTACATGGTGTGATGGGCAAAGGTTTTTACACTTTTTATGGCGGTCATGATCCGGAAGATTACCAACATACAGTTGGGGAAGAGCCAACAGACTTACATCTGCACCCAAATTCGCCTGGCTATCGATTGATCTTGAACAACATCTTGTTTCCTGCAGCGAAAAAGAAAAAACAGAAAACCTAAACACAGATTTCTTAATAATGAAATACCTTTTATTTGTTTTCATTTCCTTGGGATTTGTGGGCTGCAAAACCAAGCAACATGCTCAAACTGCGAACAATCCATTATCAATTGCCCAACAAAAATTAGGAAATAGAGTTGACTCTTTTCCTAATTCCTCTGGGCAGTACATCCTGTATGTCCAACAACAAGACATCAAATACCCAACAAAAATTATCGGTGCGATAGTTATAGAAACAAATACCGGTAAGGTACTGACCGAGGAGTATTTCAGCCCCGGTTATATCAGATGGATTGATGAATCCAGTCTTGAACTATTGAATATCCCTGAAATGATAAAAGCAGGAGAAGATTTATCACTTTACACCAAGAAAATAAAGATATCAACCCCAAATAGAAACTAATGAAACTGTTGAAGCTCCTTTTTGTTGTCACTACTTTTTGCTTGTCAATTTTAATCGCAGTCCAGTTCCCGCACCCGGGCGTAAAACCCAAAAACGAAATAAAAAGCAGTGAACCTGCTACTGACGGACCAGAAGAGTTCATCAAGTTTCATAAAGAGATAAGAACTCCCGAAGACGCAACTTCTCCACAATACAAAAACGGTTTTCTAATTTCCGAGTTGCGAAGCGCACAGCTTACCGCCCAGGCAGCTCGAAAAAATGGGCGTACTCAGGCAAATGGAGTTCTAGAATGGAAAGAACGCGGCCCATCTAATGTGCCTGGACGGACTCGTGGATTGTTGGTTGACCCAGCCGATCCAACAAGGAATACATGGCTTGCAGGGTCAGCAAGTGGAGGTGTTTGGAAGACAACAAACGCAGGCAATAGCTGGGTTCTGGTAACACCAGATCTATCGAATTTGGCTACTACCGTATTGGCAATGGCAGCTTCAAATCCTAACACTATTTACCTAGGCACTGGAGAAGGCTTTGGCAACATTGACGGAGTTCAAGGCAACGGAATGTACAAATCAATCGATCGCGGCCAAACATGGAGTTATCTTGCTACTACTAGCAACTTTGATGACGTTAACCGCGCTATAGTTGATCCTGCAAATGAGAACATTGTAGTCGTAGCTACAAATTCGGGAATCTATAAAACCACAAACGGAGGCAGCACTTGGACAAAAGTATTAAGCTTGACTTTCATTCAGGATTTGAAAGCAACGCCAGGTAACTTTAACATCCAATATGCAACACGAAACGGGGTGGGCGTTCTGAAATCAATTGATGCAGGAAATACTTGGGCACTTTCCAACGCTGGAATGAGTCCTTTGTTACGCTGTGAAATAGACATTTCGCCCGTAAAAACAGACCGGATTTTTGCCGCTTGCGAAAATGGAGATACGCCAAAAATGTTGATGAGTGACGATGCTGGAGTCACATGGTCAATCGTAAATCTAACATTAAATAATGTCCCCCTCGATTTTTTAGGTGGTACACAAGCCAATGATGGGCAAGGTTGGTATGATAACACGATTGCCTGCGATCCTTTCGACCGTGATGTCATTTATTTTGGAGGAATCAACCTTTTTCGTGCAAAATTAGAATCAGCTGCGTCAACAGCTGGCGTTTACTCCCTTGAAGATGCTGGGTATTCAAGTTTTATGACTTTATTCAGCCCTGGTGGTAGCGGTTTCACTAACGGGAATTTTGACGTAGGCGCTTCCGCAAATGGAACTACAGTTGAGATTAGGTTTGGGCCGACTCGTTCACAAAAAGCACATCGCTTTTTGGTTCCTGAAGGTGCCACCTCAGGAGTTTTGGCTGCAAACTATAGCTATCAAGATTACGTAAACGTACCTTTTGAGATTTGGGACGTCACGAACAACCGACAATTGATGGTTTCTTTTCGCGATCAGGGAAGAGATGGAGTGTTTAGTCTAATCCCATTCAATTCTGACAACTCCAATTCAAATTTACAATCAAGAGAGTATATCTTTATTACCAACTTAGCCTACAATTCAGCGGCTCCCAGCGCAAATATCTCCACCAATGGCGGACATCTGTTTAATATGATGTTTAATATTTGGCCGTTCTTGGCGGATGGCGCTTCATGGCCGCCAACCACGAATGGAACACTCCGATTCAAATTTGATTCTCAACAACGATTTAACTCTACTACTACATTCATTACAGATGGCAGGGGTCAATATGGAAGTCCAAATAAGAATAGCATAGTTCATGTGGATCATCATAATATTGTTATGATTCCCATGACAGCAAATACGTATAAAATTTTGAACGCAAATGATGGAGGTGTTTTTGTTTCAAATATCTCATCTACTCCCGGGCTCAATGATGGAGAGTGGAGTTTTGCCGGAAACTCTTACAACACTAGTCAATTTTACGGAGCAGACAAGCGCCCTGGTGCCGAGGAATACTTCGGTGGTATGCAAGACAATGGAACGTGGAAATCTCCTAGCGGGATTCTTGCAAACAAAACAACCAGCTACTCATTTAATATTGGCGGAGATGGATTTGAAGTAATCTGGAATAATTTCGATGGTCGTAAGCTAATTGGCGGATCTCAAGGTAATAACTTCAGAAGATCACTGGATGGTGGATCTTCCTGGGCAGTTGCAACCAGCGGCCTCTCGGGCACCCATCCGTTTATTTCAAAATTAGCTAACTCCCGCGACAACCCAGACGTGCTCTTCACCCTTTCTTCTGCCGGAGTGTTTCGTTCACCTGATTTTGGGCAGTCGTGGATTCTCACTCCGATCGCAGATAAGTGGGGTGGCTCATCCTCACTGATGGATATTGAAGTATCAAGAGCAAACGCAAACATCGTTTGGGCAGGTAACGGTATGGCCAATTCCGGGACGTTGCGTAATCTACACGTTTCAATCAATGGCGGGATATCATTTGCTCCTACAAATAATTATACAACCACAGCACTGGGATCGATTACCAAGCTGGCTTCTCATCCTACACAACAGAGTACTGCTTATGCATTGTTTTCTTTCGCGGGTAGGCCAAAAGTATTGCGCACAACCAATCTTGGTCAAAGTTGGACAGACATCTCAGGGTTCAGTTCAGGCTCACCAAGTTCCAACGGATTTCCAGACGTAGCGGTGTATTGTTTATATGTAAGAACTGATGACCCGAATATCATCTGGGCGGGAACGGAAATTGGTATTGTCGAATCGTTGGACAATGGACAAACGTGGGCTTTACTAAATGACTTTCCAAAAGTTTCAGTATGGGATATCAAGGCGCAAGATGACCAGTTGATTATTGCCACTCATGGCAGAGGAATTTGGACTGCCCAATTAAGTGCTGTTCAGAAGAGCTCGTTTGAAAAGCCAATTATCGAAGCCGTAGGGACTTCGCCAAAGTCCGACTTAGTTGTTAGATACAAACTATTGACCGCTACTGACTCTGTACAAGTTTTTATCAACAACCAAAAAATAGGAAAGATTGGTCAACAGACTAGTGGAGGTTACATAGTAAATATTAAAGGCGTAGTGCCGGGAAATGCGGATGTTAAAATTGTTGGATTCAAAGACAAGGCGCCCTTCCCGTCACTAACGTTTGCAGGCAAACAATTGAACTTGATAAGCCCATTTCAAAAACAGTATGCCAATTTATTCAAAACGATTTCTGATTTCTCGGTTGAGAATTTTTTGTTGTCCAATTTCGGATCGTCCAATCAGAGTTTGCAAACCGCTCACAACTACTTTCCAAACCAAGAGGCAACCGCTATCCTTCTGCAACCGATAGTTGTTGACAATACCAATTCCAATTTCTTTTATCAAGATGTCGCCCTTGTGCAACCATCTGCCACTGGCGTCACATTCGGTCAACCTGCGTTTAAAGATTTTGTGGTTGTAGAAGCCACCAAAGATGGACTGAACTGGATTCCTCTCAAAGACGGATATAACGCCTCTGCAAATGCGCAATGGCTAGCCGCTTATAATGTGAATCAAACAGGTGTCCCATCTTTATCCGTTGATCAAACGATCGACTTAAAGTCAAAATTCAAAGCTACCGATACTTTGTTATTTCGCTTCCGTTTGAAAGCTGATGCCGATGCAACGACTGGTTGGGGGTGGTCGATCGACAATTTGTTTATTCAACAACCACCCACAGGTGTAGAGTTGTCGGAGCCTATCAGAGACCTGACCGTTTTCCCTAACCCAACTGGCGGAAAATCAAAAATTCAGTTTACGCTCATAGAAGACATGAAAATAACAATAGAGACATTGGACGCGAAGGGTAATTCTATCGGCTCACAACTATTTGAAAAATTACCAGCAGGAAACCATGAACAAAATATCGATCTCACCGAACAGACTAACGGCCTTTACTTCGTAAGAATGAAATCAAACAAAAAGTCAACGGCAGTAAAGCTGATTAAAAAATAAACTGAATTTTCTTTACTCGAAGCAGGGCGCAAAAATCAATTTTGCGCCCTGCTTTTTTTTAGCCATTCGTCATTGGTCTCTGTTCGAGATGGGAACAGCCGGTGCAAATATTCTAAATGCCAGCCCCGCCTGAATGCCCCAAACGGATATTGATTCGTAGTATCTTTGATAAACGCCTCCAATAGTCAGGTACGTATTCCAATAACCACGAGAGGCTAATCTTTTTTCAAATTGGGCACTGAATTCTCTCCGTGCTGTGACGTCCGTTTCAAAATCTTGAGCCCAACGATACTCAAATGAAATACCCGTCTTCTTAGAGCTCGATTGGACCAACGCACCAACACTCGATTCAAAAAATATCTGCCTACCTCCAAAATTTTCTTTCATAAAGCCAGCTCCCAGGCGCCCGACCACATTCCGTGTAGTAACCAAATTAAATTGCACTACCTGCCAGTCGATAGAACTCAAGTCGGTGGTTCCATTCACCGTTTCCTCGAGCAGGTAGTTGACTCGAAAATCGCTGGAGAAAAGCCCCCAATTGCCTCGAACACGTGGATTAACCAAATAGTATCTCGAGGGTTGGGTGGCGACCTGAGTGATTACATCCAATGAAACGAGGTAAGGATTTACTTCTCTCTTTTTGAGTTTATACTGCTGCCAATCCGCCAACCCATTGATCGCATCAGCCATGAAATAAAAGAAAAAGGCACTACCTCCGGATCCACCACGATCACCGCCTCTACCCGCGTTGCTTGACGAAGCACTTTTGATATCACCTACTTGCGCAGAAGCGATCAGCACTTGCAAGAATACAATGGATGTAAGTAAGCTCTTCATTGAATATCCTTAAAAACAAAGAAAAGAGGTCTCTAAAAATACTGATACGGGCGTTGACTTGGAAAGTTGCTTCCTCTTATTGTTTTTTGCTATAGCTATCAACCCTCCTTACGCAATACCTGTAGTGGCGGGGTCGAGATAACTTCTCGCGAATTGAACCATCCTATAAAGACAGTAAGAAAAATCACCCCGGCACCAATCGCAGCCAATTCATAGGGGTCAAATGAAAACTGTACATCAAAGAAAAATTTCGTTAACAACCAGCCTCCACCTAATGATAATAACATTCCGGTAAAGGCTGAAAAAACTCCTAGGTAACCGTACTCAATCAACGTTATCTTGGTCAACTGACTGGTGCGAGCCCCGATCGTGCGCAGTAAAACGTTCTCTTTCATTCGAACAAATTTACTATTCATCACAGCCCCCGCCAACACAACCAGACCGGTAACAATACTGAACAATGCAAGAAAACGAACCACCAATCCAATCTTATTAAACAGTTCATCCACGGTGCTCAATATCAAGCGCAAATCTATCAGCGACACATTCGAATAGTCGGTCACCAAGGCGCGTTGAAAGCGTGTTGCCACTTGTGGGTCATCTACACGGGTGCTTGTCACGTAAATCTGTGGCGCGTTTTCAAGAACACCGACTGGGAAAACAAAAATAAAATTGGGTGGATCCTTTGGCCAATTCACTTTTCGAATGCCACCAATCCAAGCCTTCATGGGAACACCTTGCAGATCAAAAACCAAGGAATCACCCACCTTCAATTGAAGTGTCTCGTGCATGCCTTCCGAAATAGTTACAAAAACAGAATCCCGTCTAGCCGGATAGTATTTTTGTAAATTGCCTTTTATCAATTCCTCAGAAGACGTCAAACTATCGCGATAAGTAACACGATACTCCCGAGTCAGTGCCCATTCGGGAATGCTGGTTGTATCTTTTTGAATTTCTTCAATACTTTTGCCTTTCAGTTCTTTGATTCGGCAAGTAATAATCGGTACCACCTGATTCACAGGCAACGGCTGATCTTTAATCAACTTTACGACACCTTCTTTTTGGCTTGGCTGAATGTCAAACAAAATGGTATTTGATTGGTTCTTACCACCGGAAAACTCAACCTGATTCAACAAGCTCTTCTCAATCACATTCAATGTTGAAATAATAAATGCGCCTAGCCCAATAGTTACCATCAATACTCTGGTTTGATTGTTGGGACGAAATAAATTTGAAAGCGCGTGTCTAAAAATAAACGAAGAATTAGTAGGAAAATACCTTCGCACCAAAAACAATAATCCAATAGCTACCAAGGCAAGAAGGCACAATGCTACTGCTAATCCAACTGAAAACAACGCGCCAGTCAGTAGGCTTTTTGTCTGATAAGCCGCAGCTAAAATCGGGAACAAAACAATTAAACCAATGGCCACCCATTTCGTCTTTGAAAAAAACTTACCCGGATCAAAATCAGCCCGCAGTACGGTCAAAGGCGGCACAAATCGAACGGATACCAAGGGCAACAATGTAAACAGAACCGAAACTATCGCGCCCAAGATAATTCCCTCTCCTATTGCGCGCCACGAAATGGCGAATTGAAGTTTCAATGGAATATATTCTTGAAAAACAAATGGGATGGATTGATGGATAACTACTCCCAATCCAGAGCCAACAATACTTCCAACAATTCCAAGAATAAAAATCTGAATAAAATAAATATTAAATGCCTGCCAGCCAGACGACCCAATGCACCGAAGTATGGCCACATCATCTCTTTTTTCCCTCGCGTAAATATGTACGGAACTGGCTACGCCAATACACCCTAGCGCAAGCGCCACAAATGCAAGCAACGAAAAGAAACGATACACCGACTTGAGTCCTTGACCTAAGCCATCCCTTCTGGCTTGAACAGTCTCATAGCCAAATCCTATTTTTTTGGAGAGAGGCTTTATCCTCTCTATCAACTTATTGGTTTCTATTTCTGACCTTGTCTTGACATACAAACTATACCCAACGCGGCTTCCAAACTGAACCAAGCCCGTTGAATCTAACGCCTCAAGCGAGATATAAACGGCAGGAGCTAGCGTAGAGGTCAATCCTCCCCCACCGGGTATCTTGGTCACAACACCCGCCATCTTAAAAATTTTGGTTCCGACTTTTATAGAGTCCTCTGAGCTAATTTGATATTGTGAAGCGAGTGACTCATCCATCATCGCATATCGGCTCGTCTTCATCAATTCATATGCGTTTGATGGGAAAGTCGCCATTTCACCGTAAAATGGAAAATCGCCTTTCATGGCAGTCAACTTCACAAGTCTAGACTGTTGCGTGTTCATAAACATCACCATCGAAGCCATGTCGGCATCTCTGGCAATTTGTTGTTTTGTGGTATCGATAACGCTGTAAATATCAGTCTCAAATTTCTTGTTGGAATTCAACACCAGATCTGCGCCCAGTAATTCCTTTGCGTTGCGATCCAGTTCTTCTTGCAACGAATAGTTGAGAGAACTGATGGCTACCACCGCAGAAATACCCGTAATCAGGGCAGCCGTGAAAAGAAATAGTCGCGATAAATTCTGTCGTCCATCGCGCCATGCCATTTTCCAGACCCAGGGATCCTGAAAAATGTTTTTTGTTACTTTTTTAATTTTGATGATGTACTCGATCATTGTCAGAAGAAGGCTGCACTCAGCTCAAGATTAATCCAGTCACTCGCTCATTTACTAATTTACCGCCCTTCATCTGCAGTATCCGCTCTGTCTTTTCAGCTAACTCTAAATTATGCGTGACCAGAATAAGCGTAGTTTTCTCTTGTCGATTCATCGTAAAAATAAGATCGGTTATCTGATGCGCATTCTCTTCATCCAGGTTTCCGGTTGGTTCATCAGCAAATAAGATCCGGGGAGAGGTGATAAAAGCCCTCGCCAGCGCTACCCGCTGCTGTTCACCACCAGAAAGTTGTGTTGGGAAATGATGAAACCGATCTGCAAGTCCTACCCGTGCAAGTAACTCTTTCGCTTTGGCAGAAATATTTTTTTCTCCCCGAAGTTCCAGGGGAACCATCACGTTTTCCAGTGCTGTGAGAGTAGGTAACAACTGAAAGTTCTGAAAAACAAATCCGACAAACTGATTCCGCACATACGCACGGTCGTCCTCATCCATCGCATTGAGCTTGAATCCCATCAAAGACAAAACTCCGCTACTGGGAACATCCAAACCTGCGCATAATCCAAGCAGCGTAGTTTTACCACTACCCGATGGGCCAATGATGGCGAGGCTGGTGCCTTGTACAGCACTGAAGGAAACGTCATCTAAAACAGTTAATGGTCTTTCTCCAGACTGATATGTCTTTGTGAGATGTTCACATTGCAATACTACATCGCTCATACTATCTTGACCTAAAATTAAACCCTTGCTCAAAGTAATCGTTTATTATCCTAAAATGTTTTATCTCGCAACAATATATTTTACAGCCAACTCCAAGCATTCCGTTGCGCTGTGGGACTTTAACAAATGAATAACAAATTACTTTAGACATGGTCGTTAAAAGCATCTTATTCATTGTACTACTGTGTGCGTTCCAAACTGATAAACCAACTTCATTGCTCTTTTTTGGCGATAGCCTTACGGCCGGCTACGGACTTTCGCCTGAGGAAGCTTTTCCCGCACTCATCGAAAAAGAACTGAATAAAAAAAAGCGCGTGGTTAGTGTGACGAATGCAGGCCTTAGTGGCGAAACATCAGCTGGCGGACTAGCTCGAATCGATTGGGTGCTCCGACAACCAATTGACATTTTCATATTAGAACTAGGCGCCAACGATGGGTTGCGCGGATTACCTCTTGATCAAACACGCAAGAATTTGCAAGGAATTTTAGATAAAGTAAAAAACAAAAATCCAAAGGCAAAGCTAGTCATTGCAGGAATGATGGTTCCGCCCAACATGGGGCCGCAGTACAGCAAAGAATTTAGCAAAATATATCCAGATCTAGCCAAACAGAATAAGGCAACATTGATTCCCTTTTTACTGGATGGTGTTGGTGGAAATGAAAAATTGAATCAGGCGGATGGCATTCATCCAAACGCAGAGGGACATCGAATTATCGCCAGAAACCTGACCGCTGTATTCTTGAAGCTGATCTAGCAATCGTCCAAAGTCGTTTGTTAATGGATATCTAATCCTTTAGAAATAAGCTCGACCCAATACGCGTACATTTTGCCTGAAGGATGTAATCCATCAGCGGCAACCAATGACGGATCGCTTAAGCCGTCACGCGAGATGTCGGTAATATTAAAATATCGAATTCCATGCTTGTAAGTTATTTGCGCATTGATTTCATTGAATTCATCGATGGCTTTTGAAATCGCCTCTTGCTTAGGCTTGCCAAAAGGAGTAAAACCATAGTCAGGAATTGAAACTACAAATACGCGTTGCTTTTTTCCTCCCGCCAATCGAATGGCCCATTTTAATAGTTCTTCAAACTCACTTGCATACATCGAACTTGGCTTTCCCTGATATTGATTGTTAACACCAATGAGCAATGAAACTAACTCATATTCATTTTTTAGGTTTGCATTTGTCATCGCATTTCGTAAGTCATCGGTGCGCCAGCCAGTGGTTGCAATAATCGTAGGCTTACCTAACTGAATGCCTTTCTTTGCCAGAGAATCTACCAGTTGATTTGGCCATCTCTCAGGCTCAGTCACACTTTCTCCAATGGTATAGGAATCACCAAGCGCTAAGTACTTGATGGGCATTGGTACTTCTTGTGCATCCATACGATAAGATAGAGTAAGAAATAATATGATGAGTCTCGTTTTCAAGCTAATTTTGACTTTGACGAAATTGCTCAATATTATAGTAACTAGCAATACCTCGTCAGAAAACTATTGCTGAACTAAAATCCTTTCTATGATGACACCAGACAAACTCTTTCAAATTTGTAATACAATAGCACCACTCGGCTGGCTACTATTGATTTTTGCACCCAAGTGGAAATGGACTAAAACGATAGTGATCTCTGGCATTTTCTCACTTTTACTGACACTGGTGTATTTTACGTTAATCGTACTATTTTTTGGCAAGCAAGAGGGCGATTTCAATTCGTTGCAGGGCGTCATGAAATTGTTTACCAGTCCGTGGGGTGTAACGGCCGGCTGGATCCACTACTTGGCCTTCGACCTCTTTATTGGAAGTTGGGAACTATCTAACGGGCAAAAGAACGGTATGCCCCACTACCTTCTTGTTCCTTGTCTGATAATGACTCTGTTTTTTGGTCCTATTGGCTTACTTCTTTTCTTCCTGCTGCGAGCATCAAAAACGAAGAAGTTTATCCATGAAAATTTTTGAGTCAGTCAGAGCGATCCGCAGACACAACCCACTCCTATTGCTTGTAAAGCTATCTTCTCACCGCTAGTAACAGCTCGATGTCCTTGTGCTTCATATCAAACTTTCTAGCCACCGATTCATTGGTCAAATTTCCTTTATACGTATAGACCCCTTTCATAAACCAGCGATGTGCGAAAATCATTTCTTGCACTCCACCTTCCTCTGCGGCTCTTAAAATGGTAGGTGTAAAGATATTGCTAAGTGCCGTAGTTGCTGTGTTGGCCACGCGCGAAGCCACGTTTGGAACACAGTAGTGAATCACATCATATTTTCTAAAGACCGGATTCGCGTGCGAAGTTATTTCTGACGTTGCTACACATCCTCCCTGATCAATACTCAAGTCAATTATTAACGAGTCGGGTTTCATTTGACTCACCATTTCTTCTGACACAACATGACGCGGCCTTCCTTTTTCTACACGAAGAGCACCGATTACCACATCGGCATTTTTTAAGCATTCGCTCAGCGTAACTGTATCAATTGTGCTCGTGTAAAACTGATGCCCAAGAGTGTGTTTAATTCTCCTTAGTTTGTAGAGATGGTTGTCAAAAACCTGAATTTCTGCACCCAGACTCAAGGCGGCTCTGGCACCATATTCAGCAACGGTTCCCGCCCCGATGATTACCACTTTTGTAGGAGGAACGCCTGTTATCCCTCCTAGAATGATACCCCTTCCATTCTTTGTTGTGCTAAGGTATTCAGCCGCGATGAGCATCACCGTACTTCCCGCAATCTCGCTCATGGCTCGTACAATTGGAATGCCTCCCACTTTGTCCTCAATAAATTCGTAGGCCAACGAAGTCACTCGTTTTTTTAGAAGGGCATTGATTCTCTCACTACTCAAGTAACCCATCTGTAAAGCGGATATCAGTGTTTGATCAGGTCTGAAATACTCCAACTCTTCCACGGTGGGTGGCTCAATCTTTAAAATAATATCTGCCTTATACACTTGGGATGGCGAATAGGCAATTTTAGCACCTGCTTCGCTATACTGCTTGTCGCTGAATTTGGAACCCTCGCCCGCTTTTGTCTCTACCCACACTTCATGACCATTACTAACTAACAACTCCACCGCGTCAGGAGTCAAACTGATACGACTCTCCTGTAAAGAAATCTCTCTCGGCAAGCCAAT
This sequence comes from Flammeovirgaceae bacterium, assembly GCA_021299455.1. Classification (GTDB taxonomy): domain Bacteria; phylum Bacteroidota; class Bacteroidia; order Cytophagales; family Cyclobacteriaceae; genus ELB16-189. The sequence continues at coordinate 7,051 of JAJTGQ010000069.1, read as the reverse complement.
GAAAAATGATTTCTTTCCTCTTTTTACATTGAGTAACTCCTCCTGGGGATACAAACTTGATTTTGCCAATGCCTCAAAACCTGTTTTTTTCTTCTCAGTGCCTGCCATAATACATCGCGCGACCGGTTAGGTCGTTAATTTGTAGCGTTATCTCGAAATAGTGTTCCGGAATTAGTGATGGAATTTTTTCCGCCCATTCAACCAAACAAATACTGCCAGATTCAAAATATTCGTTTACTCCAATGTCAAATGCCTCCACTTCAGATTTTAATCTGTAAAAATCAAAATGGAAAATGGATTTGCCTTCAGCGGTTTTATATTCATTAATGATAGAAAAAGTAGGGCTTGATACAACCTCCGTTACGGACAGCTCGCGACAGATAGATTTCGCCAGGGTTGTCTTTCCGGCACCCATTTCACCATTGATCAGCCAAACAGATAGTCCTTGTGCCGACCTAATAATATCCTTTGAAATGGCATCCAGGTCTTGAAGTCCAAAAACCTTGTCCATTGTAGCAAGTTCTGCATTAGCCATTTTTCGAAGATAGTGAAATTACCGGAATGATCATTTCTTCGAGGCTCACCCCACCATGCTGAAAGGTATCTTTGTAAAAATTCACGTAATAATTGTAGTTATTGGGGTAAGCGAAAAACTGATCTTCTATAGCAAAAACATAGGTAGTCGACATGTTCGATTTCGGCAAAAATAGTTTCTCCGGCTTTAGCCCCTCCATCACCCGATCTCCCTCATAGTTAAGATTTTTACCCTGTTTGTATCGCAAATTGGAGTTCACCGTTTTGTCTCCAATGATCTTAAAGGGTCGCTTCACCCGAATGGTGCCGTGATCTGTAGTGATGATCATCTTTACCTTCTTCTCGGATATCTTTTTTAGAATCTCTAACAAAGGAGAATGCATGAACCATGATTTGGTAATTGACCTGTACGCTGATTCGTCAGGAGCTAACTCTCGAATCATGGCCATGTCGGTTCGTGCGTGAGACAACATATCTACAAAATTGTAAACGATCACATTTAGATTGTTGTTGAATAAATTGTTGACCGAGTCGGCCAAGTCTCGCCCCTCTTCAAGTTTCTTTATCTTGTTGTAAGAGAATTTAATATTTAAATTATTTCGTTTTAACTGCCTGGCTAAAAACTCGTCTTCAAAATTATTTTTTGATTCATCTTCGTCTTCGCCTACCCAAAGATCAGGATGAGTCATGACCATTTCTGCGGGCATCATTCCACTGAAGATGGCGTTTCTCGCATAGGCAGTGGTAGTGGGTAAAATGGAGTAATAGGTTTCTTCTTTATCCACATTGAAAAATTCGGCTATCATTGGTTCTATGACTTTCCACTGGTCAAATCGTAAATTGTCGATGAGCACGATAAAGGTAGGGATCGAAGGATTGAGTTCAGGTAAGACTTTTTTCTTCATCAGCTGATGAGATAGCAATGGCTTGTCGATGTTGGGGTTGTTTAGCCAGCTTTCGTAATTGCGCCTGATGAATTTACAAAAATTGTTATTCGCCTCCACTTTCTGAGACTCCAGCACCTCGGCCATATCGTGGTTTTCGGCATCGTCCATTTGAAGTTCCCAAAAGACCAATTTCCGGTAGAGATCAGCCCATTGTTCATGGTTCATTTCATCCAAAAAAGCCATGCTTATCTTCCGGAATTCCTGTTGGTAGTTGGAATTGGTTTTTTCAATCACCAGCCTTTTGTTGTCAAGTATTTTCTTGATTGCCAAAAGAATTTGACTTGGATTTATGGGCTTAATAAGGTAATCGTCAATCTTTCCGCCAATGGCATCATCCATAATTCGCTCTTCCTCGTTCTTCGTGATCATGATGACCGGTAGGTTAGGTTTGATCGACTTTATCCGGCCAAGCGCCACCAAACCGGAAATACCAGGCATGTTCTCATCCAAAAAAACAATATCAAAATGCTTTGCCTCAGCCTGCTCAACTGCATCAGAGCCATTATTCACTGGTGTGATATCATATCCGCGTTGTTGGAGAAAGAGAATGTGTGGCCTGAGCATATCTATTTCATCATCGGCCCACAAGATATTGTATCTTTGCATAGAACAAATTTTCCCGAATTTAAGCAATTTCGTTCCCTATTAAAACCAACTTGATGTTACAGTCGGAAAGAAGTCTGGTTTTTTTCGTGGGTCAGCAGGGTTCAATTAATTGAGTAACCATTAAAAGCGAGTTCTGAAAGTGAACAAAAAGAAAATTATCAACGATCCGGTTTATGGCTTCATCTCCATCAGAAACGAGTTGATTTATGACATCATTCAACACCCCTATTTTCAGCGCTTGCGCCACATTAAGCAACTTGGGCTGAGTAATTTGGTTTATCCAGGCGCTCAGCATACACGTTTTCACCATGCCCTTGGTGCTATGCATTTAATGGGGCGGGCCATGGGAACATTGCGGGCAAAAGGAATAGAAGTAAGTGAACAGGAACTGGAAGCCGCACAGATTGCCATTTTACTCCACGATATTGGACACGGGCCATTGTCGCATACGTTAGAGCAAACGCTTTTGGAGGGTGTGCCCCATGAGAGCCTCTCTTACTTATTCATGAAATCGCTAAACCAACAGTTCAATGGTCAACTTGAATTGGCGCTTCAGTTTTTTAGAAATAGTTACCCCAGAAAATTCTTTCACCAACTCATTAGTGGTCAACTCGACATCGATCGCCTGGACTACTTAAAACGCGACAGCTTTTTTACTGGAGTAATGGAGGGGACCATCGGAATAGATCGAATCATTGAATTGCTGAACGTCCATAATGGAATGCTTGTGGTGGAAGAGAAAGGAATATTCAGCATTGAAAGCTTTCTGCATGCCCGCAGACTTATGTATTGGCAAGTGTATCTACACAAGACATCGGTGAGCGCGGAAAGAATGCTTGTCAATCTGATACGAAGGGCACAATACCTTAGTTATGCCGAAGACTCGCTAACGGCAAGCGAGCCACTGAAACTGTTTCTTAGACAAAACTATACATTAGCAGAGTTTTCCACTCAGCCCGATCTGCTTGAAACATTTGGTCAATTAGATGATAGTGATATTTGGGGAGCCATTAAACTTTGGCGTGATCATCCTGATGAGATTCTTTCGGGTTTATGCAATCGGCTTTTGATCCGGGAGTTGTTTCAAATCTCATTGCGTGTAGACCCGATAAAGAAAACAGAAATCGAAAGTGTACGACAAGCTGTACATCAATCGTTCGGCATTTTAAGAAAAGATGCCAACTATTTATTTTCTTATGGCACCGTGAGCAATGAGGCTTATATAACCGGAGGCCAACCGATCAATATTCTAACAAAATCTGGTCAGGTGGTTGATATCGTTGAAGCTTCCGACTTACCCACCATTAGAGCAATGAGCAAAATCGTAGAGAAAAACTATATATGCTGGCCTAAAAACATATATTTGTAATCAGACGGTTGGTTATGAGTGAATTGAGACTCTTTCGATCCCCATTGCGCATGTCTAGAAAAAAACTATGGAGTTTACTGTTTCGCAAATAGCCGGCATGCTGGGTGGGCAAGTAAGTGGAGATGGCACCCAGACCATCACTATGCTCGCCAAAATTCAGGATGCTAAAAAGGGGCAGATCGCTTTTCTCTCCAATCCGAAATACGAGCAATTTATATATTCGACCCAAGCCAGTGCAGTGATCGTTAAAAAAGACTTTCAACCCAAGCGTGAAATTATTCCGGCATTGATTTTGGTAAACGATCCCTATAGCAGTTTTACAATTTTATTGGAAGAATACCATAAGCTAATCAGCTTTCAAAAATCAGGTATTGAACAACCGAGTTTTATAGGTTCGAATACTACGACAGGAAATAATATCTATCGGGGAGCATTCAGCTACATAGGCAACAGCGTGAGTATCGGTCATAATGTAAAAGTCTATCCGCATGTATTTATTGGTGATAATGTAACGATTGGTGATAACACCATTCTTCATCCGAACGTAAAGTTGTATGCCAGATCAAAAGTTGGAAACAATTGTGTGATCCATGCAGGCACTGTCATTGGAAGTGATGGGTTTGGATTTGCGCCACAAGCTGATGGTACGTATAAGACAATTCCACAATTGGGCAATGTTATAATTGAAGATAATGTGTCAATTGGAGCAAATACAGTTATTGACTGTGCGACTTTATTTGGTGATTCTACAATCATCCGAAAAGGTGTTAAACTCGACAACTTGATTCAAATTGCCCACAACGTGGAGGTTGGACAGAACACGGTGATTGCAGCCCAAGCGGGCATTTCCGGTTCAACGAAGTTGGGCGAGGGAAATGTCATTGCTGGCCAGGTCGGCATTGCTGGACATCTGGAGATTGCCAACAAAACCAGTATTGGGGCACAAGCGGGAATTTCAAAATCCATTAAGGAAGAGGGGCAGAAGATACTAGGCTATCCCGCATTTGATATAAAAGACTACTTCCGCTCCTACGCGGTTTTTAAGCGTTTACCTGATCTGAACGACCGGCTGCGTACACTGGAAAAGCGACTTGATAATGGAATGCCAATGAATGGCGAAGGTTCCGAAAATGGCAATCACACCGAATAAGTACTGATAACTGCTTTTTTTCGTAAAAAAAGCCTCTATCAAACCCATTTAGCCCGATTCTTGGGATATCTGCTAAATCTAAGTTAGATTTGCGAACTTTTTAAAAATGCTAAATCACAAGCAGCAGACCATAAAAAAATCGGTCACCATTTCCGGAGTTGGTCTCCACACAGGGGTTCAAACTAATATGACCTTTTTGCCGGCTAAGCCCAATCATGGAATCAAGTTCCAACGAATTGATTTACCCGGATCGCCCATCATCGATGCAGACTGCGACAAAGTAGTTGATGTTTCTCGAGGTACTACTATTGAAGAAAGCGGAGCGCGAATTAGTACCATTGAGCATACCTTGGCTGCTTTGGTAGGGTTAGAGATTGATAATGTGTTGATTCAACTTGACGGCCCTGAACCACCGATCATGGATGGGAGTTCAATTCAGTTTGTAAATGTGTTAAAGGAAGCAGAGACCGAAGATCAAAATGCGCTTCGTGATTTTTTCGAAGTGCAGGACTCCATATTTTATAGAGAAACAGCACGGAATGTAGAGATCGCTGCATTGCCTCTGGATGACTATCGCGTTACAGTGATGGTCGATTACAACTCTCCTGTTCTTGGCAGTCAACATGCATCAATCACTAGTATTCAACAATTCGAAAAAGAGATAGCCTCTTGTCGCACATTTTGTTTTTTGCACGAGCTCGAAATGTTGTACAAAAACAATCTGATCAAAGGTGGCGATTTAAACAATGCCATTGTAATTGTGGACAGAGTGGTGGAGCCGGATGAGTTGGACAACATTGCCAAGATGTTGAATAAACCAAAAGTAGAGGTAAAGAAAGAAGGCATCCTGAACAATGTAGAATTGCGTTACAACAATGAACCTGCACGTCATAAATTGTTAGACATTGTTGGAGATCTTGCCTTAGCAGGTCGCCCCCTAAAAGCGCAAATATTAGCTGCCCGCCCCGGTCACGCGGCCAACGTGGCGTTTGCAAAAAAGCTAAAGAAATTGATGTTGGCCGAAGGGAAGAAGGGTGTGCCAAAGTACAATCCATCATTACCTCCCGTGATGGACATCAATAAAATCATCAGTACGCTTCCCCACCGCTACCCATTTTTGTTGATTGATAAGATTATCTACCTCGATAAAGAGCGTGTAGTGGGTGTCAAGAATGTGACCATGAACGAAAATTATTTTCAAGGGCACTTTCCGATGAACCCGGTTTATCCGGGTGTTTTGCAAGTTGAATCGATGGCACAGATTGGTGGTATTTTAGTACTCAATACGGTTCCAGATCCTGAGAACTATTGGACCTATTTCCTGGGGATCGATGAATTTCGATTTAGGAAAATGGTTCTTCCTGGCGATTCATTGGTTATTCAATGCGATCTACTGGCTCCTATTAGAAGGGGTATCGCAAAGATGTCCGGAAGAGCCTACGTGGGCAACACGTTGGTTTGTGAAGGAACAATGACCGCAAGTATTGTTAGAAAAGATCTATGAGTTATCATCCACTAGCCAATATCCACCCCGATGCCAAAATTGGCAACAATGTGACTATCGAGCCTTTCGCAACGGTGAAATCCGATGTTATCATCGGAGACGGTAGTTGGATCGGCCCGAACGCGGTGATTTGGGAAGGAAGTCGACTGGGAAAAAATGTTAAAGTCTATCCAGGTGCATCCGTATCCTCGATTCCGCAAGATTTGAAATTTGCGGGTGAAAAGACCGAGACACACATTGGCGACAACACTGTCATTCGCGAGTACGTCACGATAAGCCGTGGAACCACAGATAAGTTTAAAACGGTAATTGGTAGTGATTGCCTTTTAATGGCCTATGTGCACGTGGCGCATGACTGTGTGATTGGCAACCACTGTATTCTGGTAAACGCAGTGCAAGTGGCTGGTCACGTCCAAATTGAAGATTGGGCCATCATAGGGGGATCAAGTGCTGTTCACCAATTTGTAAAGGTAGGCGCTCATGTAATGGTTTCCGGAGGCTCACTTGTTCGAAAAGATGTACCGCCATTTACAAAAGCTGCCAGAGAGCCACTTACCTATTGTGGTGTAAATTCCATCGGCCTTCGCAGACGTGGTTTTGACACGGATAAGATCTCAGAAATCCAAGAAGTTTATCGCTACATTTTTCTAAAAGGTCTGAATAATGCCAAGGCGTTGGATCTGGTCGAAAAAGAGTTGCCGAATAGTACTGAGCGGGATTACATCGTTAACTTCATTCGAGGATCGGAGCGAGGTATAATGAAGGGCTTATCGAATGGCATTGGGTCATTTGAATGAACATCATAGCTAACGAATTAAGCAAACGTTTCAACCGAGAGTGGATATTCCACAAACTTTCTTACCGATTTGAGTTTGGAAAGACATATGCACTAGTGGGACCAAACGGTTCAGGAAAATCAACATTGCTTCACATCTTAACCG
>JAJTGQ010000084.1 GCA_021299455.1 Flammeovirgaceae bacterium | reverse complement strand
ATCTCTAAGGGGATTTGAGCTACGCATTTTTTTTCACGTAACTCATTTTGATGAATCAAAAATACAATATCACTGCCCTTGCTCCAAATACTTCACAATCATTTTGTTATCTGAAAATTTCTTAAAAGCGATTTCCCTGAGTTACCGAATGTTTTCCCACCACTTCAAGCTTGGATAGTGGTTGCCGATGCTTATCGACTCGCCTATCAATGGTGTAGTTAATCTAACTTGATTTTGCTCAGCTGCTACTGCGGCACGTTCAATCGGCTCTTTCCAGGAGTGCAGCGATAACTTAAATTTCCCCCAATGAATCGGCATCAACACCTTGGCTTGCAAATCGATGCTCGCCTGAACAGTTTGTTCAGGCGTCATGTGAATATACGGCCAATCTTCATTGTATTGCCCACATTCTAACAATGCCAAGTCAAAAGGGCCAAATTTCTCACCAATCTCTTTGAAGTGATTATCGTAGCCAGAATCGCCACCCAAATAAAGAGTATGATCTGATGTTTTTAAGATGAATGATGACCACAACGATTTGTACCTCGCAAAATCGCGCCCTGAAAAATGTCGAGCAGGGGCAGCCGTTAGCTCTATCCCCTCGGCCACCGCATTACCTTCCCACCAATCTAACTCGACAATCTGTTGAGGCGAGATTCCCCACCGTTCCAGATGAGCACCCACCCCCAATGAAGTGCAAAACAATTTCGTTTTCGATTTCAACGCAAGAATGGTTTTATAATCAAGATGATCATAATGATCGTGGGTAATCAGTACTACATCCAACTCGGGGAAGTCATCTGCGGAATAGGCATTCGAGCCCTTGAAGTTAGTGGTGAAAAAAGAAACCGGAGCGGCATTGCCACTAAATACCGGATCAACCAAAATATTTTTTCCGTTGATCGTAATGAAATAGGAAGAATGACCAAACCAAACAAGCTGTGGCGCGTCCCCGTTCAAATCCTTCAAGTCGGTGCGTACAAAAGGCAGCGGCTCAGCGGGCGTTGCATCCGATGGTGAATTGACGTATTTCCAGAGCGTTTTGGCAAAAGAAAAATTCTCAGACTGCACAGGAGTAACGCTCACATTTTGAAAAGCCTTGTTTTTGTAATTGAGCGATGTCTCTATTTGTTGCAACCGCTTGCCCGAGAGCCGCGCACCGAAAACAGCTGTTTGCATGAAAAGAAAAATGCCACCGACAACAAATACTATTAACGCAATAAAGATCATAAAGAATGATAACAGATGAGAAAGCAAAATGAGTTTGACAACCAATACATTGAGACCAGAGACGTAAAGAAAACAATTTTATTTTCTTTTTGCAGATAGTATGCTGGCATTGACTCGAGTATTGCCACGAATACACAAATAACCACAAATAAACTCTCAAGTGAAAAATTCGTCTAGCTTAGTGTCTTTACCGGAGCTAAAAGAGCACAAATAAACACAAGTAATTTCGCCAGAAAATTCGTGTAACTTCGTGATATTCGTGGCAAACCTTTTCACATTTGTTAATGCTACACATTGTCACCTCAATTGAAAGATTTGATAAGAAGGGAGAAAAGACCGGCTGGCATTTCTTAGAAATCAGCGCAACACAAGCCAGGAAACTGAAAGACAGCAAAGTGTCGTTTCGCGTAAAGGGTACTATTGATGCATTAACGATTCAAAAAACAGCCTTGATTCCAATGGGTAACGGAGATTTCATTTTGCCTCTCAATGCTACCATGCGCAAAGCGATTGGAAAAAAGCAAGGAGACAAAATCACCCTCAATCTTGAACTAGACGAACGTAAATTGATTCTCTCCCCTGACCTGATGAGTTGTCTGAAGGAAGATCCGGGTGCATTACAATTTTTCAAGTCGCTGCCGCCCTCACACCAACAGTATTACAGCAAATGGATAGAGAGCGCAAAGACGGCTGCCACTAAAGCGAAGCGGATTGTCATGTCAATGGAAGGTTTCGGAAAAAAACAGGGTTACGGAGAAATGATGCGCGCTTATAAAAATCGATTAGATTGATAATTATTACCGAAGACAAACGACTTACTTACTTAAAACCGGCTGTCTTTCATCTGATCTTTCATACCGCCATACAGTACATCCATCACACCCGCTTCATTGAAAAACTTTTGTGGAAAGGGCAGTTCTATTTTTGAAACCTCATTCAGTTGCTTAATCGAATCTGGAGACAAGTCAAATTTTAAGCATCCTAAAACGTCTTCTATTTGTTCTACCTTGGTAGCTCCCACAATAGGTATCACACTTTGATTTTTTCCTTGCCGCGTCCAGTTGATGGCCACTTGTGATGCCGTCACATCCAAATGCTCGGCAATCTCCACTACTTTTTTTGTAATCAAGGTAGATCGCTCACTCAGTCGCGCACTCGATTCGGGCAGTCGTCCCTTTTCACCTTTCAAGTATTTGCCAGTCAGGGCACCACCGGCCAATGGCGCCCAAGGGGTTACGGTCATACCATAGGCCTTTGCCATCGGCATCAGTTCAGCCTCCACGGTGCGTTGGAGTAAGTTATACTCAATCTGGAGTCCAATGAATTGCGACCAACCACGCAACTGTGCCATTGTGTTCGCTTGGCTCACCACCCATGCGGGGGTGTCACTTATACCTATGTAATGTACCATGCCGCGCGAAATCAAATCCTCTAATCCTTTTAAGATCTCCTCGGTGGGTGTCCAACTATCCCAGATATGCACCCACAGCACATCGATGTAATCGGTGTTCAAACGCCACAAGCTTTCCTTCACGCTACGCATCATATTCTTTCGATGGTTGCCCGCAAAGTTTAAATCACCGGAACGGTCACGGAGTGAATACTTGGTGGATACCACAAAATGATCGCGGTCTTTGGCGATAAAATCGCCCACAAATTTTTCTGAAGATCCTTCTGTATAACGGTTGGCCGTATCAATGAAGTTACCTCCAGCATTGGCGTAAGCATCAAAAATTTGCTGGCTTTTCTCTTTGTCTGCTCCCCATTTCCATTCGGTTCCAAATCCCATCGTTCCAAGACTCAATTCCGAGACACGCAATCCTGATTGCCCTAAGAGTTTGTAATTCATATCGTTTGAGTAAAGATTATATTTGTCGACACTTTTTGAGCTTCAGGTTAAATTCGAACCCTCCGCGCCACGTACAAGTTAAAGCACAATTGAGTCAAAAAAGTTTATATAAACCTACCTCCGATGAAAAAAATCGCCATCGTTCTTTTTGATGATGTAGAAGTACTCGACTTTGCGGGACCCTTTGAAGTCTTTTCGATTGCCGGAAAAAGAAGCACGGGCTTAGCTTATGAAGTATTCACTGTGGCTGAGAAATCCACTGTCGCGGCCCGCAATCAACTGATTATAACACCTACCTACACGTTTGCAAACTGTCACCCTCCCGATATCTTCCTGATTCCGGGAGGAGGAGGTTATCATACGGATGGCACCGCTTTTGGCTCCCGAAGGGAAATGAACAACCCGGTGATGCTTCAATGGATTAATCACCATTTTGAAAAGGCAGAATTAGTTTTATCCGTTTGCACGGGAGCATTGATTCTCGCCAAGGCAGGGTTACTTGAAAACCTGGAGGCCACCACCCACTTTTTGGCAGTCGAAGCACTTCAAAAAATCGCGCCCTCTACCCGAGTCTTGCCGGACAAAAGATGGGTAGACAATGGCAAAATTGTTCTCTCAGCGGGTGTTTCAGCGGGAATTGACATGTCCTTTCACGTATTGGAAAAATTGCAGGGCAAGGAAGTAGCTTTGGAGGCAGCCCGGTATATGCAGTATGATTACTGGAAATAATTTTTTTGCACAGATAGAAATCTCTTTTACCTTTGCAGTCCTTAAAAATGGGAGCTTAGCTCAGCTGGTTCAGAGCATCTGCCTTACAAGCAGAGGGTCGGGGGTTCGAACCCCTCAGCTCCCACTAAAAAACCTCAGAAAGTTCTGAGGTTTTTTTATTTGACACTACTTTTCTCGTAGAATGATCTTTTGTTTTTGTAGTTCAACTAACTCCTAGCAACTTTGCCACAATCACCAAGTCGTAGCCTTTAAGTTTTTAGACGCCCTCAAAATATCCCTCCTGCTTATCTGCCCAATCAACACGCCATTTTCAACCACGGGCAATCGCCTGACAGGGCTGTTCAGAAATTCGTTGGCAGCGGCAACAATATCACAGGTTGATTCAATTGTTTTTACCTTGGCCGTCATGTAATCTGCCACTTTGCGCGAAGAGGAAGGAAGGTTGTAATAAGCTTGATCTACAATAATGCGCAAGCAATCCTTTTCAGAAATAATACCGACTAGCTTTTTTGCATTATCTAACACGGGTGCTCCCGATATGCCTTTGGCGATAATGATATCAATTACCTCTTCAATGCTCTGATCCGGTTTGAAGGTGATCAAATCACTCGCTCTCACCATGTATTTGGTGGCCAGTTCGTATGTAGGCTGCTCAGCTGCCAATTGTTCTTTCGATTTCATCTCAGGCTTAAAATTCATGACTAAATGGATTAGGGTGAAACATCAATACACGAAATTAGGCTGCGTTGAAAGAATCGGGTGAATCTTGCACAGCTCCCGCTTGGGTGAGGTGAATATACCAAAAATCCACACAGGTGCAAATAAGCAACCGAGCTGCTTTCTAATCTACGAAAGCAAAATCAAATCAATGCTGGAGAGTAATTTGACCGAGGTGTGATGCTTTGTGAGTCACTCTGCTTAACAGCACATTCAATTTATTGCGTTGCGGCTCCTTCTTAAAATCTTCTTCTGACGCTGCCGTATGCCGCTGCAACCAATCATTTTCTGACTTTGACTTGAAGTGATCATCCAATGCTTTCACAATGTCAGTCCATTTCGCAATCAGTTCTTGCCTTGATAAATGTCCCGATTGATTGGATCCTCGCTCGTGATGGTAAATCTTGGCTAACTCAGGATAAATTCGCTCGCCAATTCCAAGTAACGGAAGTAGTGCGTCATCTGTATCGGCCAAATGCCCGAACAACCAGGAGGGAGAGTTTCCACCGGGTACCACAGGGGTATTGAAATTTTCTTCGCTAACGGTATTCAGCATTTTGAGCATTCTACGGTTGTAGCTATCCCATTGCAGTAAACAGATTTGGATGGTTGTCATGAAGTGCTAGGTTTTTTTTGGTTGAGAGAAGAACAGTCGGGCAGGCAAGAAGGTTCACCTTGAAATCAGATCCGGTTTCTTCTGACGATTTCAGTGATAGTTTTCTACCTTTGACTTCTCACTTGAAATGAGCCATACAATTATGAACAAAACAAAACTGATCATCAACAATAACGGATCTATTAAAATCGAAGGTGATTTTGAAATTGTCGATACCAACGGAAATGCATACGGTTTACAGGGACGCACAGTCGTCTCTCTTTGTCGTTGTGGTTTATCAGCCAACAAACCCTTCTGTGATGGAGCACACAAAGAGAAATTTGCACATGAGGCTGTAGCATTCGAATTACCTCCTCGCAAAGTGTAGCTTTCCTGCTTTTCTTTATTTCGAGTCGCTACGGTATACATCTTGTATTTCGGGTAAAAAGCATATTTTTGCGCCCCAATGAAGAAAATCATAGAGTCAAGGAAACTGCTGGGTGTAGCGAAAGAGGTAGAACTGAAAGAATTGAAATCCATTTACCGGAATTTCATGAAAGACTGGCATCCGGATAAAATACAGGATGACCCACAAGCAAAACTTAACGCAGAAGAAAAAAGCAAGGCATTTATTGAAGCGTACCACCTATTGGTGAGCATAGCTCCAGAGACACGCGAGCAGCAACTAGCGCAATATACAGAGGTGATCACCAATTCAAAGATGATCGACTTTGTATACAAGGCACAAACACTGGAAGTTCGCTTTGCCGATGGCAGCCGCTATGAATACTTTGGTCTTCCTCATAGCATCTACAACAAATTGGTCAACTCCGATACGCCAGATCGCTTTGCCAGAAGGCATATCTATCATTCTTTTGTGTATCGAAAAGTGAGCAAGGCTTCGGAGGAATAATTCAAGACCTAAAATAGAAATCTACTTTTGTGTCCTTGGCGCCAAGAGAAGATAGATAGTCAACTATCGGCTTTGCGTCCATCCCTCCTTTTTGCGCATGATGTAGCATGGTAAAGCCGTGTGGCCCTTTCGAGTTAAGAAGGCCGGGGCTAATGGTAAGAACATTTCTAACTACCTCCAGATGCCCAAGCATGCAAGCCAAGTAGATATTATAGCGGGCACCTTTGCCAATCAAATAGTGTGCAATGTCTTTATTACCCACATGCCCTGCCGCTTCTATGGCTGATTCAAAATCCCCACCACCCCAATCATAGGAACAGTGCAAAAGCAGATGGTCGCTTTCAAGCATTTCCTTTACGCGATCAAATTTGCCATGTGCTGCCGAGACAAACTCCTTCACCAAGTCTATTTTCATTGGTGCTGGTTTCTCCTGAGGAGCAAAACCTGTTATCGATGGTAAGGCGACCAACCCACTTGCGCCTAAGAAGGCAAGTTGAATAAATTGATGACGAGTAAGAGAATTCGCTTTTGTCATAAGGAGTTTTGTCTAACTTCCCTGCCAAAACGAGGCATCGCTAATAGCGTTGGCTTATTGTGTTGAATGGGGCAACTGAACCAAGAGAGGTAAAAACCTGAATTTTTCATTGGGAAACATGCATTTTTAGCATTGGTAAGAACATAGGTTTCGCATTCATTTTCCCTATAAAGATCAGTTTCTTCGAAATATTTTTCTTCACATGATTCTAGCAAGGGAAAGTAATTTCTCCTATGAAAAGCTTGCTTGCACGCTTTTGTTTTAGCTTTAGCTTGCTAGGGCGAAGTGACTGTAAACCTCACACTTAGCATTCGAGGCACCAATCAAAACAGTTACCACAAAACGAAATGTTAGTGCTTTTTCATAGGAGGAAATCGTTTTGTTGCTGTTATCCAATAGCGAATTTCCCTATGAGAATTTGGGATTACTCGTTTTTTTCACCTTACTTCGCATTCGATTAAAAAAACCACTAAACGCTATGGCAAAAAAAGCAGTAAAGAAAACAGCTAAGAAAGCAGCTCCTAAAAAAGCAGCTAAGAAAGCAGTAAAGAAGGCGGCTAAAAAATCTGCCCGCAAACCAAATGCAGCCTTCATGGCTCCTTTAAATTTGAGCGATGCATTGGCAGCGGTAGTAGGCAACAAGCCACTTCCTAGAACTCAAATCATCAAAAAGATTTGGGAGTACATCAAGAAGAATAAACTTCAAGACAGCAAGAACAAGAGAATGATCAATGCTGACGAAAAATTGAAAACACTTTTCGCTGGTAAAAAACAGATCTCTATGTTTGACTTAGCGAAGATTGTGAACAACAATGTGAAGTAATTCTTTCTACCTATTGAAAAAAGCGAGCTGATGTAAATTAGCTCGCTTTTTTTTGTGCTTTCCATTTATGTGAAATTTTTTCAGCACTTATCTCTTCCTAGCGAGGGTTAAAATAAACTCTATTTCAACCGAATTCGGTAATTTTTCTTTCCGACTAGGCTAAAAATCAACCAATATTTTTAAATCTTTATGAAAAATTAGCAAAGTAGCCTTTATGAAGAAATCCGTTGTTTACCTGGGCCTGTTACTCACCATTAGCATTCTGGCTTTGTTTGTCCCAGCCGTGCCAGCCACGATACCTACTGAAGGAATCAACGCAGGTGATGTTGCCTGGATGCTTACGGCCTCTGCCTTGGTATTGTTAATGACGCCCGGGCTCGCCTACTTCTATGGTGGTATGATTGATACTAAGAATATGATCTCCACCATGCTCCAAAGTTTTATCGCCATGGGGGTGATCAGTGTGCTGTGGATCGTTGTTGGTTTCAGCCTCTCATTCGGTGATTCGATTGGCGGATTCATTGGCAATCCTTCTACTTTTTTTATGTTTAAAAATGTATTGGATGGAAAACCCTGGTCTCTTGCCCCGACCATTCCTCTCGTGCTCTTTGCGTTCTTCCAGTTGAAGTTTGCCATCATTGCGCCCGCCTTGATTACGGGCACTTTTGCTGAGCGGATTCGGTTCAAGTCATATCTAATTTTTCTCGTGCTGTTCTCTCTGTTCATCTATGCGCCTCTAGCGCACTGGACGTGGCACCCAGAGGGTTTTCTCTTTAGGCTTGGTGTATTGGACTTTGCCGGAGGAACGGTCGTTCATATGTCAGCAGGGTTTGCCGCGTTGGCAGCAGCTATCTATTTGCGGAAGCCTTCGTCATCTGAGCGAAAAGAAGCTCACGCGCCTGCTAATATTCCATTTGTGTTGTTGGGCACTGGCTTGCTTTGGTTCGGTTGGTTTGGCTTTAATGGAGGCAGTGCTTTCGGTGCGGGCACCTTGGCCGCATCGGCATTTGCTACTACCAACACAGCCTCTGCGGCTGCCGGCTTGTGTTGGGTGCTCGTAGATGTTGTACGTGGCAAGAAACCCTCCGCATTGAGTTTTTGCATTGGTTCCGTGGTAGGCTTGGTGGCCATCACGCCTGCTTCAGGGTTTGTTACCATCCCATCAAGTCTTTTCATCGGCACCATCGCAAGTTTAATTAGCAACTTGGTCGTTCATTGGACTTCAAAGACGTCTTTGGAAGATACGCTAGACGTATTTCCCTGCCATGGAGTGGGTGGCGCTGTGGGAATGTTAATGACCGGGCTCTTGGCGCATACAGCTGTCAACGGAGCCAACACCACGGGTAACGGCCTTCTCTTTGGCGAGTTTGCACTTTTCAAAGCGCACCTCATTGGGCTTATTGTTGCGATCGGGTTTACATTTGTCGGTGCCTTAGTGATTTTGAAAATTACTGATTTGCTGTCGCCCCTTACGGTAAGTGACGAAGAGCAACGCATTGGATCAGACATGAACCAACATGGCGAAAAAATGCATTCTTTGGATTTGTCCACGAGACGCGAAGCTGAATAACCTATCCAACTTCAGTAACTAATTTTGTTTCCCGCTTTTCTTATTTTTGAGAAGCCATGAATCGTCTCGACCGACTTACTTCCATCTTAATTCAGTTGCAATCCAAAAAAATTGTAAAAGCTTCAGAAATAGCCGACCGCTTTGAAATCAGTTTACGTACTGTTTATCGTGATGTAAAATCGTTAATGGAAGCTGGTGTACCCATTGGTTCAGAAGCCGGCACTGGTTATTTTATTGTAGATGGATTTCACCTGCCCCCTGTCATGTTCACCGAAAATGAAGCCAGTGCCATGATGATGGCCGGCAAACTGGTAGAGCGCATGACCGATCAATCTATACAAACTGCTTTTGAGGGTGCACTGTATAAAATCAAATCCGTGCTCAACGAAGCGCAGAAAGATCATCTGGAAAGTCTGCAAGATCATATTGAAGTGCTCAAACCACAAATGAACATTCCGGCACAATCGGGAAATTTTCTAACTGATCTGCAAAAGGCCGTGGTAGCCAAACAAGTTATATTGCTCGACTACTTTAGCAACAATCAAAACGAACTCACCCAGCGACAGGTTGAACCCATCGGTCTATTTTATTACAGTGCCGCATGGCATTTAATTGCCTGGTGCCGCCTGCGCGATGGTTTTCGAGATTTTCGTTGTGATCGAATCAAAATCCTCAAACAAACAGGAGAAGTATTCACACCACGCAGCATCTCAACTATGCGAGAGTATTTTAACAGTTTGCAGCAGGCCAATGTTGAGATGAAGTCGGCCACTATTTTGTTCGATCGTAAAGAAGCGCACTACGTTCAGAATTCGCGGCACTACTTTGGGTTTGTTTCAGAAGAAGATGCTGATGGACAAGTACGGATGAATTTTCTCACGGCAGACCTCAATCTAATGGGGCGTTGGTTACTTTCTTATGGGCGAGGGGTAGAAATTGAAAGTCCCGAGGAATTGAAGCGAACGATTCAAAGCTTCGTGGAAGAATTGCAAGAACACTACTTGAAATTGGTGTAGGGTTCGTAAATCTACTTTGACACCTTTGCGTGCAATCCTTGGCGTTCCTGGCGGTAATTTTTTATCAAGAGGACGCAAAAATTCGCAGAATATCCTGATAGTTTATTACTCCTGACATATGGTTGTCACTCATTAAATAAAATAATTCAAATTCTTTTTTGCTGTTGACATAGGGCTGACATAAGGCTATCGTTGATTTAAATAAAAAAACAAACAACTATGGAAACCGCCACATTGAATCTACCGCACACAACGCCCAGAGTAACGGAAATTAAATCCATCAATTTTCTTTTCCATCGCGCAGAAGTTAAGATCAGCGATCTTGTCAATCAAATCCCGATTGCCAAAGAACTTTTCAAAGAATCCGTGCGACTCGATCTTCATCCATCCGGTCCTATCCATTGGCACTACTTTGGATTCATGGGTGACGAATCAAAGCCGTTCTTACTCGAGGTATGTTTGCCCGTTGCCAGTATCCCCACAGACTATGACGGAAAATTTCATTTCAAGCGCACAGAAAATTTCAAATGTGTTTCACTTTTGCATGAAGGTGGATGGCAAGAAATCCCCAAGAGTTATGGCATTTTAATGGAATACATGAAACAGCATCAACTTAATCCCAGTGGAGTCACACGCGAGCTCTACATCAATGCGGATTTTGCAAATCCGGAATCTAATGTGACTGAAATCCAGATGGGTATAAATTGAATCAATTATGAGGAAGGTTATCATCTTGTCCGGAGTAGTAACCGCATTGTTGTGCCTACTCATTTTTTCTGTGAACGCGCAACCTAAACCTAGTATGAAACTAAATGCTGGTTTTATCATTTCTAAAATACCGGAGACAAAAAAATTCTATACAACTGTATTGCAAATGGAAGTTGCCTTTGAAAATGAATTCTATTTGTTGCTCCAAACAGCAGGAGGAACTGATCAAATCAGTTTTCTGTTGCCGGATCACGAAAGTCAGCAGCCATTATTCAAACCCGCATTTGTAGGCAAGGGTGCATATCTTACGATTGAGGTAGCGAACGTTGACGAAGTGTATGAAAAAATAAAGAAAATGAAAATCCCTGTTGTCATTCCAATACGGGATGAACCATGGGGTGATAGACATTTTGCGATTGTAGACCCAAACGGCATTGGAATTGATATTGTCACACATACACCTCCAACTAGGTAATATGGAAATTCTCGTTTTTGCCACATCCGTAGCATCTGCGCAAGAAGTAAAAACACTTGCGCCTGTCATCAATAAGTTGGCAGGCAAAGGCAACTGGAATTTTGCATTGGACGATGACGACCACATCTTGCGCATTGCCACAGAGCAAGTAGAGCCTACCAAAGCCATTCATTTACTGAAACAACACGGTTTCGACTGTAGAGAGTTAGAATAACTTGTTTTAAACCAAATAGTATGACAAATCGACTGACACTTCACACCTCCATCTCCATCAACGCTCCCAAATCAAAAGTATGGATGGCGCTGATCGATCCCGAGCAAGTAAAAAAATATTTCTTTGGTACAATCCTGAAATCAGATTGGAAAGTTGGTAGTGCCATTACTTTCAGTGGCGAATGGGAAGGTAAGCCATACATGGACAAAGGCACGATCTTACAAATAGAAACCGAGAAAATTTTGAAGTATAGTTATTGGAGTTCATTTTCGGGAACCGAAGACAAGCCAGAGAATTATGCCAATATTGGTTACTCCCTAGAGGAAAAGAATGGTGAAACCGTTTTTTCTATTTCTCAAGACGGTATCAAAACCAAAGAAGCATGTGACCATTCCGAACAAAACTGGAAAATGGTATTGAACAACTTAAAGGAACTTTTAGAAGAATAATTTACCTTCACGTTATGACAACTGCAAAGAAACCCTCAGCAAAAAAAGTCACCATGAAACCGGCCAAAGGCAAAACCTGGACGGATAAAGTGAACGACCCTAGGAAGGAATTTCAAATAAAGAAGTTGGACAAAGACTTTGCTGATATGCCAGCAGGTTCAAAAATGCTGATTGCTACGCCTAAAATTATTGACGAATATGTTCGCCTCATACCAAAGGGCAAAAGTGGAAGCCTGGCTACCTTGCGAAAAGATTTAGCCATCGAATACGGAGCCGAATACACCTGTCCGGTTACATCCGGGATTTTTCTGCGTATCGTTTCAGAAGCCGCGCATGAACAAATAGAGCAAGGAGCATCCTTGAGTAAGGTAACACCGTTTTGGCGAGTGGTGGATGGGAATTCTGCACTCAACAAAAAACTTTCTTTCGGACCAGAATTTGTTTCAAAACAACGGAAAAAGGAAGGCATTTCGGCTACTTAATCTTAGGCGCGGTTATCAAACAAATAGACTATACCTTCAATGGCTCTAGCGGAAGCCAAATAGTAACCGTAGTGCCAATACCATACTGGCTCTCAAAGATGACGTGCCCATGCAACTTTCCTACTGCTCTTTTCACAATGTACAAACCTAAACCATTGCCTTTGGATGATTCATTCCCACGAAAGAACATTTCAAAAATTCTGCTCTCATACTCGTTTTCAATACCTACGCCATTGTCCGACACAGAAATGATAACTGCTTCGCCATCCACTTTAGCAGCTATCTTGACAAACGGGTCTTTAGTACCACAAAAGTGAATAGAGTTTTCAACTAGATTGTCTGCGATTATTTTCAAGAATGCGGGAAAGGAACTAAAATTTGGAATTTCGTCAATCTCCATTAATACCTTTATCCTCTTTTGTTGAAGTACTTCCTTAAATGTATCGCAGGTGGTTGAAAAAATATTTGGCAGTGAAACTATTTTGTAGATGAACTGCTCAGCGCCTACATCACTAATTGATTGAAGCTTCACTAACATACGATCCAGGTTGACGGCTGTTTCTTTTACTTTTTGAAAAAGATCTAATGCATTGGCGTCCTTGACCGTAATCTTAGCCACCTCTGCCAGCCCCATAAACGTGGTCAGTGGCCTTCTGAAATCGTGAGAAGAACGATAGAAGAAAGTATCTAACTCTTTGAAGGCCTGCTGTAATTTCTCTGTGCGTTCTTTTACCTTTTCTTCTAGCCCTTCGTTCAATTGTGTAATAATCTGATTGCTCTCTCGCAATTCTTCAGATTGCGAGGCCATCTCCTCGTGACTTTCTGAGAGTTCTCGATTTAGTCTTGACAGCGCCATATTGGCCTCGGTTAACTCCTCCGATTGAGCTGCCATTTCTTCATTCTTTTCAGCGAGATCTTTGTTTAGTGTTTGGAGCGTTACGTTTGCTTCACTTAGCTCTTCGGACTGAGCCGCAATTTCCTCCTGTCTTTCAGAAAGTGTTTTATTCAATAACACTAGCGATGTATTACTTTCTTCCAGTTCCTTTGACTGAACTTGTATTTCGTCATTTCGTTCTTGTATCTCGCGGTTGAGGCGGGCTGTTTTCTTAAAAAATTGATATAATGTAAATGCCAGTATGCTCAACAATACAAAACCTATAATACCGCCACCAATAATCAATCGTTGTTGACTTATTTTACTTTTCTGAAGGCTTAACTGATCTTCTTGTACCTGTTTGCTCTGCTTGAGTAACTCAATCTCCTGATTCTTTTTATCTAATTCAAAAAGGCTTTGAATACTCAGTATTCTATTCGTCAGTGCCGCGTTATTTACTGAATCCTTTAACTTTTCAAATAGATAGGAATAACGAATGGCCGCATCCAATTTCCCTTGCCTGCGAAGTAACTCCCTTCGAACTTCATATACATTGATCAACACCACGATGACACCCGTACTTCGTGCAGTTTTTTCTGCCTTATCAAGAAAGAGTTGGGCCTTCTCAAAATTCTTCATTTTGGTATACACGCTACCCAGATCAAAATACCCCCACGCTAACCCACTTTGATAGAGAATTGCCTCTTTAATTGCAACACTTTCTAAATGGTAGTTAAGTGCTTGCCGAAAATCTCCTAGCGCCTCCAAGGTTTCACCTATGTTAGCAAGTGAGGTCGATTGCCCCCTTCGATCGCTCAACTGAATCCTAATGTCCAATGCCTTTTTAAAAAATTGATTGGCTTGTACATATTTTTTTTCTGACTTTAGGGTAAGACCTTTTTGGTTATAAGCTCTAGCCAACTCCGAAGTAAAATTATTTTTTTCTGCTAGATCAATCGCTTTTGAAACATAGTCAATAGACATGGCTGATTGCTTGAGTCGATAGTAATTTCTGCTTAATCCAATCAGCGCATTCACTTGAACTTTTAAAAAAGACTTCTCCTCTGCTATTTTTAATGCATCGAAATAGCTTTTCAAGCTGATATCATAATTTCCAATCTCCTCCAATAATTCACCAATGTCTAGCAATAGAGTTGTGTAGGAAGCTAAACTGGAATTGAGAAAGTAAAAATCCTTTACTTCCTGATACAATTTCAACGCCTCGCCATATTTTGCCTGTCGAAAAAAGATGACCGCCTTTTGCTGTTTAATTTGCAATTGCGTTTCTGTGGGCGCATTGATTGTTCCTAGCTTCTCAGCACGATTCAAGTAAGCCAATGCTTTTTCAATATTCGCCTGCTGAAGATGCCAATTAGAAAGCAATACCAATACGTCAATAAGTAACACGTTATCCGTAAGCCTTTCGCGAATTGCCAGCGCACGATTTAAAAACAGCAACTCTTCCTGTGGCTTGGAGATCGCTTCATAATACCTGCTTTTGTTTCTATAAAAACTGGATAGATGCCAGGGATGAAGGCTATCTTTTAGCACCTCATACGACTGATCGTACCAAAATTTTGCTGAATCATAGATGCCTTGCGTACGGTAGATGTTACCTTTTTGCACCAGGGCATATCCCTACCAACCTGAATTGTCAGCCAATTTAGCTTGCTCTACTCCAAGGCTTAACAACCGTAATGCTTGCTTTTTATTGCCCGTCAAATTTTCATAAATACCCTGAAAAATAGTCGCCTCAGAAATGCCCTTTTTATAGTTCAGTTGTTCGGCCAATGCTTTGGATTGCGCAAGCGTTTCATTGGCTTTGGCAAAGTCTACCAATAACAACCGGAATGAGAGCTCATTGAGGGCATCCACCTTTTTTATGCCTGCTGCATTTTTAACTTGAATACTATCGATTTCTGGCGTCTGGGCTTTTGTAAACGTTACAACCCCAACCATGGCAGCCAAAATTAGCCAACCAGCCAGTGGAAGATTCTTTTTAGATTCTTGGCCATGTAGACATTCCCTTTCCATTTTCGAAAATTAACCAAAGTATATGGAATCAATAAATGGATTTACATCAGAGGTTTGGAATTGAAAATGCGGCTTTCTCAGGTGAGTAAGTCTTTAGGTTGAAGCTTTTAATCGACACCGTCCGACTAATAAAGCAAGGTATATTTTGTTTACTATTTTTACTTACAAAAGCCTATTTTACTTGAACAAAAGACGATCGAAGTCTCTGGTTAGTGTCATTGAACACTGCCTATTGCGGCACCGAAACCGAAAATGTGCTGCCTTGCCTTAGGGTAGAGGTGAGTTGGATACTGCCCGAAAGTTTTTCGAGGGTTTCCTTAACAATGTATAAACCCAACCCGGAGCCTTGCGAAGATTCATTTCCGCGAAAGAACATATCAAATATTTTAGCCTGGTATTCGGGTGCAATGCCCTGACCATTGTCTTGTACGTGTAATGAAAAGGAAGTCTGAGTTAAATGGTGGGATACGCGAACGTATTTGTTTTCCTTTCGATGGTCATGATAGCGGATAGCATTTGCTATTAGATTACTAATCACTATTCGCAAGCGTGATCCATCGTTATTCACAATCAAATCAGCTGGTAACTCATTGACAAACTCAATCCCCTGTGCATCGGCACTATATTTCAATGACTCCCAAACATCAAGAGCTAGCGAAAATAAATTCACATTTTCACGGACGATTTCCAGTCGGTTGTTGCGTGAATAATCAGTTATATCATGGATGAATTTATCAAGAGAAAGCAATCTGCTATGAACTAATTGGCGGTACTTAACTTGTTCTTCGCTAGACGTGGATACATCCATCAATTTTAAAAGTCCCTGTACCGACAATAGCGGTGCCCGTAAATCATGTGAAGTACTATACACAAAACGATCCAATTCCTGGTTCAATTTTCCTAGTTGCTTATTGCTTCTAACAAGGCTACTGGCATTGTGGTGGTTCAAACTGATGAGCAGATAAACAGCCATGATAGAAACCGGAAAGGCCATTGAGAAATTGATTAACTGGTTTAACCGGATATGAGATTCTGTATAATGACGAAAGGAAAGCAGTGAGAAATCACCTATCATTGCCAAAATAAAAAGGCTAAAGCTCAAGACGGCAAATCCTACCGCAATTTTTCGCTGACTGTAGTTGAACACCGCGAACGAACCCAGCGTAGCCGGGATAAAAAACACAAACGCACCTGCTGAAAGGTCTTCACTGGCGACAACCAAGTATAATAAAATATTGAAAGTGGGAAAAAGAAAAATATTGGCCGAACAATGACGCTGGTAACGATGCAAAACTAAGGAGGTGCCCACCAAAGTCAAAGCGACTGAAAAAACTATCACCATCTCTAGACTAAATGGTGGCTCGACAATATCCCGAATTAAATAGAACGTGAGTACAGCAAACGAGATCAGTCCGTACTGACCGGAGAGCATTACTTGCCGAAACTCATTTCGCGACTCTATGTAAACACCTTTTCCAACTATCAGATTACGAATGGCTTTTTTCATTTGTTTATTTCCCTATTTAAACACAAAAGTAGAGTGGCCACGAATTCCAATTTTTAACATGTTACCCAATTAATAATTCACGCATGATTTGAAGAAGAATATGCAAGATTTTGAAGGTGCCGCGAAGACATTTCCTGAAAAAACCCTATGAACGAATAAAGTCCTTCCCAACCAGCATTGCCAGCTAGCTTGGCTCATTCCTTTCACAGGCCTACAGGCGTCTTGTTGCATTTTTACGGCCAACTAGATTGTCATAAACGCCCAGAAAAATAGTGGCCTCTGAAAACCGTTGTTAATTTACCGCTACTGCGGGATTGAAACTGAAAACGTACTGCCTTGTCTGAGTGTAGAAGTAAGCTGGATGTT
This sequence comes from Flammeovirgaceae bacterium, assembly GCA_021299455.1. Taxonomy (GTDB): domain Bacteria; phylum Bacteroidota; class Bacteroidia; order Cytophagales; family Cyclobacteriaceae; genus ELB16-189. The sequence goes on along the minus strand of JAJTGQ010000084.1, from coordinate 9,396 downwards.
ACCCGAAAGTTTTTCAAGGGTTTCCTTCACAATATACAAACCCAACCCCGAGCCTTGCGAAGATTCATTTCCACGAAAAAACATATCAAATATCTTAGTCTGATATTCAGGGGCAATCCCCTGCCCATTGTCTTGTATGTGTAGTGAAAAGGAAGTACTAGTCAGATGATGATAAATACGTATATATCTATTTTCCTTCCGTTGATCATGATAACGAATGGCATTGGCAATTAAATTGCTGAAAACGATTCGCAAACGAGATCCATCGTTGTTCACAATCAAATCAGTTGGCAACTCGTTTATAAACTCGATCCCCTGCGCATCGACACTATATTTCAAGGACTCCCATATATCAAGCGCCAGCATGGATAAATTTACATTCTCCCGCGCTATCTCCAACCGATTGTTCCTTGAGTAGTCGGTTATATCATGAATAAACTTATCGAGAGAGACCAATCTGCTTTGAATCATTTGTTGATACTTACTCCGTTCTTCATTGCTTGAAACTTCCATCAGCTTCAAAAGGCCCTGTACGGATAACAATGGTGCCCTCAAATCATGTGAGGTGCTATACACAAAACGATCTAATTCCTGGTTCAATTTCTCTAACTGTTTATTGCTCTTTAAAAGGTTATTGGCGTTGTCATGGTTTAGACTAATAAGCAGATAGACGGCCATAATAGATATCGGGAAGGCCAATGAGAAATTGATCAGTTGATTCATCCGAATATAGGATTCCGAATACGTACGGAATGTGAGCAAAGAAAAATTACCAACCATAGCCAACACAAAGAGGCTAAAACTGAATAGCGCGAAAGCTATGGCTGTTTTTCGTTGCCTGTAATTGAAAACTGCAAAAGACCCCAGCGAGGCTGGAATAAAAAATACAAAGGCACCTGTTGTAAGGTCCTCGCTAGAAACGAGCAAAAAGAGAGCAATGTTAAAGGTGGGGAATAGAAAATAATTAGCGGTGCAGTGACGTTTCATGCGATGAAGGAACAATGACGTTGCGACCAACAATAATGTAACTATATAAACGCTACTTGTTTGACTGGTTGACGGCCAATCTCTGAGATCCGTGATAAGGTAAAACAAAATGACTACTATGGAAATCAGTGCATACTGCCCTGAAAGCATTATCTGCCTAAACTCATTACGCGACTCTATGTAAACACCTTTCCCAATAATCAAATTACGAATGGCTTTCTTCATTTCTTGCGTCCCTATTTGATACAAAAGTAGACTACCCGTAAAACCTTTGTTTTAGCATACGATCGGTTATTTGATACATGCAAGATTTGTACGGAAATGTCGAATAATTGGCCTTTCGCAAGCAACATAGACTAAACAAAGAGGCTAAAATTTAATCCAACTGGATTTTCCGGAACAAAAACTAGTTCGGAACCGAGGAGAGCCATGTAATTTTGGCGATGTTTTAATAAAGTATTTGGTCAGAGTTGAATATCTAAGGCCAGTTATCGGATTTCTACTTAACTATTATGGTATTCAATTTGGCCCATAACTCGTTTTGAAAAGTAAATGGCACTAAGGATGCATCCGGCACATCGCCCATGCGAATTATCACCAGATTTTTGCTGGGCACCACGTTGATCAACTGTCCATTTTTTCCCATGGCGGCAAACATATCATCAGGTGCATTGGCTGTTATTTCAGCCGGAAAAACCACCTGTGAGCCGGGTGCCATGGAAGATGCTTTTCCATTTAGCCATGTCAGATAACCGTAGGAAAGATTGATATTTTGCGAGGTGGTTGTCATCAACGTGATATAGTCTTCCGGAATTAATTGAGTTTGATCCCACTTTCCTTTATTCAAAAGCAGTAACCCGAAACGAGCCATCGATCGTGGTGTGCTTATAAAAACATTGTTTAGATCAATCTTTACAAAGTTTCCATCCATGCCAATTTTGGTCAATAACTGCTCACTTAAATAGGCATTCAGGGTTTTGCCAGTAGCATTTGCAATGACTCCATCGAGGAGAGTATAGGGTCCGTTATGATATGCCCAACGAGTTCCAGGATCTGCTTTATAAATCAAACAAGCTTTATCAGTGCAGTCCTTGTTGGCAACGCCATCATCTAAGCCACTTGTCATCGTAAGCTGATGGCGTACAGTAATTTTGCTTTCTTGTGTGGGTGTAAGGCTAGTCCAACCTACGGCAAGGTAATCGGATGTCTTAGCATCAAGGTTTATTTTTCCCTGGCTATTGGCAATGCCGACCACGGCTGCGGTGAGTGTCTTGCCCGCTGAGGCCCAATACCAGTTATTAGTGACCGTGAAGTCAGCCGTAGAGTTGGATTGTTTTCCTAGGTACTCTTCAATGACAATTTTTCCATCTTTTAAAACAATCAATGCACGTGTGTTGGAAGTTTGCAAAAAACTCTTCAGATCTGGAATTTTGGACTCATCCCAACCTAGACTGGCGGGAGTTACTTTTTCCCAGTTAGATCCGGTTGGCGGAAAATACATGGTTGGTGCCGGAGTTGAGGCTGAGTCATCATTTTTACACGCCACTAAAAGTGAGAAGCAAATCAGCAGTAAACCAATTTTCATACGGACTAGTTAATGGTGCAAAGTTAAAAAAGACAGAACAAACACCTTGTGTATTCTTATCTTGCCAATAGTTATTGTAAACAAGTATGAAATCTGCCGTTATACAACCTTCTACATTCTCCTACTTAAAAAAATTAGCTAAAAACAATAATCGCGAATGGTTCAACAACCATAAAGACGAATATCTACTCGCTCAGGCAAACATGCACCAGTGGGTTGATGCCCTCATTGACAAAATGAATGCACACGATCAACTCGAAACACCATCCGGAAAGAAAAGTCTCTATCGAATTTATAATGATGTTCGATTTTCGGAAGATAAGACCCCTTACAATCCTCGATTTGCAGGAAGCCTGCAAAGAGTGAAGCCGATGCTTCGTGGAGGATATTACTATTGGATTAAACCGGGAGGTTCACGCATAGGCTGCGGCTTCACCTATCCAAATCCTGGAGACCTAAAAAGAGTGCGAGAAGATATTCAGTTAAACTATAAAGACTGGCATAAATTGTTGAGATCCAAATCTATTGTTGGAAACTTTGGCGAAATGTTGGGAGAACAAGTAAAGACAGCACCAAAGGGATTTTCCATCGAACATCCAGCAATTGATTTATTGCGCTATAAGCAATATTGGTTTGAGCATGATTTCACCGACCAAGAAGTATTGGCGCCAGATTTTGTAAATCAAACAAATAAAATATTCAAATCCATTCGCCCTTTTTTTGATTATATGAGCGAGGTGCTTACCACCGATTTAAATGGCGAGTCCGTAGTATAGTTTGAGGTTTAAGCTAAAAGAGGTTTGCCTTTTTTAAGGCTACATGTGTCCACACTGTAAAGGAAGTCTCCACCGCAGCAAAAACATACAACATGGGATCTCCCAACTGCAATGCTGCCAACACCACAAGGCATCCACAAAACCAATAACGACCATATACCGTTGCTTTAAAATAGGGTACATGCTCACTCTTAATGCAGGCATAGTAATACCCAGCAAAGCCAATCACCAAAGCCCCTAAAACTCGTATCCACACTTCAGTGGTAGTTTGTAAACCAAAAATGGGAAGAACTACATTGGGCATAAACAAAAAGCCTGCGCCCATGCCGAGCATGTAGAACATTTGGACATACAAAGAATTGGTTACGTTTTTCATAAGGGTTGGTTTTTGGAGATATGTCTACTCTTTTACAATCTGATGATTTTGCCTTTTCAAAACCGATAAACACTCATTCCAATTTCCCGAGGACTTCGCTATTTCGCCACAATCAATTTTGCTTTTGCAACTTGAATGCCCTGAGAGACTGTGACAACGTAAAAACCAGATGCCATATAACTCGATTCAAATTCAATTTTGGTTTGCACTTGACTGGGCGTAAATGATGCTGTAGCCACCGTCTTTCCATTGAGGTCCGTGACCGAAATCGAAGCAAGTTTTCCGGACATGGCTCCCTTTATGTTTGCAATGACGCGATCTCCAATTGCAGGGTTAGGAGAAACTGTTACCGTTAGTTGTGGTGTACTATTGGCATCCACTACTATTGTCTTGGAGAAACTGGCCTTATTGTCGAAATCCACCTGTTTCAATTGATAATAATTCCGACCAAAATAAGGATCACCATCAACGAACAAGTACTCTCGCTGAAGGTTGGTGGTACCCGCTCCTTCTACTCTTCCGATCATTTCAAATTCAATACCATCAACAGATCGCTGAACTTCAAAATGTGAATTGTTCAATTCAGTAGCGGTAACCCACTCTAAAATATTTTCATCCTTGTCAGAATATCCGCTAAACCGTATTAATTCTACCGGAAGCGGAGCGTTACTTTCAGCCGTAAAGTCACTAAAAGAAGTAAGGCCTACCCAATTGATCGTGTTTGTAGCCTCATCCAAATCTGCAAAAGTTCCGCTCTGTAGTGCCCCGTTATATTTTACCGGTCTGTAGATCGTTTCATCGCCACCAGAGATTACATCTGTTTGATCATAGGTATAATTGATCGTGTAGTTAGGTGAAGTAATTCCACTTGGGGTAACAGTCCAAAATCTGTTAATACCAGCATTCGGTACACTCGGATGCACTACGTTCCGTAGGTTAACGGCTACATAGGCTGAACTCAATGTGCCCGAGGCAAAATTAATACTCAACGGGGTTAATAGAGAAGCATCTCCGACCGGGAATGACATGGTGCTTCCGGTAGTCGCGAAATTCTTACGGATAGCCCCGGCACCTGTTGCTTGAACATAAGAGTTAACTGACCCGGCAGAAATTGTTGCTGAATTTCCAAGAATAAGGTTTTGACCTCCCAAAATAATATCTCCTTGTGTCAGCGTCACGGCATTCGTTACCGTAATTGAAGATGAAACTTGTAAATCGGCTGAGGGCTTATTCATTACCAGGTTATAAAATGTTAATCCGCTTACGTTTAAAGTTTGAAGAGCAGAGCCATTAATTGTTACGGTAGAAGTGTTAGGGACAAATGTTCCAATTCCTGTCCAGCTTCCTGCGAGATTAATGGAATAGTTGTTGGCAACATCTGTGTTTAACGTAACCACTGAACCGAAATTGATCGCATTACCAACTGAGACATTTCCGCAAAGAGTTTTGATTCCGGTACCACTCAACGTAAGATTGTAATAGGTCGCGGGTGCCACACACTGATTGCCTGCTTGAGAATAATTTACTGTACCTGTATTTGCAATCAAGGAGCCTCCAACGCCAATGGTCAGGTTACCATTGGTAATGTCAAGCGTGGAAGTACCTAAACTCAAACTGCCTGTTGCTCCTATAGCCATTGCTCCCACAGAAGCATTGCTGGTTAAACTAACCGCGTGGTTAACAATAACGTTTTGTCCGGTCAATGGAACAGTTCCGGCTGTCCAGGTCGAGGCTGTACTAAATACACCAGCTTGTGCCGTTACATTTTGCACTACTGCGATGGCAATGACATCTCCTGTAGTCAGGTTTAAAGTCACTTGAAAATTATTGGCGTCAATAAACGTGGGCGTCAAAATGTTTGCACCACTAGCGAAGTTTCCATCATTGTCAACCAAAACGGCATAGTTATCGAAGCCGGCAGGTAAAGCAGGGAACGAACTTTTATTGATCGTTAAAATAACACTGCCCACATCTCCACCAGTTTCGTCTACTCGCCACGCACGAGCCAGTCGCTGGAAGGCTGAGTTTGGAACGTTGGTGGAGTTCCAACTTGCGATGCTGCCATTGTCGTGTCCCGTTAGTAAATATTCTCCATCTCCTAAATTGGTTGGACTTCCTACTGTTAAGATGCCTGCTGATTGCGACTGTATATGTAGGTTCAGCGCATTGTCTCTTCCAATACCTATGACATCTGATGAATGAGTAGCCTGATATTGGTACTTATCCACAGCAATAGTCGTGTTGTATTTAGCGGCCAAGTAATTTTCGACAATCGTTCTCTTTGCCGTGTTCAAGCCTAAATTATACATGACCACTTCAGGCATTAATCCATCGAAATAATTGAACACTGCATTCGCTCCCAATTTTGCGCTGGCTTGAAAGCTCACCGTATTTGAAGCGGTTGTGAAAATGTTCACTCCATCCAATCGGCTGACCCAGCTATTGGGCTGGCTTCTCACATTGTAAACACGAGCTACTGTCAGTGAATTTATGGCAATATTGCCCTTGGTTGCAGTGGTTCCAAATTCATCATACGAATTCCCATCTGTCCAGGGATAATGAGTGTTGGCACTATTGCCCAAATGCCACAAACCACTAGAACTTGCCGAAGGAGGATCGTTATTGATCCTCGTCACCACAAAAATCTCGCCTTGTGACAAAGAGCTTTGGTCAGGCAACGTGAAATAATCTAATTCGCTTGATTTGAATTCAATAGCAGGAAGTGAATTGATGCCAATAGTTCTGTAAGAAGGTGTGCCAACGGCAGTAACTGCAACACCATTTCCCGAAAAATCGGTCCAGTTCGATATTGTAGTTCCATTTGCGACCGGGGGAAGCGCATCAGCTTTTAACCAGAATCTCATCACTGTAGCATCGCCTATGCCACCGGGCCCGGTAAAGCCATCATTGTCGTTGTCACCAATGATTACTGTATTGATCAAAGTTGTTCCAAGTGTTGCTCCTGTAGCTCCTGTGATTGTCACAGTAAGGTCTTCTCCTCCCTCAATTAAGACATCGTCCAAAACGATAGCCACAATATTAACTGAGGAACTCCCGGCTGGAATCGTTACTGAACCGCTAAGCAGAGTGTAGTCCAAACCTGGGGTGGCGGTCCCCGGATTTACTGCATAGTTGACAACTACGTCCTGTCCCGAGGTTGCTGACAAGCTTACTTGGATTAGCGCGTTGACTACTGGTTCGGCTCCAATGGATGTTGTGTTATTAAACTGTACAGTTGGCGCAGGATCATTATCGTTGATTGTATAGGTGTAAGATGTATTGGTCGTATTAAGATTACTATTTGTGGGATTTGTTAAAGAAATAATCACTGTCTCATTTGCTTCATTAATGGCGTCATCGATGATACTCAGGTTGAATGTAGCACTAGGTTGACCAGCCGGGATAAAAAGCGTACCAGAAGCGATAGCGTCTATGCCACTCGTGGCAGTTCCACCAGTAATATTGTAATCCACCGTAGTAGGATTGGCGACATCCACCAATGAAGTCTGCACTGTCAAAGAAACAGTTGCAACGGACTCTGCTCCACTTGATGTAACAGGCGGTACGAAACTAACCTTACGTAAATTATCATCGTCATTAATAGTGAATGTATGCGTGTCTGTTGCGCCCAATGTAACCCCGGTTGAAGGAGTAGATAACTGCACAATAATCGTTTCATCTGCCTCTACCAAAATATCATTGACCAAGGTAATATTTAAAACTGCAGATGTAGTACCTGCGGGTATCGTGAGTGTTCCGTTGGGGAAAACATAATCAATTCCAACGGTGGCCGAACCACCTGTCACGGCATAGTTAACAGTAACGTTGCGTTCTAAGGCATAATTCAATTGCGCGGTGAGAACACCGGGGCTAGTTGGTTCCAGAGACTGTGAACTCGAAACAGTATACTGAATCAATGGCCTAACGATCGCTATCGCTAAGCGGCTCTGGTTAGCCAGGTTGATCCCTACCGCTTCATACTGATTGGCTGCGATATTCGTCAATGGGTAAAGTACCGCACTGGATGTAAAATCGCCATCCGCATCAACCATTAACATATAGGTCGAGTATTGAGACGGAAGAGCGGGTAATGAAGTTGAATTAATTCCGATCGTAACATTTCCTAAATCACCCGTTTCGTTAACCACCCACTCTCTTGTCAATCGCTGGATATTTGTTGAACTGGCCGGTATCTCCGTGGTATTCCACGCAGCGACTGATCCGTTGTCATGCCCAAACAGTAGATATTCCCCATTGTCCATGGCCGAGGGGCTGCTGATTTTAAGTAAACCGGCAGATTGTGCTGCCGAATGCAGATTAGATGCATCGACTCGACCTATACCAGCTACCTCATTTCCATAGAACGAATCGAAGGTGTAAAGATCATTGGCAATCGTAATGTTGTACTTAGAGGCCAAATAATTTTCTACAATATTCCGTTGAGCCGTATTCAATGCCTGATTGTAAAACACGACCTCAGACATGAGGCCATCATAGTAATTGGATGCTGCATTTATTCCAAGGCGAGCTGCAGACTGAAAGCTTACCGTGTTGGAACCCGTGCTGAATAGAATCGAGCCATCCAGCCTGCTGACCCAACTGTTGGGCAAACTGCGTACGTTATAAATTCTGGCTTGGTTCAGTGGAGGGGCAGCTATGTTCCCCTTTGTGTTATTGGTGCCAAACTCATCATAGATGTTCCCGTTCACCCACGGATAATGGGTGTTGGCACTGTTGCCTAATACCCAAAGGCCACTTGATGCCGCTACCGGTGGATCATTATTAATTTTAGTTATCACAAATATCTCTCCCTGTGACAGTGCAGACAGGTTAGGCAGTGAGTAATTGTCAAACTCACCAGCCTTAAATTCAATGGATGGTTTATTATTAATACCCACTAATTTGTAAGCGGGTGTGGTAACACCAAATCGTGGAACTGAAGTACCATTACCTGAAAAATCAGTCCAAGTCGTAACTGTTAGCCCATCACTATAACCAGTTAGTGCATCTGCCTTTAACCAGAATTGATTATTAGTTGCATCACCAACCCCTCCTGGGCCTACAAAGCCAGCATTGTCATTGTCGCTGATCGTAAATGCTGCTGAAAGAATACCTGCAACATTAGCTCCAGTTAAGGTAACCGTAAATGTCTCGGATCCTTCGATGATTGCATCATCCGTTAAAATGGCTACAATATTTTCCGAAAGTTGACCTGCCGGAATAACAATCGAACCGTTAATTAATGTATAGTCAACGCCACCGCCTGTGGCAGTTCCCGCAGTAACCGTATAGGTTACCGTAGTGCTAAGACCTGAAATTGATGTGAGTGAAACTTGTAAGTTACCAACCCCCACCGCCTCCGACCCAGAGAATGTGGCCTGTGCAAAACCTGCCGTGGGTGCCGCATCGTTGTCGTTGATCGTGTAAGTGAACGTGTTGGACCCCACCTGTATGCTGCTATTGGTAGGACTGGACATCGTCACAATAACGGTCTCGTTAGGCTCGCTCAACGCATCCTCCACAATGTTTATGTTAACTGTGGTGGTGGTCGAGTTGGCCGGGATAGTAGCCGTCACAGTAGTAGGGCTTAAGAACGCGTCAACTCCTGCCGTGGCTGTCCCTCCCGTAATGGTCAGGTCAACCGTGGTAGGGTTGCTGGCATCTGGTGTACT
>JAJTGQ010000043.1 GCA_021299455.1 Flammeovirgaceae bacterium | reverse complement strand
CCATCCCAAAAAGAAACAACTTCAATGTAAAGCTGGCTTACTTCATAAAAGATAAGGAAGTCATCTTTTACAATTACTCTGGTTTCTTTGTTTTCTGTTAGATGTCCTAAGTCTGGGTAGGTAATTAGGAGGTCTATGGATTTTTCTACTCGGTTCAATATTTTTGCGGAGTACTTGCTATTGCCATTTCTCTCGATGTAAAAATCAAGGATATGTAGCAATTCTTTTTCTGCCCGAGCGGACCAAATTATTTTTCTTTTATCCATTGGCGTGCACTTCTCATAACCATTTCATGGTCTTTAAAGTCACCTTTTTTGATTTGTTTGCGACTAATGGCTATGCTCTTTTTTTGGGTATTAGTGAGTGGAAATAAATTATCGGCATTAATGCTAATAAGCTTCAAATCCTCCATTCCACTCAATAGCTTTTTGGCTTTGGGGTTGATGATTTTTATTTGAACAGTTTCCATAGCTTTGAATTTCATTTAAAGTTACACTAAAAATATTGAATGCCAGATTTCTTCAGCCACCAATCCATCTTCTTCACCGTTCTTGGCTATCCCATGAGCTACCTAGAGTTTTTCGGGACGCTGGCGGGTGCGATAGCCGTTTTCCTTTCCGCGAAAGCGAATGTGTGGAGCTGGCCATTGGGCATTGTCAATGTGGTGTTGTTTTTCTTTTTGTTTTATCAGGTGCAGCTGTATCCTGATATGTTTTTACAAGTTTTCTTTTTTGTTACCAATTTGCTTGGCTGGTGGAGGTGGACAAACCCGCGCGAAGAGGAAGAAGACACGAAGCACCAATTGAGAGTTAGTAAGTTGCCAGTAAAAGCATGGCTTCTTTTTTTGGCCATCGGACTAATGGGTACTTTTGCTTTTGGATCATTAGCGAAAAACCTTCACTCATTCTTTCCAGTACTTTTTAGTCAGCCCAGCGCGTTTCCATTTGCCGATTCATTTGTAACGGTCATGAGTATTGTCGCAACTTATTTAATGGTTCAGAAAAAAATGGAATGTTGGCTCGTTTGGATTTTAGTAGATGCAGTAGCGTGTTATTTATATTTTTCAAAAGGCATCATGTTGGTTGGGATTGAGTATGTCGTCTTTTGTTTTATTGCTGCTTTTGGCTTTTGGCATTGGCGGACAGAGTTTAGTGCATATTCTCCGGGCGATGAACAATAACGTAAAACTAATTTGCTTTTATGGCCCAGAAAGCACAGGCAAATCTACCATGGCCAAACAGATGGCGGCTTATTATCAAACCGAGTTTGTCCCCGAGGTAGCAAGGGAAATAGTTTCGTCCAACGATTTCTCCCTGGATGACATTGTACGAATTGCCAAAGCGCAAAACGAGCGCGTGAAGGAGAAAATGAAAACGGCCAACCGGTTTTTGTTTTGCGATACCGATTTGATCACCACCCAAATTTATTGCCGCCATTATTTAAAAACCGTGCCCTCCATTTTGTATGAATTTGAGAAGGAAATCAAGTACGATCAGTATTTTTTGTTTGACATTGATGTGCCCTGGGTGGCAGATGGTTTGCGCGATTTGGGCACAAACCGGATAGAGATGTTTCAAACGTTTGAAATGGAATTGAGCAACAGGAAGATTTGCTATCAATTAGTAACAGGAACGTGGGGTGATCGTGAGAAGGCGATTACAAAAAGGTTGGATATGCTTTTTTGAGAGTAACCTTCTTTCCCTATATTTGCGGCCTAATGAAAACGCCCTTATCTCCTTTTAGGCACTATACATCGCGCTATGCCATGGTAATGGTTGTTTTCTTTAGCCTATTTCTTGTTTATCAATTAGGTGCGTCTGGCTTTTCTTTAAATTCTATCGGTCAATCAGAATTTGTTTACAGTGACGAAGATATTGAACAAAGCCCAACACGTCATTTAGATGAACTTAGAACGAACTCAACAACACCTACTTTTGCGAAACTGCTTTTTTGTGTCGATTCGGTTGTAAGCAGCATATATCAAATCTCAACTTGTTCAGAGCGAATTGGTTCGCTGAGTCTTTTCAGCCTTTCGCTTAGGAATTGTATTCTCCTTTTTGGTGCGTTAAGAATTTAAAAATTAGTCTCCACTAATTTTTAACAACACCAAATTCGAAATTCTTTTTCTATGTTGAGATTTTATTCTTTGTCATTTTTTTTATTATTTTTTTCTTTTGCAGGGCGTACCCAAACGGTTGTACCCTCCGCCAACATTCCTTGGTCAGTGCCAAACAGACCAGGTAAGCTCGTCATTAACGGCTATTTTGATTTTATCTATGCCGCAGGTTTTCATGACCCCAATCGCCCTGCCGGTGTTGATTTTGGTAGACGACAATACACTAGCTCTCCATTGTTCTCAGATAAGTTTACATTACCCTATGCCTATTTAGGAGCAACCTACGAAGTGAACAAATTAACATTTCGATTGGCATTTCATACAGGTGACATTGTTGAATCTTTGTATGCCCAAGAAATAGAGTCAATGCGACTAGTGAGAGAGGCGAGTCTCAATTATCAATTTTCAGATAGGTTTTCAGTTGAGGCTGGAATTTTTCCCTCCTTGTACGGATTTGAAATATTTTTAAGCAAAGAGAACCTCCATGCAACCCGTGCCTACATAGCAGATTTTGCACCAGACTATGAGACAGGTATTCGATTTAAGTACCAAATAAGCAAGAGTTGGTCTGCTCGCTTGATGGTGTTGAATGGTTGGCAAGAGATCAAGGATTCAAATGGCAAGAAGGCACTAGGTATTGTCGTGCAGAAGGACAACCAACGAAATTCCTTTTTTAATTGGGGAGTCTATTTTGGAGATGTGCGTGAGATAGGCGAGTCATTCTACCGCAATCGAATGTATCACAATATCTTTTGGAAGTACTCAATAAAGAAGTGGACATTTGTGCCTATGCTCGATGCCGCCTATCAACGCCAATTAGAAACTACTGATAGGGAGATTTACATGATAGCTCCAGCATTCTCAATACGCTATCGATTCGATAGTAGTTGGTCACTTGCTTCAAGGTGGGACATGGTAAATGATCCAATGAATATGATTCCAGAATTGAATGGTAAGCTGGTAACTCCATCGCTAATTAATTCTGGCAACAACCCTAATGGGTGGCAGTCAAATAGCGTAACTTTGACTCTAGAGAGAGCACTAAACGAAAATTTTGTTGTTCGAGTGGAAAGTAGATATGCCCTAAATAAGGATAAATTATTTTTGGATGGGCCAAGCAATTTAGTTGATTATGATGGTTATGTACTTTTATCGATGGCCGCAAATTTTTAAGAAATGATCGATAAACTTATTGTATTCAGCGTTCGCAACAAGTTGTTTGTCGGACTAATGGTGGTAGCCCTCATTGCCTGGGGTAGCTTTTCACTGTCCAAACTACCGATCGATGCCGTTCCGGATGTTACCGGCAATCAGGTGGATGTGATTACCAATAGCCCAAGCCTGGCGGCTTTGGAAATTGAGCGTTTTATAACAGCACCACTGGAAATGTCATTGTCAAATATTCCCGGCCTGTTGGAAATGCGCTCCGTGTCAAAGTTTGGTTTGTCGGTAGTGAAACTCGTGTTTGATGACGATACCGATGTGTACTGGGCAAGGCAGCAAGTGTTTGAACGGCTGGAGTTAGTAAAAGCCGAAATACCGCAAAAACTGGGAAAGCCGTATATGGGTCCTGCCTCAACAGGACTTGGTGAAGTTTTTCAATATGTCATTAGGCCAAAAGACCCGAAAGACAAATCGTTCTCATTGATGGAGATACGCACGCTCCAAGACTGGACTATCCGCAGGCAACTATTAGGTATCAAGGGTATTGCTGAGGTGAGTGGTTTTGGTGGCTATAAAAAGGAATACCAGGTTACACTCAATCCTGAGCGGATGCGCGCATTGAATGTCACCATTGATGATTTGTTTGAAGCACTAAGTACAGGCAACAGCAATACAGGCGGTGCCTACATTGAGAAAGATAATAAAGCCTTCACCATTCGGGGTATTGGGCTTGCGACCACACTGGAAGAGATTGGCAACACCGTGATAAAAGTGAATAAGCGTGTTCCGATCTTAGTAAAAGATGTGGCGGACGTCAACTTTGGCCACAGCATTCGCTATGGCGCCATCACGGTCAATGGCGAAGGAGAAGCAGTAGGTGGAATCATCATGATGGTGAAGGGCGAGAACGGAAGTGCAGTCATTAAACGAATTAAGGATCGGATGAAGATCATTCAGGCTCGCTTACCGGAAGGATTGGTGATAGAGCCCTTCATTGATCGCTCCAAAATTGTTTCCAAGGCTATAACAACGGTCGGCACCAACTTGGTGGAAGGAGCCTTAATAGTAGTGCTGGTGATTTTGGTGTTCCTAGGAAATTGGCGAGCTAGTTTGTTGGCTGCATCTGTTATTCCATTGTCAATGCTTTTTGCATTTGTGTTGATGCGACAGTTTGATGTAGTGGGTAACCTGATGAGCCTGGGCGCGATTGATTTCGGCCTGCTAGTCGATCCTTCGATTATCGTGGTGGAGGCAGTGGTGTTTTACTTGGCCTACGAGTTGGGCAAGCACCCCTCAGGGGAAGGGATGTCGCAATTGGAAAAAGAGAAAATTGTAATCAAGGCTACACAAGATTCCAAAAAATCGGTTGTGTTTGGGGGGCTGATTATTTTGATCGTGTACTTCCCCATCTTAACGCTCACGGGTATTGAAGGTAAAATGTTTGGTCCTATGGCCAAGACAGTAAGTTTTGCCATTTTGGGCGCCATCATTTTGGCGCTCACCTATGTACCCATGTTGGCCTCTGTTATATTGGAGCCACCTAAGTCTGCGGATCATCATGGTCCTTCCGAAGTAATTGTTCAATTCATGTTTCGGTTGTATGAACCGATCATTCGGTTTGGGCTAAAGGCGCGTCACCTAATTGTGGTGATTGCTTTTGGTATTTTGATTTCAGGCTTTGTTGCCTTTCGATTTATTGGAGGCGAGTTTATACCCAAGTTGGCGGAGGGTGATTTGGTGATTGAAACAAATTTACCGGTGGGCACTTCCATGAACGAGACAATTGACCTCAGTCAAAAGATTCAGAAAATGTTGTTGGATGCCTATCCGGATGAAATTGAAAGGATCGTTTCTAAAATAGGAACTTCAGAAGTGCCGGTGGACCCGATGCCGATGGAAGCGCAAGAGATTGTGGTGGTGTTGACAGATAAAAAGGAATGGACGAAGGCACACGATCAGGAAGAATTGGTCGTGCAAATCGCAAAAATGCTGGAACAGTTCCCCGGGATCGTTAACTCTATTCAACAGCCTATTGAAAACAGAGTGAACGAACTAATGAGCGGTGCGCGCACAGACGTGGTGGTAAAACTTTTTGGAGCCAATCTGGATACCATGGTGGTGAAGGGCAATCAAATTATTAAGCTAATTAAAGGCGTAGACGGAGCAGCGGATGTGCAGGAAAATAAAATTTTCGGTCTCCCTCAGATCAATATAAAATACGACCGTAGGGCCATGGCAACTTATGGTGTTACGGTTACTCAAATAAATAGATCGATTCAGACAGCTTTTGCTGGCGCCATTGCGGGTATCGTGTATGAAAACGACAAACGATTTGATCTGGCCTTGCGCCTGGCAGGTGACGAACGTGCAAAGGCTGAGAATATTCGTAACCTGATCATTACCGACAAGGATGAGAACCCCATTCCCCTCAAAGAGTTGGCTGATATCACCGAGGAGATTGGCCCATCAGAAATAGGACATGAAAATCTGCAACGAAGAATGAACATTGGCTTTAACGTGCGGGGGCGTGATCTTGAATCAGTCGTGAATGACGCCATGAAAGCAATCAACTCAAAAGTTATTTTACCAGCCGGTTACAGTGTTGATTTCGGGGGTGAATTTGAAAATTTTAGAAGGGCCAAAGCACGGTTGGCAATTGTGGTACCCCTTTCCTTACTCATCATTTTCGGATTACTTTTTGCCACGTTTGGTAATGTGAAAGACAGCTTGTTGATATATTCCGTTGTACCACTTTCTGCTGTGGGCGGAGTATTTTCATTGTTATTTAGAGGAATGAATTTTAGCATATCGGCAGGTGTGGGTTTTATTGCCTTATTTGGAATTGCGGTGTTGAATGGAATTCTTATCATCAGTCGTTTTAATGAGCTGGAAAAAGAAGGGATTACGGATGTTCATCAGCGTGTGTTGCAAGGGCTGCGCGGAAGATTTCGTCCTGTGTTGATGACCTCGGCTGTAGCCGCTTTGGGTTTTTTGCCAATGGCCCTTTCTACCAGTGCTGGCGCAGAAGTTCAAAAACCTTTGGCAACGGTAGTTATTGGAGGTTTGTTTACAGCAACTATTTTGACATTGCTCATTCTACCGGTGATCTATACTTATTTTGTGAAACAGCCAAAAGAAAAATCCGGTAATTGGACTCCCGAAGTGACCGCACTAATCATACTATTGTTGTTATCCTCTCAAGCTATCGCACAGCCACCTCAAAAGCCCATCAGTTTGGATAGTGCCGTGGCTATGGCAAAAAAGAGAAACCCCGAGATGCTATTGGCGCAGCAGCGGATCGAGCAACAGGTGGCACTCAAGCCGGCATCTTTTAGTTTGTCTACTCCAGATTTAGTTTTTGAAGCACCAACGGGCGATGACTTACGGCCTGGCTTACTGCAGGTAATTGATTACCCAGGTGTTTATACAGCGCAAGGAAGAGCGCAGCGAAGTAAAATTGCGGTAACAGAAACGGAACTCAAGATATCTGCCAACAACATTGTGTATCGCGTTCGGGTGTCGTACAACCAGTTACAGTTTTTGATTGAGCGGACACGGCTGCTGTACAGCCAAGATTCTGTTTTTGACGACTTGATAAAAGTGAATGAAATACGGTATCGTGTGGGGCAAATCTCAGCACTGGAGAAACTCAACGGAATTTCGCAATACAAAAGAATTCAATATGCATTAAAAGTAGCTCGCTCGGAATTGAGAAATGCCAAGTATCAATTTAATCTTTTGCTTGGCCAGCCAAACGACACAACACATATACCCGCAGAGGTGTTACGAAAAAACAGTTTGCTCGTTGATATCACACCTGTTGATACGGCCTACACGATGGGTAACCCCTTGTTAGCTTTCAGTAGGCAACAACAAAACTACAGCCTCAACCAGCTTAAAGTGGAAAGAAGAAAAAGAATTCCAGGGGCTGTGGTTGGTTTTTTAAATCAGGGAACACCTCAAACCCCTATTACTCCGCGTCTCAGGTTCGGTATTACGTTGCCTATTTGGCAATGGACTTACCAGGCAAATATCAATGCTGCCAAAAAGGGAATTCAGATAGCGGAGACACAAAAGAGAATTACTTCATTTCAGTTGAATACTGAGTACGCAAAGGCACAAGCGGATTACCGTCAATTTCAGGATAACCTGGCTTATTTCGAAACAACTGGTTTGCCCGAAGCTGCAGAAATCCTGAGAAATTCGAAAGAAAGTTTTCGACTGGGGAGCATTAATTATTACCAGTACTTGCAAAACCTCGAGCTTGCTTATTCACTTCGTCAAAATTATTTAGAAACGTTGCGAAATTACAATCAATCAATCATCACGCTCACCTATTTGAAAGGTGACTATTAAAACGATACTTAGATTATGAAATACATTTACTATTTTATTTTTTCCAGTGCGTTAGCCGTTGCGATGTCATCTTGTTCTGGCAAGAAGACAGAGGCTCAGTTGGCTACTCCTGAGAATGTAGACTATGTAACGATCACTGATAGCTCGCTTGCACTCATGGACGTAGTGTTAGTCAAGCCAGAACTAAAAGTGATCAAGTCAAATATCTATTTGGCTGGAAAAGTGATAGCAATGCCCAATTACCGTGCATCTGTTAGTAGTGACATTTCGGGCAAGGTAGAACGAATTTTTGTGCGAGAGGGAAGCTACGTAAAAAGGGGAGCACCTCTTTTGTCGCTGCGAAGCATGGAGCTGATTGAACTTCAAAACCAGTATTTTGAAGCAAAAGCGCAAATGGATTTTCTAAGCTTAGAATTTAAAAGACAAGAAGAGTTGATCAAGAATAACATTGGCGCGTTGGTTGATTTTCAAACGACCGATGCACGATTGAAAGCCGCTATTAGCAAAGTGAACGCGCTGATGGCAAAATTGCAATTGCTTGGTTTTTCAAAAGAATTCATCAACAGTCCCGAGGTAGCTTCTACAGTCTCCATTCCAGCACCTATTGACGGTTTTGTATTTAAATTACCCGTGCAAGTGGGCACATTGGCTACAACGGAAATCGCGCTCGCAGAAATAGTGAACAACAATGAATTAATGGCTGATGTGTTTGTCTATGACAAAGACTTGGACAATATTTTTGAAGGGCAAGATGTGGAAATTGATTTCGTGACTCATTCTTATCCTTCCGTAGTGGGAAAAGTAATTCACATCTCCAGGGCCATCGATCCTGAAACCAAAGCAGTGGCAGTTCATGTTAAGTTTTCGGCTCCACAGGGTAAGATGATCTTGCCTGAGATGAGTGTACGATGCGTAGTTGTGCAACGGGCTAGCTTGACTCCGCAGTTAACAGTTCCCAATTCGGCCGTACTCAGAGAGGAGGATCATGCGTTTGTATACCTCGCCTTCGATCAGGAAAAAAGGGGGACAACCAATTCACTGCATAAGTATAGAGTTGAGATCGGCAGCCAAAACGAGCAACAGACACAAATAAAATTTTCTAATCAGCCAAAGGAAAGCTTTCAACTGGTTTCCAAGAATGTGGCTATTGTGGAAAACGAACGAAAAAAGAGGACTGGCGCGGTTTTAGAGTAAGCTATTTTGCTAACGTGTTTGACCAAGTCTATTTTTTACCGACTGTCGCAGTTCTAAAAATCTCTACACACTTTCGGTCCTGCATGGTAACATAGCAGGTCTTCCCATTTGGGCCGCCAAAATTTAAATTACTTGGTTTAAGCCCCTTCATTTTTACCTCGTGTAAAATTTCTCCCTTCGGGGAAAAAATGACTACCGTGCCTTTGCCATGGCGAGTAACATATAGATTTCCCTCAAGGTCACACTTCATTCCATCCAAACCAAAATCATCGAAAGAGGCAAAAAGTGTTTGGTTACTTACTTCGCCTTTGGTGTCAAGATCAAACATCCATATTTTTCGTTGCGCACTTTCGTTCACATACAGAATTTTTTCAGAAGGACTTAGTGCGATGCCATTGGTGGTGCCCATATTTTCTTTGAGTAGCAAACTACGTCCGTCCACTTCAATGCGCCATAGTTTACCCGTTCCTTCCTTCCAATTGGGATCTGAGGCGAAGAGTTGCCCCTTTTTATTAATACAGATGTCGTTGGGTTGATTAAAGGATTCGTTATGAAAAAAAACTGAAACGGTTTTTGATTTCATGTCCACTTTCAAAATGTTATGCGCTTTGAAATCAGCGAGCAGCATATGTCCTTTTTTATTAAACTGGATCGCGTTGGCTATACTGCCCTCGGGTAACGTTACAAATAACTCTGTAGTGCCATCGTGCTTTACTGCGCCAATGGTTCCGTTCGTTTTGTAGTTGACGACATACAAGATTCCATTTTTGTAGTAAGGACCTTCGATATTTTCAGAAAATAGATTTTCTGCAGTTAGGTCGCTGGCAATATAGTTTTGACAAAAGACATCTGAAATGCAAATCAGCAAAACAAACAAAGTGACTTTCATGGTTTTTCAACTACCGCTTTCCTAGCATATGTCCCTTGGTTGCGTAGAACAAGATATAAGCATAGCAGGGTGCGACAATCCAGAAAAAAGCCGAAGGTGGGCCGAGTGTTGGTACGATGCGAGCATAGAGTTGGGGCAGCACCGCTCCACCTGCAATTCCCATGACCAGTAAGGCTGAACCAAGTTTTGTAAACTTTCCAAGGTTTTCTATCGCCAAAGGAAAAATAGCCGGCCACATCAAGGCATTGGCAAAACCCAACAAGGCAATGAAGACAATGGATGTATAGCCAGTCGTGAAAAACACACCGAGGCTAAGCACAATCCCGGCAATTGCAGATAACGCCAACGCATTTTGTTGCTTGATGTATTTCGGGATGGTGAGGATTCCAATGATGTATCCAACCACCATCGACCAAAGCGTGTAGGAGGTAAACACTTTTGTTTCATCTAAGCCAATGCCAATTGCTTTTCCATAGGTGCCGATGACATCCCCCGCCATAACTTCTACGCCCACATATAGAAACAGGCATAAAATTCCCAACATCAAGTAAGGTACTTGGAATATGTTTTTGTATTTAGTTTTATTGTCTATAGTTGTTGATCCATCGGTCTCAATTTCCGGTAGAGGCGAAAGCCAAATCATCACCGCTAATGCGATCAGTACCGCTGCCATGATTGCGTAAGGAACAATAACTCTTTCTGAAAGAGCCTGAAGCAAACCGGTTTTAGTTGCCAAGTCGGTAGTAGCGTTGATTTGACCTTCTATGCCTGTAGCGTCTTGTAATACAATGGCACCCAAAATCAGAGGGCTCAGCGCGCCTGCTACTTTATTGCAAATGCCCATAATGCTGATCCGTTTGGCCGCACTTTCTATTGGACCAATAACAGAGATGTATGGGTTCGAGGCTGTTTGCAAAAGGGCCAACCCCATACCCTGCACGAAGAGACCTGTAAGGAACAGCGAGAAACTTCGCTGCATGGCTGCAGGTAAGAACAGTAAAGCTCCAACAGCCATGACGGCCAGTCCAAGAGACATCCCCTTTTTAAAACCCGTTTTGGTCAGAATAAAGGAGGAGGGGATGGCTAGAAAGAAATAAGCCATATAGAAAGCAAAAGTGACAAGTAATGCTTCCGCGTCAGTCTTTAAATCGCAGGCCAGCTTTAAAAATGGGATGAGCGTTCCATTCAACCACGTTACAAAACCAAAAATGAAAAAGAGAACGCCAATGATGGAGATGGAAAGTACATAATTCTTATTTGAAGTCATAATCTAAAAGTATGATGGTAAAGCCTTATTTTTGAACCCGTATCCTTCTTTCGCTATGCAAGCTTGAAAGTTGGCAATTTATTTCTGGTTTCAATATATCACAGTTTAATATGGCAGTAAAAAAATCAAAAAGCTTGTTGGTTATGGCAGCCGGCATGGGTAGTCGGTATGGTGGAATAAAGCAGATTGATGGATTTGGCCCGAGTGGAGAAACCATCATGGATTATTCTTTGTATGATGCAATTCGGGCCGGTTTTACAAAAGTGGTGTTCATCGTGCGCGATGAGATTAAATCAACAGTAGAAGAGATTTTTCTCCCCAAACTAAAAGGGAAGGTGGAAGTTTACTTTGAGGTACAATCGCTGGATCGGTTTGTGCCCAAAAATTGTGGGATAGTGAACCGTAAAAAACCGTGGGGTACCACGCACGCCATGCTTTGTGGCAAAGACGTTATCAACGAGCCGTTTGCCGTGATCAATGCCGATGATTTTTATGGTAAAGAGGCGTTCGAATCGTTGGCTGCTTTTTTCGACACGGCTGCACCAGATCATCACGCGATGGTGGGATATACATTAAAGAATGTGTTGTCAGAACATGGTAGCGTGTCGCGCGGGGTAGCAGAAGAACGAGATGCGCAAGGATTTTTGAAGAAGCTGAGCGAGCTTACAAAAATTGTAAAGGAAGACGCCCGCCTGCCGGACGGGCAGGGAAAAATTGTTTCTAAAGAGGATACCGGTGATCGTGAATTAGATCCGTTGTTTCCCGTTTCTATGAATTGCTGGGGCTTTCAGCCGGGCGTATTTGCTGTCGCTGAAAAGATGTTTCACGAATTTGCAGAGAAAAACAAAGAAAACCCTTCAGCGGAATTTTACATTGCGCTTTTAACCAACGAGATTATCAGGCAGAATTTGGGCAAGGTGCATATCCTTGGTGGTGGAAAGACCTGGTTTGGAGTGACCTATAAAGAAGACAAAGAGGAGGTATCTGGCAAAATTAAGCAACTAGTAGAGAGTGGTGTATATCCGGTAAGGTTGTGGTAGTGATCGGTTGCTGGTTTTCGGTAATCTGTAGTCGGTAGGCTAAGATTATGACTCCTAAATTCTAACTTCTATATTCTTTTTTTAAATGGAAAAAGCAGAAACAATATTTGGAACACGTGCCGTAATTGAAGCAATCAAGGCTGGGCGGGAGATTGAAAAGATTTATATTCAGTCAGGGTTAAACAACGATTTGATAAAGGAGCTAATCAATACAGCGGCTACTCATAAAGCTCCCTATTCGTTTATTCCGCAAGTTAAACTAGACCGGCTTTCCAATAAAAAACATCAAGGAGTTGTTTGTGTGTTGTCTGCGGTTCAATATGTTCCGCTTGAAAACATTATTGATAAATGTTACAGCGAAGGGCGTGAGCCGTTTTTTTTGATCGTTGATAGAGTTACAGACGTTCGCAATTTTGGAGCGTTGGCGCGTACCGCGGAGTGCGCACAAGTGGATGCGATGATCATTGCCGACAAAGGGAATGCACCTATTACGGGTGATGCGATGAAGACATCAGCCGGTGCGCTCAATCATCTGCCTGTTTGCCGCGTGAAAGACATGAAAAAAACATTTCAATTATTGAAAGACAATGGTATTCAAATTATCGCCTGTACGGAGAAGGCCACTAACACGATCTATCAGATTGATTTGAATATACCGATAGCGATTATACTGGGGTCTGAAGAAGACGGTATTTCACCACAGATGTTAAAGGATGCTGATCACCTTGCTAAAATTCCGTTGATGGGAAGTATAGAATCGCTAAACGTATCCGTTGCCGCAGGAATTGTTGTTTTCGAAAAAATCAGGCAACGAGATTACAAGTAGTCGTTGCTATTCGGTTTGCTCTTAAGGTCGTTCACAAATTTTCGAAAAAGGTCTTCCTTATCTTTTTCGCATACGATCACCACGTTGCCAAAGGCGCCTACCAAGTAGCCGTTGAGGCCCTGTGTAACAACCAACTTATTCGCATCACCTTTTATGATCGAATTACGAGTCTCGTAGGTGAGTGCATCCACGCCAATTACATTGTTGTTGGAGTCTTTAGCTGAATATTCATACAGAGATCCCCATGAACCTAAGTCAGACCACGCAAAAGAACTTAGCCACACGTAAACGTTGTCCGCTTTTTCCATGATGCCATAGTCAATGGAGATATTCTTGGTTTGCGAGTAGGCCGCTTGTATCGCCTGCTTTTCATCGCTGGTAGAAATACTGGGAGCCGCCTCGTCAAATATCTCGGTCATTTCAGGTAAGTACTTAGCAAAGGCATGATGAATTGCCTGAACACCCCAAATAAAAATGCCCGCGTTCCAAACGAAATCACCGCTTTCCAAAAACTTGTTTGCCAGCGCTAACTCTGGTTTCTCTGTAAAGGTTTTTACCTTTTTTAAGGTGCTTTTGTTCTCTATATACTGGATGTAACCATAGCCGGTTTCAGGTCTGGAGGGCTTAATTCCTAGTGTTATCAGCTTATCCTGGTTTTTCGCTTGTTCGGCAGATTTTAGGATAGTCTGTTGAAAGTCAGATTCATTTAGAATAAGATGATCTGTTGGACTGACTACTACCACGGCTTGCGGATTGATCTTAGAGATCTTATGGCAAGCATAGAGAATACATGGTGCCGTGTTCTTCCTCATTGGCTCGGCCAATATTTGTGACTCAGATAATGAGGGTAACTGTTCCTTTGTAAGCATTCGATGCTCTTCATGCGTGACCACAAAAATGTTTTCCGGTGGGCAAATGGGCAAAAAGCGATCATAGGTCGATTGAAGAAGTGTTTTTCCCGTTCCTATCACATCCAAAAACTGTTTTGGCTTGGCATTTCGGCTATACGGCCAAAATCTGGTTCCAACTCCACCTGCCATCAACACCACAAAAAGATTAGTATTCATTCGAAAATGGCCTTTATAGATTTTAAACCGCTAAAATAGTGAACTATCGTGAATCTTTAGCAGGGTACAAACGTTGCCACACACGCAAATAACCGGTGATCAAACAATTTTTCCGTTTGTAGCACTAATGAGTGAATTTTTCGTTGTAAGGTAATTGTGCAATAATCATTTATATCCTACATGCTTTGCTTCTTGTCAGATTTTAATTATCTTCAATTTCCTAAAAAATATAAATCAGAACTTTATTACAAGGTATTATGGTAGTGGCAGAAGAGAAAGATGAACTGAAGGCGAAACTCAAGGAAATATTCGGCTACGGAAATTTCAGGGGAAATCAAGAGGTTGTAATAAGAAATATTCTTACTGGAAGGAACACATTTGTAATTATGCCCACGGGGGCAGGCAAATCCTTATGTTATCAACTTCCTGCTATGGTGTACGATGGCTTAGCCATCGTGATATCACCGTTGATCGCGCTGATGAAGAATCAGGTAGATCAGATGAACGCTTATGGAGTTAACGCGAGATTTTTAAATTCAACACTTAGCAAGGGCGAGATAACAAAACTTAAGAAGGACTGCGTGTCCGGTTTAGTGAAGTTGTTGTATGTGGCACCCGAATCGTTGAACAAAGAAGAGAACATTGAGTTTTTACAAAAAGTGAATGTGTCCTTTGTTGCCATTGATGAGGCCCATTGTATTTCAGAGTGGGGCCACGATTTTCGCCCGGAGTATCGCAAGATCAAAACGATGATTGGACAGCTTGGCAAAAAGTCGGTTATCGCGCTGACCGCTACAGCAACACCAAAAGTTCAGTTAGATATTCAGAAGAATTTGCAGATGGAAGACGCAGACGTGTTCTTGTCTTCGTTCAATCGCAAAAATTTGTACTATGAAGTACGCCCCAAGAAAGAGACTAAAAAGCAACTCATTCGCTTTTTAAAACAGCACAAAGGGAAATCGGGAATCATCTATTGCCTCAGCCGTAAAAAAGTAGAAGAGATTGCGCAGTTGTTGAATGTAAATGGATTTAAGGCGGCACCGTATCATGCTGGTTTAGATCCCGATGTGCGCATGAAAAATCAAGATGATTTCTTGAATGAGGAGGTAGACATCATTACAGCAACAATTGCGTTTGGTATGGGCATTGATAAACCGGATGTTCGGTTTGTGGTGCATTATGATGTTCCGAAATCATTGGAGGGATATTATCAAGAAACCGGACGCGGAGGTCGTGATGGATTGGAAGGTATCTGTTTGATGTTTTACAGCCACAATGACTTGAACAAATTAGAGAAATTTAACAAAGATAAGTCTGTACAGGAGCGAGAGAACGCGCGCATTTTGTTACAGGAGATGGAGTTTTATGCCGAATCGCCCGTGTGTAGACGTAAGCAACTGCTCCACTATTTTGGTGAAGAATATAAAGAAGCCAATTGTGGCGCATGCGACAATTGCCTTCATCCGCGAGAAAGATTTGAAGGCATGGAGTTTGTCAAGATTGCGATCGAGGCAGTGAAGCAAACGGATGAACGATTTGGGTTACCCCATCTGGTGAATGTGATTCGCGGCACCGAAGATGAGTACGTGAAAAGCTATGGTCATTTTGATTTAGCGATCTATGGCAAAGGCGACACAGAGGATGCCGATTTCTGGAAGGCAGTCATTCGCCAGGCATTGATCTATCAATATTTAGAAAAGGATATTGAAAACATCGGGGTGCTGAAAATCACGGAGAAGGGTCATGCCTTTCTGAAGAAGCCACATTCCATCGAACTGGCCAGAGATCATGATTTCAGCACCGAAGTAGGCGAAGAAGAGTCATCCGAGCGGGTGATTATCAACTCAAAATCCTACGATATAAAATTGTTCGAGATGCTGAAGGCGCTTCGCAAGAAAATCGCCAAAGAAAAAGACTTGCCACCTTATGTCATCTTCCAAGATCCTTCGTTGGAAGAAATGGCTACGACCTATCCGACCAATAAGGAAGAATTGGCTTCTGTGAATGGAGTAGGTATGGGCAAGGTGAATAAGTTTGGAAAAGAATTCATTGAGTTAATTGAAAAGTATGTAGATGAAAATGAGATCGAGACGGCCTCTGAGGTAGTGGTGAAGTCTTCGGTCAATAAATCGAAAATAAAGATATTTATCATCCAACAAATTGATCGCAAGGTAGATTTGGAAGAGATAGCGGAATCTAAAAGTTTGACATTTGATGAGCTTTTGACGGAGATGGAGAACATCTGCTATTCAGGCACCAAACTAACGATTGACTACTACATTGATGAAGTGCTGGATGATAATAAGCAAGAAGAGATTTATGACTACTTCCTTAATTCGGAAACCGATAGCATGGAAGAGGCAATGGCAACCTTAACAGATCAATCGGAAGATGATGTTCGTTTGATGCGTATCAAATTTTTAAGCGAGTACGCGAATTAGATTTGGTAGATCATTCGATAAGCCCTTTGAATGTTACCATTCGAAGGGCTTTTTTTTAGACTTTTGTGAATTCCAACTTATATTTGACGCTTAACTTTTACTATGAACATCCTTCTTATCGGCAACGGTGGCCGCGAACATGCATTGGCTTGGAAAATCAAACAAAGCCCATTGTGTGAAAAACTATTTGTTGCCCCCGGTAATGCAGGGACTTCAATAGTTGCGGAGAATATATCAATTGGGGTGAGCGAATTTGAAAAATTGGGAGCATTCTGCCTTGACAATAAAATTGAGTTGGTTGTAGTTGGCCCAGAAGTTCCTCTGGTAAATGGCATTCGCGATTATTTTGAGGCTGATCCGAAATTGAAATCGATTTTGATGGTAGGGCCAGGTAAGGCAGGTGCACAACTGGAAGGCAGCAAGGATTTTTCAAAGCAATTCATGTTGCGTAACGGTGTACCTACTGCGAAGGCAAGAACGTTTTATGCAAATCAATTTGCGGATGCAGCAAGTTACCTTGAGACATGCCAGCCTCCGTATGTTTTAAAAGCCGATGGATTGGCAGCAGGAAAGGGAGTCATCATCACATCTGACGAGGCCGAAGCGAAAGCCACGATGCGCGAAATGTTGGAAGATAAAAAATTTGGCGAAGCCAGCGCGAAGGTGTTAGTAGAAGAATTCTTAAATGGTATTGAGCTTTCTGTTTTTGTGTTGACTGATGGTCAGGATTATGTGATTTTACCAGAGGCAAAAGATTACAAACGCATTGGCGATGGCGACACGGGGCCAAATACAGGAGGCATGGGCTCTGTTTCTCCTGTGCCTTTTGCCGATGCAGCGTTCATGAAAAAAGTGGAGGAGGAAGTAATCAAACCCACCATTGCAGGATTAAAGAAAGAGCAAATTCCCTTCAAAGGATTTATTTTTGTTGGGCTGATGAACGTAAGAAGCGAGCCGTATGTGATTGAATACAATACGCGCATGGGCGATCCGGAAACGCAGTCGGTGATGGCGCGCATTCAAAGTGATTTTCTAGAATTGCTTCTTGCTGCAGCCAAGGGCGAATTGAAAGACAAGACCATCGCGGTGGATCCCAATTTTGCGTTGACCATTGTTGTGGCTTCTGATGGCTACCCTGATGAATATGAAAAAGGTAAAACGATAAGCGGCTTAGAAGAAGCTACTGGTGCGTTGGTATTCCATGCCGGAACAAAAAAGCAGAACAATGAGGTGTTAACCGATGGGGGCCGTGTGTTGGGTATTACGGGCAAGGGAAAAACATTGAAAGCAGCACAAGCCAATGCTTATGCAGCCGCAGAAAAAATTAACTGGGACGGTGTTTATTACAGGTGGGATATAGGGAAGGATTTGATGTGAATTGATTTCTAGCCTAAGTACTGAGGAGCCGTTATCTTTCAGTAGGAAAGAACCCCTTGCCTTTACCCCTCCAGCGCACTACCTTTATCCTTTTAATCAATATCTTGAACGATGGGTTGTGCTTGTGGAACAAAGAAGGACGGCCTGCCTGCCGGACAGGCAGGAAAGGTTTCCGGTTGCAATAATAACGGTGCTTGTGGCACCGGGGGATGCAATAAGATGAATGTATTCGACTGGCTGTCGAATATGGATATGCCGGTACAGGATCGCTTTGACGTGGTCGAAGTACGATTCAAAAACGGGCGCAAGGATTTTTATCGCAATACGGAAAATCTACAACTGACAACAGGAGACGCCATTATCGTTGAGACACAGTCGGGGCATCATTTAGGACATGTCTCTCTGCAAGGCGAATTGGTGCGCCTTCAAATGCAAAAGAAGAAGGTCGCTAACGATGAGGAGATAAAGAAAATTTACCGCATCGCGCATCAACGCGATTTAGAAAAATACGAAGAAACAAAAAAACGAGCCGCACCTACGCTCTATCGCTCTCGCGAAATAGTGAAGCAGTACAAGCTGGCGATGAAGCTCTCTGATGTTGAATACCAGGCCGACAATACCAAAGCAACTTTCTTTTATTCTGCGGAAGATCGTGTCGACTTTCGCGAATTGATTAAGCAACTGGCAGGCGAGTTTAAGGTGCGTGTGGAAATGCGACAAATCAGCCTACGTCAAGAGGCTGGCCGTTTAGGTGGCATCGGTGTTTGCGGTCGCGAGTTGTGTTGCTCTACCTGGCTTAGCGATTTTAAAAACGTAGCGACAAGTGCCGCTCGTTATCAAAATTTGTCTCTTAATCCGAGCAAGCTATCTGGTCAATGCGGGCGATTGAAGTGCTGCCTGAATTACGAGTTGGAAACCTACATGGATGCCCTGAAGTACATTCCTGATGTGGAGGCGCCACTTCTGACAGAGCAAGGAGAAGCACGATTGCAAAAAACCGACATCTTTCGGAAGATCATGTGGTTTGGCTATAAAGAAGATAACAACTGGTATCCGCTCAATGTAGATCGGGTCAATGAAATATTGGCATTAAACAAAGAAGGAAAGAAACCGGCTACACTGCAAATAGATAAAGAAGAAGTTCGTGCTCCTTTAAGTGTGCTCAATAGCGATTTGGCTAGCATGGATCGCAAATTCAAAAACAAAGCCAACAAGAATAACGACAGAAGAGGGCGTGGGCGCGATGATCGCGGAAACCGAGACAATAGGAGCAACAATCAAGTGCGAGAGGGTAATTCCCCAAAACCCACGCAGCAAAAGCTGCCAGGTGGTAATCCAAACAAACCGAATAGCGATCAAAATCCTAATCGAAATAGGAATCAGAATAATCCAAACCGTAACAACCCAAATAGGAATCAAAATCCTAACCGCAATCTAAACAACCCGAACCCCAATCGTAATAAAAATAATCCCAACCGCAACCCAAATAATCCCAATCGAAATCAGAACAAGCCAAATCCTGATAAGGATAAACCGCTAGAATAGAATTACGATTAAAGAATTACGATTTATGATTTTAGATGTAGTAAGATCGATGAATGTTGCCAAGGGTCAGTTGAGATTGTATTCAGTTAACCCTCGTCTTGTTCTGTTTTTAGTTGGACTCATCTTAATGTTAGTTTCCTGTGATTCCAATCGCGTGTATGAAGACAACGTAGAATTCAAAGATCGTACTTGGAAAATCACAACACCTGCTGAGTTGCAATTTGAAGTGACCGACACGACTCAAAGCTACAATTTGTACTTAGATGTGCGCAATTCCCTAGACTACCCCTACGCGCGACTTTTTGTAAACTATCAATTGGTTGACCCAAACGGGACTGTGTTAAAAAAGGAAATGTTGACCGAGAATCTCTTTGATGTTAAAACAGGAGAACCAAATGGTCGCAGTGGATTGGGCGATGTGTATGATCACCAGTTTGGTTTTCTAACGAACTACACCTTTAACAAAACGGGCAAACACAAAGTCCGGTTTGAGCAGTTTATGCGGCAAGATACTCTGCTAGGGATTTTAGCGGTGGGGTTAAGAGTGGAAACAATCCAGAAGTAGTCGACTACTTAACAGTTGGTTTTTTGCTTTCCATCGCCATCTTCACGGCTTCATAGGCATTTACCAATCCGCCAGACGAACTGAGGTCGCCAAATGAGACGAGTTCTTTACTGCCCGGCTTTTGCACTTTGAGGTTATCAAATTTGCGGGTAGATTTTTCTAAAATATCTTTCACTTCAATAGCCGTAAGGTTTGGGAAGTAAGACATCAACAGTGCCGCCACTCCCGCAGTAGAAGGACTGGCCATGCTGGTGCCATCTTCGTTTTTGTAAGTGTTGCCGGGAGTAGTAGAATAGATTTGAACACCCGGGGCAAAAAATGAAACACCTTTTTTTCCATAATTGGAAAAGCTACCCACAAAATTTTCGTCACTACCCCACGAAGACGCGCCCACCTCGATCCAATTCTTTGCTTCCTTTCCATTCAAGTATTTTTTTGTGGGGAAATTTTTTTCCATGTCAATATCATCGCCTTCATTTCCCGAGGCATGAATCAACAACACACCTTTTTGTTCTGCATATTTGACGGCACGATCGACCATTTCCTTTTCGGGTGAAAAGGATTTACCAAAACTCATATTAATGATTTTGGCTCCGTTGTCTACTGCGTAAACAATTGCATTGGCCACGTCCTTATCTCTTTCATCTCCGTTCGGCACAGCGCGCACCACCATTATTTTCACATTGTCCGCAATCCCCTTGATGCCCAGCTTGTTTTTACGATCAGCAGCAATTATTCCGGCCACATGTGTGCCATGTAGCGGGTCCGGCCCTTTCACGTCATTGTTGCCATAGCCTTTTTCAAAAAGATTTGAATAATTGTCGCCTACTATTTGTCGAGAATCAAATTCGGTATTGTAGCCATATTTTACAATTACTTCGAAATAGTCCACGCCCTCTTTCACTTGGCTAAGGTATTCGTCCAAGGGAGCGTCATCGCCTACAGTTTTATAAACTCGGCCAACCACGCTCTTTGCAAAGAGTAAGCTAGGTCTATCGGTAGTAAGGTTTTTTACATCATAGGGTACCAACTTATCTGTTTTAAAGTACCTTTTCAGTGTGTCTATGCTTGCTTTGGTGTATTTGTACATGCCTGAATAGAATTGGTACTGTTGCTCATTCTTGACTTTCAGTTTTTGGTATTTGTCTTTTAGTTTCAAATAAGATGCGTATTCAGTTTTTGCTTTTTTCCTATTCTTTACTGAATCAGCCCCATCATATTTTTTTGAAAGGCGCATGTATTCGCGGGTAAGTTCATAAGTGTCGGCATTTACATTTCCATTTTTGCCGCCAATAAAATTCCAGCCATGCACATCGTCTACATAGCCATTCTTGTCGTCATCAATTCCGTTGTTTGCAATCTCTTTTTCATTCACCCAGATTACACTTTTTAAATCCTCGTGTTCTATATCGATTCCTGAGTCGATCACAGCTACTAATACCGTTTTGGACGGTTGCCCTTTTAACAAGGTTTCATAAGTTCGTTCCGCGCTCACCCCTTGCAAACTATCCTGTTCTGGATCAAGCAGGAACCAATCCCTAGGAATTTCCTTTTGAACAGATTGAGCGGAAATAATGTGAACAGATGATAGGTATAATAGAAAAGTGAAAGTAATCTTCTTCATCAGGTATTGGATTTATTAGAGTATTAGCCTTGTTAATCGTTTTTCTTGCTCGTTTGTTTCGCTTTTGGCGGTTTTAAAGCTCCCTGCAATATAGTTTCAAAACGAGTTTTCAGATCCCCTTTCTTATCTAAAGGGCAAATTGATCTTTTGAAATTTGACAAAAGTCATCACAATATTACCTCAGTAGGTGGTTCAAGCTTTCAGAACCAACCGTGTGCGTAGAAAACAACAATTTCGTATCACAAATTAAATGAAATGGTGATGCAAATCTATTTAATATCAGTGGGGTTGTTCTTTTCGCTTTTCTTTGTCCTTGCTTATCGCTGCCAGAAAGTAGCACAGCGGGGCTAGCCGAGAAAACAATCAGTTTTCAACTTTTTTCGGGGTGTTTGCCCGCGCAACTTTGTAAGAGGCTTGTACGGGGTTACCTTTCTGGATTTTACCGATAAAATTGGTAACTTTCAGCTACCAGTCTGGTAATCGATTATGAAAAAGATTTCCCCCATTGTAGTTGCTTTTAGTC
The DNA here is from genome assembly GCA_021299455.1 of Flammeovirgaceae bacterium. GTDB lineage: Bacteria > Bacteroidota > Bacteroidia > Cytophagales > Cyclobacteriaceae > ELB16-189. The sequence continues at coordinate 6,738 of JAJTGQ010000043.1, read as the reverse complement.
TTGCTACATTTTCTGTATTAGCTCAGTTGAGTACCCCCCGCGTTGTGATCAATTCTATGGGACACTCCGCCAAGGTACAAAACCTCAACTTTACCCCAGACGGCCAGAAAATCATTTCGGTTTCCGAAGACAAGACGATTCGTCTGTGGAATGCCCACACCGGAGAAATGCTTAAAAAATTCGAATCTGAGATAGGTGATGGTTCAAAGGGTATGTTTTATGCCTCTGATGTTTCGCCAGATGGAAGCCTTTTGGCAGTTGCAGGATATACCGTAACGCCCGACAACCAAATTTATATCGCAATCATTGATCTCAATAAAGGAATTCAAGTTGCAACAGCACTTGGTCATAAGGATGTAATCAATAGCTTGGCATTTACAGGCAATGGAAAATATTTGGTGAGTGGCAGTAATGATGGCACTCTGAAGGTATGGAAAGTAGATGCGTCTACTCCGATGTATAGCCAGGAGTTGTCCATTGAAACAGGCGCACCCGTCAAGTATCTAGCCATGAATTTGGTAAATATGGACGTGGCTATCGCGCAGGAGGGTAAAACGGAAGTGAGCATTTACAGCCTTGCCATTTTGGAAAAGGGTGGTAGCAAATTCAATCCAAGATTTTGGAAAAAGCACTTGGGAGAAGTGAATAAATTAGCCTATTCAAGCGATGGTATGTACCTAGCGTCTAGCAGCTATGAGAAGGAGTTTTTCTTGTGGAGTAGTACAGGTTCAGTGATTAAACAGTGGAACAGAGATGCTTCGGTGAACGCCATTGCTTTCTCACATGACTCGAAAATATTGGTCGGCTTGGACGACACTGGTCATGGCATAAGTTATGGGGTGCCCGAAGGGAACAAATTCACCGATTTTAGAGGACATGACAACGCGGTTTTTGCGGCAGTCTTTTCGCCCCTCGACAATGGAAGCTATCAGGTTGCTTCAGCAGGTGGAAATAATAATGAGATTTATTTATGGAATCCGATTAATGGTAAAGCCCTTCGGAAAGTAAAAGGTAAGGGAAGTGCTATTCATGATTTAGCTTTTGGGGCGGGACTTGAGTTGTTTGTTTCGCAAGATGTGAATGCTAAGCCAAATGAGTTTCAACGCAGCTTCGATTTCAACTCCATGAAGCTGAACGTCAACTCGCTTAAATTTTCGCCACCTGTAGAGAATTTCGGAAAAGGCATTTCACAAGTTTCTGAAACTGAATTGAGTCTTCCAAAAGGCAAAAAGATTCAAAATATTGATGGCGAAGATGGGCGTATCTTAGATTTCCAGGCTTCACGTGAAGGGGATGTAATCGTTGCAAGTGATTACTCACTTAGAATGTTTGATCGCAATGGGGCTTTTCAGAAGGAATTTGTTGGCCATGTGGGTGGCGTGAGAGCAGTTGCAATTAGTCAGGATGGTAGATACTTGGCTTCAGGGGGCGAAGATCAGACCATTGTGCTTTGGAAATTGAGTGAGACCGGTGCAGCACCCACAATGCGTCAACATCCTGAGTTTAGCGATGCCGCTTGGGGTGCGTATTTTGAATCTCTTCCGGTAGACTCTCTAACTCGCGAGCCTTCTAAAAAAGCTTGGCGAGCGGTCATCGACTATATGAAAGCTCATGGTGAGAAAAACTATAAAGCCATTGAGGAAGTTTATAAAAACTTAGGGGAGACCGTGCTTCCCTTTGCAACTTTGTTTTTGACGGAGGATAATCAATGGGTGTGCTGGGCTTATAAGGGATACTTTGCTTGTACGTCAGCTGGAGGCCAGTATTTTGGTTGGCACTTAAATCGTGGAATTGACAAGCTCGCAGACTTTTATGCGGCCGAACAATATTTTAAAATTTTGTATAGACCCACGCAAATGCAGAAAAGCATTGCGCAGGGGAAACGCGTAGAAGACATTCTTCGGGAAGAAGGTGAGCGCATTTTTGATTTGACTAAGTTACACAGACCTTCAGCGGGCTTCTTTACTACCGAGGTACTACATGATAAAGGCCTAATCGACTACCAAAGTGGTAAGCTCGTTACGACTCAGCAAACGTTGAAATTAGATGTTGAGATTTTTGATGGAGGTAGCGGGATAGAAGAAGTCAACATTTATCAAAATGATAAACTTATACTGAGTGACACCACAGTAGAGACCAAAGGTGAGAATGATAAAGTGATAAAATCGTACAACGTTGAAATGTTGAATGAGACCAACGAATTCAAAGTGGTGGTAGTGAACTACCAGCGGATCGAGTCAAGACCTGAGATTTTGAAAATTGACTACGTGGGTAAGGTCATTCTCAACTCGACCTTGCATGTGATGGTGGTAGGTATTAATAAATACCAAAATTCTCAATACAACTTGAATTATGCGCAACCAGATGCGAAAGCATTTGCAGAAAAAATTTCTTCACAGGGTCAACGGATATTTAAAGCCATCAACATTGTGGAGCGTTATGATGAGAATGGTACGAAAGCGAAAATTGTTGAAGGCTTCAAGTCAATTGCCGCAAAGGCTCAGCCACAGGATGTCTTTGTATTTTTCTACGCGGGCCACGGTAGTTTGGATGAAGAAAACAAAGACAAAGATGGCGACAGTCCGTTTTATTTTGTACCAACAGATGTAACGAAGATTTATGGGGACACGAAGCAGCTAACAGCAAAAGGTATTTCGGACGTTGAATTAAAAGAGTACCTGACAAAAATAAAATCAACGAAACAAATTGTTTTGATGGATGCCTGCCATTCGGGTGGAGCCTTGAAAAACATGAGCACCCGTGCATTGGGTGGTGATGAAAAAGCAATCGTGCAATTAGCGCGTAGTTCGGGTGTGGTGTGGATTGCTTCTTCCGGTTCAAAACAGTTTGCTACTGAATTTGAAGTGTTAAAACATGGTGTATTTACCTATGCCTTGTTAGAAGCACTTGATGGTAAGGGTAACAACAATAGCGACAACAAGATTACGGTAAACGAATTGAAGTTTTATATGGAGGAACGTGTGCCGGAACTTACGAAGCAATACGGTGGAGATGCTCAGTACCCTACCAGTTATATTCATGGCAACGACTTCCCAATCACAGTGACCTCCAAAGAGGGCGAAAACTAGAGCTAAAATCGTAACACAAGAGAAGCGCTTGTTCCATAGAAATGGAAGGATGGCCTAAGTCGGTGACTGGAACTGGGAACACCGGAATTATAAATTTCTATCGCATTAAATGCATGTCCTCTGAATGAGGAGTTGAAAGGAAGAGAAACCAGAAAAAGAACTCCTCCAGCACCCACAAAAGCCCATTCTGGTTGCCCTCCGGCAACAGCTGTAATGAGAGGCACGGCAACGAGTAGACCACTGGTAAAACCAATGACGTTTCCAATCAGTGCCTTTCTTTTGGCAACTTTAAATTCTTGGTAAGCCTGTTGGTTCTGTTGTAAAATCATAGAAACTTGTTTGGAGCTGACAGAAGTAGAGTCCATTTCAAAAACAACCCCACCAAACGTTTTGTAAATAGAGAGTCTTTTCTGGCAAAATAGTTGTCCAAAGGCAAGAACAAGGAGTAGGGTTGTAACACCAAATTTCATTATTGATTCTTTTTTAGTGGTTGACTTAAATTGTTCCTTCGTCTGGCAACATTTCGATATCACGGATGAGCACTCGTTTAGAAATAGCTTTACCTGTTTTGGTTGCAGCCAATCCACCAAGAGCTGTTTCTTTATAGCGCGTTTCCATGCTCGCGCCAATTTCTCCCATGGCTTCGATCACTTCGTCAACGGGAATAACGCTGCTTACATTTGCCAATGCAATTTGAGCAGAGCTGTTCGCGATAGCCGCGGCACTTGCATTGCGCACCACACAGGGAACTTCTACTAACCCGGCAACTGGATCACAAACTAAACCTAACATGCACTGCACGGTTATAGCCACCGCATTAAAAATCTGATTTGTATCTCCACCCAGGCAATAGACGATCGCCCCAGCACCCATGGCGGCAGCGGTGCCTGTCTCTGCCTGACAACCGCCAACAGCGCCTGCGATGGAAGCTTTTTGTTCCATAATGAGCGCGATACCTGCGGCTAATAACATGGCTTCTAAAATCTTTTTGTCTTCTATTTGGTGTATCTCTTGCAACGTAAAAAGAACCCCCGGCATAATACCAGAGGCACCTGCGGTGGGCGCGGCTACAATTCTACCCATGCAGGAATTGACTTCTTTGGCAGCAAGGGCGCGCGAAATTAGATTTTGAAATTCTTTAGAGAGAACAGGTTTGGGGTAATTGTAGACTTTTTTTGCTCCGTTGTTAATCATGCCTGAACGAGAAGTCATTTCTTCTGTAAGACCAGTATGCACAGCATCTTTCATCACCTCCCATGCAATGCCTAAACCTTCCCAGATTTGTTGCTCGCTTCGCCCTTTTTGTTCTAGTTCATATTCCAATACAGCAGTCACAAGCGAGACATTCTTTTCCTTGCAGTAACTTCTCCAGTCTTCGAACGATTCAAACAAAAAAGCCATGGCGTGTATAATTTGTTGCTACGAAGTACGATTGTAAATACTTGTTTTTCAAACCTTTGAATAAAAATAAAAGAATTTTATCGACCGTTTCCATAATCTTATCGGTAGATTCACTCATAATCACCTATTTTTCAACATCAAAAATTCAAATGATATGAAATGGCCATTAAGAAGCCCTACACCCAACGTTATTATTATTCTGGCCATTCTATGCCTGCGTGCCGAAATGCCACTACGGCATGCAGGCATGTGACCTTAAAAAACTAAACATTAACACATGAAATCAATTCTTTTCAGTTTTCTCTTTCTATCTGTTTTCCTTGTGCGAGCGCAGAGCTCCGACAAAGAATCGATCAAAGAAATATATAACCAGGCACTCAGCAAAGGTAAATCCTATGACATGCTCTATGATTTATGTGTAAACATCGGGCCACGACTGTCAGGATCGCCAGGGGCTGCGGCAGCCGTTGAATGGAGCCGACATAAAATGGAGGATTTAGGATTCGATTCCGTGTGGTTACAGCCTATGATGGTGCCACATTGGGTTCGTGGCCAACAGGAGATAGGTCGTATTATCAATTCAAAAAAAATTGGAACGAAAGAAGTAGTTGTTACTTCTTTGGGTGGATCGATCGGCACGGGACCAGAAGGTATTTCTGCAAGCATCGTAGAAGTGAAAAATTTTGAAGAACTAAAACAGCTTGGTACTAAGACGGTACAAGGGAAAATTGTTTTTTTTAATCGCGCGATGGATCCCACGAAAATTAACACATTTGCCGCCTATGGTGGAGCTGTTGATCAAAGAGGAAATGGTGCAGTAGAGGCGGCAAAGTTAGGAGCGGTAGCAGTCATTGTTCGATCAATGGGCTCGGGAGTTGAAACATACGCACATACAGGTGGAATGCGCTATGTGACTGGCGTAAAATTGATTCCTGGAGTAGCGATAAGCACGCAGCACGCAGAGTTATTGAGTAAACTTCTAAAAGAGGAAAGAGATTTACAGTTTTATCTGGAAACTCATTGTCAAATTTTGGACGATGCTCCGTCTTTTAATGTAGTAGGCGAAATAAGAGGTGGCGAATACAAAGACGAAATTATTGTAGTAGGTGGGCATTTGGATTCGTGGGACTTAGCGCAAGGTGCACATGATGATGGAGCGGGCTGTATTCAATCCATAGAGGTATTGAGGTTGTTCAAAGCGATGGGCTATAAGCCAAAACGGACCATTCGCGCTGTTATGTTCATGAATGAAGAAAATGGATTGAGAGGTGGCGCAAAGTATGCCGAACTCGCATTGAAAAACAAGGAGAAGCATATTGCTGCTATGGAATCAGACAGGGGTGGTTTTACTCCTCGTGGATTTACGATGTCGACTACCGAAGGCGTTAAGACGATCATTAAAGGCTGGAAGCCCCTTTTTGAGCCGTATGATCTCTGGGATTTTAACCAAGAGGGTGGAGGCGCAGATATTAGCCCTCTAGCTTCACAAGGCGTGCCTTTGATAGGTTTTCTTCCAGACTCGCAACGTTACTTCAGCGTTCATCATACATCTGAAGATACGATTGATAAAGTTGACAAACGCGAACTGGAATTGGGTGCTGCCTCGATGGCTGCTCTTATTTTTATGATCGACAAGTATGGATTGAAATAGTTATTTCTAGAAATCCACGGCCCCCAAAAATTCTGCTTTTTCTAACAGGTAAATCATCTTATCAGGATTTTTATCGTTAAGAATAAGCTTGCCTCTTATCTCAACGGGCTTGTTGGTGTACTCAATTGGTTCGAGCAAAAATACCTCTACGATAGTTTCGGGTCCACCGACACCGCAAAAAAAGCACGCGTTTAAAGGCAAAGAAGAGAGCATAAAATGAGTTCCTTTCATTCCGCTTTCAAAAGGCACCATGTATCCGGGCAAGATGATCACTTTATTGGCAAGAGACTGTACGTATTTTGAAAAAAGCGGTTTGTCATAATCACCTTCTTTTCTGTACTCTATAGCGTAGAGTTTTGGCCAGACCAAAGAAGGCAATCCTTTGTAAATGCTCTTCTGTGCTTGGCTTGAAATAGCTATGATCAAGAGTAAAGCAAAGAAGATCTTTTTCATTTGGTGGCAAGGGCATTCAAATTTCAAAATGGTGTAAAACCCCAAATGTTGAAGTTTGATATTAACTGACGTACACTTCAATCGGCAAACAGCTGCATACCAAATTCCGATCGCCATAGGCGTTGTCTACACGACTTACGCTTG
>JAJTGQ010000126.1 GCA_021299455.1 Flammeovirgaceae bacterium | reverse complement strand
GAATAGCTGTTCGAACCCCTGTGTCGATAATGAATTTCAGTGGAAGTTGGTTGTTAATGATGACTGGAACCACCACAAGGTTGTTGTGTATTTCAATTGGTATCTCCACTTTTTCTACACCCGGAGGCATCGAGAATCCCAAGACTTGTGTTTGCGAGTTAGCGAACTGGCCAGCACAAATCACAAAAGACAGACAACCAAAGAAAGCTTTAAGCATAGAAGGGACCCAATAGGAAAGCTACCGCTTTTTTGACCAAGGCTAACTAGCTTGAACGGAATATACACCCAATTGGGTTAGCAGAGAAATGGGCGAATTGGAAATTTCTAATGAGGCTAAATTGGTACCGGCCAAAAAGCCGTCCCTTGTCATCACTTTCATTTGAGCTACCAAGTGATCGAAGTAGCCATTGATATTCAATAGGCCAATGGGAGAATCAATGAGTCCCAATTGTTTCCAGGTAAGTATCTCAGCCAATTCATCCAAGGTACCCCAGCCTCCGGGCAGGGCAATAAAAGCGTCCGCCAGTTCGGCCATTCTTCGTTTTCGCTCATGCATGCTATCTACCACTTCTAGCTGGGTTAGCCCATGATGAGCCACCTCCCTGCGCAGGAGAAAGTCCGGTATCACTCCAATTACCTTACCACCGTGTAATAGTACCGAGTCTGCAAGAAGACCCATTAGGCCTATGTTGCCTCCTCCGTAAATAAGTGTTGAGTTTGAGCGGGCTAGTAGATGACCCAGTTCTTTTGCTGAGGCAGCATAGATATCCTCATTGCCCATCGAAGATCCGCAGAAAACGCAGATATTCATTCAGAAAACTAGTGCTTTAAATCGTGTTCGTTATCGCTTACTTTGCTATTGGGGAAAAGCCAGATTGATGCAACAGCTAATGCGAAAAGAATCCAAATCGATGCAAAAACTACCATAATTTAAAAGCGTTTATTTTGCCAAAAGTAAACGGATAACATTAATTATTTGCAAATTGAGGGTTAAATATTAACTAGGATTCTATTTCTTTGAAGCTACATGAGAAGATTTTTGTTGATTCTGGGTATCGTGGCAGTTGTGTTGACGGCAATAGTTTATGTTATGGTTACTCGTACAAAGTCCTACAGCCAAGAGGGCACTGTTTCTTTCTCGAATGGAGATTTGAAAGTGGATGTTTTCTACAATAGACCACATAAAAAAGGCAGAGTTATTTTTGCAAAAGATGGGCTAGTGCCATTTGGCAAAGTGTGGAGGACGGGAGCTAACGAAGCTACGGTTTTTGAGACTAACAAAGATTTGAATTTTGGTGGAAAGACCTTACCGAAAGGCAGGTATAGCCTTTGGACAATTCCTGATGAAATGTCGTGGGGAATAATATTTAATTCGGATGTTCCGCTATGGGGGATGGGGTTCGATGGACAGACTCTACGGAAGCCCGAGAACGATGTACTCACCATCAAAGCACCAGTAGTCCTGCAAGAAAAAGAGTTTGAACAGTTCACCATCTCGATCGAAAAGACGGGCGAGGAAATGGAACTGGTTTTTATATGGGACAAAACATTGGTGGCTGCCCCGTTTACTTCAAAATAATTCAATAATTGTTTTAAAATGATTCAAGTAATCCCCTCCATTGCTATTCGTAAAGGTAGAGTAGTTAAAATGCGCAAAGGCGACCCTGCCAGTGAGAAAGCCTACGAAGAAAATCCTGTTGATTTAGCAAAGCGATTCGAAGATCACGGCATCGAAGTGCTTCACTTGGTTGATTTGGATGGAGCGGAGACAGGCGCCCCCAAGAACCTTCATGTGCTAGAACAAATTGCAGGATATACCGATTTGAAATTAGACTTTACCGGTGGTATAAACACAGATGGTGACATTGGCAATGCCTACAATTATGGGGCAGATTACATTACAGCATCCAGCATTGCTATAGCTAAACCAGAGCTTTTTGCTTCCTGGATTGTTTCCTATGGTCGTGAGAAGATGACACTAGGCGCGGATGTGACAGACATCAGTACCAAGAAGGTGGCTTTCCGCGGATGGCAGAACAAGTCAGACGTAAATCTCTTTGAGCATCTTCAATTTTTTTATGACAAGGGATTGAAGTACGCCAAGTGCACAGATATTTCCCGCGATGGGGTACTGGAAGGCCCAGCGTTTTCATTCTATCAGGAGATAAGAGATCAGTTTCCGGATCTTCAAATCTTAGCCAGCGGGGGAGTGCGCGGTGTGGACGATATTAAAAAACTAAATGATATGGGCATCTTTGCCGTCATCTTTGGTAAGGCGTATTACGAAGGCATTCTTAAGTTGGAAGACCTAAAACAATTTTTGATAAAATAAGAAAGTACTCAGCTAAGCGCAGTTTAAGAAAGCACTTTTTCTCTTTCTTGCACCAATCCAGCGTTGCTCAATGCCCGTTCTGCTTGCAAGATGTGTCTGACTTGATGGGCAATCATAAATCTAAACACGTCCCCCAATTTCAGTTTGATAATGGGAGCAATGGAGATTCCTACTTTCACTGCATTTAAGTCAAACTTTTTGGCAGTGTTCAATAGCGCCAGAAGCTTTTCTTGCTGATCAATAAACTCAGAAATCACCAGACGGCTTTCAATAATTGTTTTGGGAGCATGATCCTTCGGAGAGTTAATTTTTGTTGAAGGCTTGCCATCTGTTCCAGGCATCATCAGTTTAGTAAAGTAATTTCCTAACCAACCTGGCGAAAATTGGGTGGACGATTCCCTCTTTTCCGACCTACTCAAAACACTTTCAATCGCGGGTAAATAAAATCGACCATAACTATTTAAGTGTTGGAGGCACTCATTAGCACTCCAACTTTCGGAGGATGGTCTCAATGCAAACGTACTGTGTGGAATCAATTGCCACTCAATAGCTTTTTTTAGAACGATTTCTGTTTGATCTAACAGGTTCTCAATTAACGTGTCCCGATTGTAACTAGTCATATGGTATTTTTTGTTGGCTCAAAGGTGAGGAAGCTCAACAATAAAAATCTTTGCCTACACAAAGATTTACACTCGAACAGTAGAAAGCAACTTGCTAAACGTGGCGGCATCAATACCTAGGTATGACGCCAGATATTTGTGCGGAATCAATCTCAATACCTGTGGACTGCGTGTAAGGAGGGTAGTGAATTTTTGCTCTGCTGAGAAAGTTTGAAGTTCTACTTGACGTTCTAAAGCACCCTTCAAAGCAAAAGCAGTGGCCCGACTGATAAATCTTTCAAGATTTGGATATCGATCTAACAACTCCATCACTTTTGAATGACTTGTTTTCAAAAATGAACTTTGGGTAAGCGTTTCAAAGAAATAGAGAGAGGGGGTCTGTGTTAAAAAAGAATCAGCTACTCCTGAAAATGAAAAAGGGTACGTAAAAACAATGGTGGCTTCTTTGTCGTCCGCGGTTAAATAGTAAGCCCGCTGCACGCCTTCGGTAATAAAATACAAAGTCTTCTCTGTTTCGCCTTTGGACGTTAGTATTGATTTGCGTTTGGCTTCACCCGTTTGCCAGATGGTGCTGAAGTTGGTCCATTCTTCTTCACTTAGGGAATTAAGAGTGTATGTGAATTTTTTAAGATGTTGGAGAGATTCTGTTAACTTCATGTGCATAAGATAACAGGTTCTATTCGAATAAGAAAAAACAACATAAGGGATTATACAATTTACGCATCACCTTTGAATACGTCATTAGTTCGTGTTTTGTATCTTTACGTTAAGTTAATAGAAGCAAACTTTATGGGTCTCGTGTATGCGGATATTGAATTGATAAATGGTGATGATCTCGCGCTGGTTCGCAACAAAATCAAAGGAGAAGAGGAAGTCAGGCGTATCCATGTTAATATGTTGGTAGATACAGGTAGCGTTTACATGTGTATAAACGAAAGTATCCAGGAACAATTAAAACTTCCTGTTTTGGAGCAACGTAAAGGCCAGTTAGCCAACGGTCACATCGTTGAGTATGATGTAGTGGGGCCGCTGGAGGTGAGATTTAAAAATCGTAGATGTTCTGTAAATGCAATGGTGCTGCCTGGTGAAAACGAGCCTTTACTCGGGGCAATACCGCTTGAGGACATGGATGTCCTAATCCATCCGCATCGACAAGAATTAATCGTAAACCCAGAGCATCCCTACTTTGCTCAGATGAAACTTAAGTAGTGTTTCTAAAATTTGAGTTTTTGCAACTGCGGATTTTCGATCTCGCTCCTTAAAAACAATCCTGCACGACAATCTCATACCTTCAGGCCTTCCATTGGGAAATAAAGCTAATGGGGTATTTCTATGGAAGAGTTATGGTAATACGTCCGTTTAGAACTCAACATTCTGGAAAATGAATAAGCTCAACCCCATTGGAGCCGAGCTTTTCTTGCAAGAAAAAAACAATTAATTCACAGTCAAACTAAACATCACATCCAAATCACTTTCTCCGTCATTAGAAGTAGTGGCAGCTGATTTTAAATCAGGTTGGTGTTTTAAAATAACTCTAAAGGTGCCGTTAACACTCTCGTTGATTGTTGTCCAGCTGGTCTCCAAGCCCAATGGAAGCCCTTTAGTATCTGTATCGACATAATTCACAGCATCGCTACGGTTATCAACGTTGCCATTTCCGGTTGGATTCGAAAACGTATTGTTGGTCCAGGCAAAAAAGAAAATATGCTCATCTGCTTCCTCTTCAACTTCTTCAGTAACATCATATTCAGGATCTGTTGGCTTGGCCAGTTCATTGATCAACGTGATCTTGAGCGTGTAGGAAACATTTTTCATCAGGTTGATCGGGCCACTGAGTGTTCGTGGTAGTGGGCCGTCACCATCAGGGTCGGTGGCAGTTACTATTACAGGTGCACCGCCTGCTGGCGTAAAGGTCAGAGTAGCCTTGGTTATCGCTTCTGGTATATTCTCAGGTTTTGGGTCATCTTTTTTACAGCCAGACAAAAACAAAAGCGAGCCGGCTACCAATAGCAAACAGATAAATCGAAGGGTTTTCATAAAAGTTAAGTTTAATGCAACAATGTTGCAATTATAGCTACTTCTGATGAATAATCAAACCTAAAAGCTAAAATGAATGCCTAATGTGATATTTCGTCCTACATCATCGGCAAAATATCTTAACCGGTTAGTGTATTCTCGGTAGGCCTCGCTGGTTAGGTTGTCGCACGAAAGGCGAATGTCCCACTTTGATTTTTCCAGTTTCCATGTGGCGCCTAGTCCGAGCGACAACAAGAAATAACTATCCGGGGCTGGCGCAAAATCAAAATTGCCCGGTCGCTGCGCAATTATGTCGATGCCTTGTTTTTGAGCTTCAATGATTTCGCGGGGTGTAATTACTTGAGGCGCGCGGTTTTGGATGCCCACCCAACGAATCTTTGTTTCGGCATTCCAACTGAATTTTTTTATAGGTTTTGATTCGTAGCGCAAACCCACATCAGCTCGATTAGAGGGAATGAAAATCAGGTAATCATTTTGCGTCTCGTCCGTGGCGCGTAACAGCGAAGCCTTTCCCGTAAGGGTTAGTTGCCGATTGAGTTGATATACTGAGAACAGATCGAAACCAATAAAAGAAGCATCTGTTTGTGTGTATCTAAAGTAAGGGAAGACTCCTCTCAGTCCTTCAGTTACTCCCCGTGGGCGCAGATAAATAAAATCGAAAATGTAGTTGACGTAACCTGTTAACTCTGTGGTGAATTTCTGCTTTTCAATTTTGTAACCGACTACCCCCTTAAAGGCTTTTTCTACTCTTGCACCAGTAGCTGTATATTCTTTTACTTCCGATGTTTTTTCGTCCAACAATAATCCATACTCAATCGCTGCCGCACTTTGGTGCGTTCCCAGGCTATATAGCTCCGCCATATTGGGAGGCCTCCATGCATTGCTTATTGAGGTAGTTAATGAAGAAAAATTTCCGAGCTTTCGTTTTGTCGAAAAAGTACCGCTAAAGTTCTGAAAGTCGATGTTTGATCGATAGAGTCTATTCTGAAAATTAAACCCAACTACATCATAGTTCTTGAAATCATACCGAAGCCCAAGTTCAACCACCCAATTTGCAAGCTTCATTTTTTCAACCGCAAAGATTCCCGCTGCGTAGTGATCAAAATTTGGGATAAATGGTATTGTCTGTGTACCATCGACCTTACTATTATTTTGATACAGGATGTTCACACCCCAACAACTTTGAAACTTTGTAGAATGTGAGCGCTCCCAATCGGCATCGAGTGTGTGGGTCTGCAGTTGAAACCCAAGCGCAGGAATATTAGATAGTGCAGCACCTAGTCGAAAATCAAATTCTTTGCGATTGTTGTTTTGAAATCCATATTGCAAACGGAATTCATTTTTGCCATCTGCTAAGTGCGCATTCACTTTCAGCAAATCATGCTGTACTGATTGACGTGGTTGTTTGATTTCATACGTAAACGGAAGTGTGTATTGTGGCGGCTCTCGTTCTTGCGCATTGGCTAAGTCTTCAGCCGTCTCTACCGCAGTGCCCCTCAGAATACCAATGGATGTGTTAAAATGGCTATAAAAAATATCGATTCCTTTTTTTTCTGAATGATAGCCAGTGGAGACGGAAAAATTTTGTTCTTCAAAACCGGTGTTTGACAACACATAGTTACCTGCACGTGAATCGCCCGCCTTTTTAATTGTGCCTTGCGCCCGCCATCCGAAGCCCGGCCACTTTTTTAGGCCACCTTCTAAAAAGCCAGATAGAACTCCTGATCCGTTATTAGATGCACCAATGACGTGTACTTGTCCTCCAATTCCCGCTTCAGTAGGCAACTTGGCGGGGTTCACCAGTACAACACCGCCCAACGCATCAGCTCCATACTTGATGGCCGCAGCATCTTTAATTACGATGATGTTCGATGCTATAAACTGATCGACTTCGGGTGCATGTTCTGCTCCCCAGTTTTGCCCTTCTTGGCGGATGCCATTGTTTAAGATCAACACCCGTTGGCTGTGCACGCCATGAATCACTGGTTTGAAAATAGCAGGGCCTGTTTGAATGGTATTGACTCCTGGAATTTCGCGCAGCGATTCCCCCAATGATTTGCCCAATGTTTCTTCGAGTGCTTTTCCAGAAAGTGAACTATAGGTGGAGGTAGCTGCCAACTCAATGTGCTTTTCTGAAATGACTACTTCATTCAGCGCGGTGCTATCACTTTGCAATGTTACATTCCAAACTTTGTTGGCATAAAGTTTAACGCTACTTGAAATCGTTTTGAAACCAACAAACCTGACTTCAATTTGATATTTCCCGCTGCAAAGTTTATTGAATTGAAAGAATCCATTTTCGTCTGCTACCTCTCCTTTATTTTGCTTCGCTAGCAAAATCGTTGCTCCAACTAATGGATTCCCCATCTCATCAGAAACCTTACCTGAAAAAATATAGTCACAGGATTGACTTAAGGAAGAAAAGGATTCAAAAATCAAGAATAAGGAGAGAAGATATTTCATTTTGCAACGGGGTTGCAAATATAACAGGATAAAAATGAAGTTTCCTTTAAAACTGTTTCAAGTAAGTGATCTTAAAAACCCCTTGTTGATTATTTAACCGGCTTGTGATGTTCGTTTCTGCATTAGTGAAATCCTGTCTGTTATCATTCAAGACTAAAAAGATAAAAGACAATGGTTTATACTCCCATTGCAGACGGGTGTTTAAAGTATTGCGATTAACAGCTGTGTTGTATTGATAAAAAGTAATCCATTGCACAAGTGGATTTAAAGCCAGACGTATTTCTGCTGTGGCCAGATCTGTTGTTACGTTGGAAGATGAAATGCCTAAATTTCTTATTTCATTGTGCCGATAACTCAACGTTAGCGCCACATGTGGATCAGGGGCAATTCGTGTGCTGGCAGAAATAGATTGTAGCCTACCATTAAAATATCCTCCGTTGTTATACTCCGCTGAAAAGAAAAGCTTGCGTGAGTTATCTGTTTGGAAATTAATAGAATGATTGTTGTACGCATACACGCCTGCTGCTATCTCAATACCGAGTGGGTTGAACGACTCAATTAGGTTTTGCCAATTGGTAACAAAACTATACGACAACCGACCACCGTTTTGAAAATTTAAGCTAAATGGCCGGTATGACATAAATCCTTCTCTAAAGCTCAGGTCATTGTAATAGTGATAAAAATATCCTGTAACACCTGGTGTGAATTGGCGAATCACTTTTTTGGGCAACCAAGCTGGTCGCAGCTTTAAACTCACAGCCGGGCTGGTCAATACGTAATTGGTCGCATCGACAAATCCGGAGCGTGGATCGTATTTATCTGAAACCACCGCTTGTACATGGCCTGCATAAATGTCGTTCGTATCATAGTACGCCCACATGGAGCCTGACCAACCTTTATTGTTTAAGAGTCCTGAATTATTAGAACCCGAGAACATCCAAAACACATTTAGTTTTTGGTTGGGTCGATACAGCCCATCGATAGTCACCGTTGAGTTAGCATTTGTTCGCCCGGAAGTATCGGCTTCATCGTATCGGAAAGTCGCCAACCCTCCAATGCGTGTACCTTGGTCAGTCAGGTTGTGAGAGTAGCGCGCTACAGCAAAATTAGAAGCAGGATTTACTCCTTGTGCCCGTTGCCTCACGGCCAATGCCCCAATGTTTCGCTTGGGGCTTCGGTTGGTGAAACGAACTCCAGCTTCAATAGGTATTGGATTTCCGTTGTCATCTAAGCCAATTCGTCTACTGAAAAAAGGCTGCAGCGCATCTAATGCTTGCATGGTATATATTTCATTTCCTTCCAAAAAAAATTGCCTACGCTCCGGAAATAAAACAGAAAAACGTGCCAGGTTTACCACTTGCCTATCTACATCTACTTGCGCAAAGTCAGTATTATAAGTGACATCTAACACCGAGTTAGTGCTCAATGCCCACTTTGCTTCTCCACCTATTTTTACATCGCTGTTCTGTTTCGTAACACCTTCTTTGGTTTCTCTGTCTGCGCTTACCAGCACATACGGATTTAGCTGAACGTTTACTCCGTTATCGGGCGGAAGCTCAAGTCCTGTAAGTATTGCTTCGTAGGGCATTTGATAAGGAGTAAACACACGAGGAATTGCTGGGAAAGTCACATTCTGATTGAGCCTGCGCATGCAACGCAGCAAAATAATACCCATCCGGTCGCTTCCTGCTTTGTAACGAATCGATTTCCAGGGAATAGCAAACTCTGCCGTCCAACCCCAATCATGTATTTTGGTTTTTACACTCCACAACGATATCCACTCGCGATTAAAATTGCTTCCATCGCTGATTAACAATTCCCGTTGTGCCCCGTATGGATTGGTTTGAAAGGCCGCAGCATTTCGCTTGTCGAGCAAACCATCAATGGCAATACCAAACAAATCATTTTCATCAAAAGAAAAATCGCGTTGCATATTGGGTACGCGAATACCTTTTCGGCCTGCCGAATCGAAACAAATTGCGCTTACATATAAATTTTTTTCATCGAATAAAATCCGCACTTCTGTCTTCAGGGAAGCCGCCTCCCCTTGGCGAGGTTCGTATTGTACCAAATCTGCAATCGGTTTAAGATTTTGCCATGAAGGTTCATCCAGCATGCCATCGATGGTAATGGAACCGGAAACTTTCTGACTCCGAATTTCAAGGGGTGTTTCCGGTGGCTGAAAGGTAGCTTACGCAAACGCAACGGAACTCGAAAGCCATACACTTACTACCATAAATAGCTGCCTGATAGAAAAAGCTGTTATTGCCTGCCCTGCAGATTCTCTTTCGCCTTCTATATAAAGCATAAGTTGTTTTTCTTCTTCTAAACAGAAAGGACATTTTCAAAACTATTTCTTCGATACACCCACACGCTTCCTGCAACCGTAAGTGTTAAAAAGAAAAGAAGGCCCATCAAATCTGCAGGGTAGTGCGAAGGCACTTGAGCCGAAGAATAGCTGTGCGTAGGCAAAGAACCAAAGTCTTCTGCCTGCATCTTTTCATTGTTAAACATCCGCGGAATAAAATAGTGGCGCCACGTATCGGCAAATGCAATCACTTGATCCCGAAAGTCGGTGTAATGCGCTGGTGAAGTTCCGGCAAGATCATTCAACCCGTCTTGCAACAAAATAGCGGGCGACAAAAAACGTAGTCGATTGACCCAGCTTTGTTGTTTATTCAACGCTTCATTATAATCATCCAACACAGGTTGTACCGACTGGTTGATTACATCGCTAGCAGCAAAGTTTCCCAGCCACCAACTATACTGGTTTTGCTGAGTCGTATCTTTCGGAGCATATTCCGGATGCTCCCGATAATACGTTTTCAGTATTTCATCTGCCTTTTTCTCCGCCAATGCTTTTGCCTCCCTATACTCATGAATCATAATGGTGCGCGATGGCACCGGATAAAAAGAGTTTGCCGTTTGCGAAATAATAGACGGTATCAAAAGCACAAACACAACCCACACAGCTATTAATGTCACCGCATTGCTGCCGGAAGAGTTCCCCAACAGGTTTATTAAAAACGAAATCAAGAACCAAAAAAAGATATACACGGTGACGAGCAGAATTAATTTCGTTGCTGCTCCCCTATTGCCCAACCAGTCAATGTCAAAAATGGTCAACGAAAAAAGAATAGAGGCAACAACAATACTGGTGAGAATAAAAAAGCGGAGTAATAGCTTTCCAAATAACCATTGGTACAAGGATATGGGCTGTGCCAACGTCAAGCGCAACACACCCGACTCTTTCTCGGACGAAAGCACGTTGTAACTAAACCCCAACACCAGCAACGGAAGCAAGTAGATGCAAACAAAGGCAAGATCAAAACTGCCAAACAAAAGTTGAACGGGGTTTGAGAGTTCAGAGAAGCCGAGTGTGTAGGCCTCGCCATAAATTTTTGGTTTTGCATAATGTGTAAACAAGTCGCTTTGGCCGGTAGAAATAACTGCCAGTGGCTGTGCATCCATGGCGACAACACGTGGAGCATTCCACCCAATGTTATCCAGTGCACGTGGGTCTTTCCATGCCTCGGGTGCCGGTTTTAGATTTTTGTTCAGCGAGTCTATATCGGCCGCCATCTTCCGATCCAGCTTCACCATTTTTTCCTTTTCTTTGGTAATGGTGGCCATACGATCTTCCACTTTTTCCTTTCCATTGCGCACCGCAAACACGGTGATGCCCAAAAACAAAATCAGCAGAATCATCACCCATCTGTCCCGTAGCAAGTTGAGCCATTCGTATTTGATTGCATGGTTTAACATAATTTTTCGATTTACGATTTGAAGGTTTCTTGAAACTAGATTGTTTTCATTTTAGTGACCGCTCCGTACAATGCGGCAAATGAGAGCAACAGCCACGCTAACAAGGTGATGAGATTGCTCGTGTTCTGACGGATCACAGTGGTGTATGAAGCTGGCTCATATTGAAAGTCAGGCACCGAAGACCACAGTTTGTCATCGGCCAGATAATCCCAATCTCCGTATTTTGAATTGGCCGCCATATCGCCATTCATTTTTCCCACCAATTCAATGCGATAGTTTTCAGCTGCGTTGGCGAAATCCCAATGCGAAGTATAGTCAGTGCGGCAAATGGCCATCGACAAAAAGCGGGTAGGCAAAAATGGTGAGAGCGCAGCCGTACTGCGATAAACGTTGGTTTGATTCACATACGTATCTTTCAACAATTGATAATGCTTGAAATAAATATCAGCGGTATGCTTCTCGCCTTCCTGCATCAAAAAGCCATCCCAGTTGAAGGGCAATTGCTGCACGCTGTCGACTCCATATTTTTTTAACGTTTCTTCTTCCAGTTTCTTCGCTTCGGTATTCCACGGATTGTGTCCATCCAATCCTTTCTTTTTGTCAACCGCAATCTGTTCTTCAAATTCCACTTGCGTTGGATAAGGGTACAGTTTATCCGCAATGGCGGTTGAAATCTTGGGCATCGCTAAACACGATACCATCCAAATTCCCAGCAATGTCACGAACGCTACGTTTGATTTTTTAAAAAGAGAGGAAACAAACAGCGTGATGTTGATGAACACTGCATAATAGATCAGATAAACACCAAACAGGAGGGTGAGCGCCCACAAACTAAACTGCCCGTAATCTTTGATGTTGGCTAAAAATAAAGCGGCCAACACATATACCGGAATAGCAATGAGCAAAACGGGAAGAAATAGGCCCAACCATTTTCCCATTGTTAATTTCCACGTGCTCACGCCCTGACTTTTCAATAATCGTAGCGTGCCACTTTCGCGCTCGCGCGTGAAGGCATTGAACCCGATCAGAATAATAAAAAGTGGAACGATGAAGATCAGTACAAAGTCAGGCGTGAGATCACCAAAGCGCGACAGGGCGGTTTGATCTTGTGCGGCCGCATATTGTGCTTCGTTGCGTTTATGTGCTTCCAGATAAATGCTTACTCCCGTGTATTTGTCTACGCCATTGTCAATCAATGAAAGTGGATACTTTGGTTTGAATGCATAGGTGCCGTAGTGCGCTGCCGAGTGCGGATTTTTTTGTCCCTGTTCCACCCACTCGCTGCGTGCATTTTTTTTGGCTTCGCTGTGCTGGGCATTGACCGATGTGTAGTAGCTTTTGCTCACAAACAAGGCGGCCAGCAACAAAGCAAAAAGGGTGATGGCTGTAATGCGAAATCGTCCCTCCCGAACGATTTCTTTGAGCTCTTTCAGTGCAATTTTCAGAATCATAGTGAGTACTGTTTAATTCATGTGTTTCAAATACAATTTTTCTAAATCCGTATGGTTGATTTGATCGGTGGTAAGTTGTTCTACTAAACTTCCTTCGCGCATCATGCCAATGTGCGTGCCCGTTTCTTTGGCTCGGAAAAGATCATGCGTGGCCATCAGCGTAGCCACTCCTTTCTTGCTTAGTTTGGTCAGCAATTCTGAAAACTCGTTGCTTGCCTTCGGGTCTAATCCGGAAGTAGGTTCGTCCAGCAGCAGCACTTGCGCATCTTTGGCCAGAGCCAGGGCAATGCCAACTTTCTGGCGCATCCCTTTGGAGTACGTAGAAATTCTCTTGTCGTGTGCTTCGGCTTGCAACCCGGCTTCCGTTAAGAATTTCAGAAATTCTTCTTTCGGATATTTTTTGCTAGCAAGCCCGCTGAAATATTCGAGGTTCTCTAATCCCGTCAAGTTCGGATAGAGCATCAGATTCTCCGGAATGTAGGTGAGTAGTTTTTTAGTCTCAATCGGTTCTTTCACCACATCTTTTCCTCCAATCAATGCCTGACCTCCGGATGGTTGAATGAAATTGAGAAAGAGATTGATCGTAGTGGTTTTGCCAGCGCCATTCGCGCCAAGCAAACAAAAGATATCTCCTTTATTTACCGTAAAGCTGGTTGGCTTCAGTGCCTCTTTGCCCTGATATGTTTTGCTGAGTTGTTTTGCTTCTAACATGTGGTTTTATTTTAGTTATCTAGTCGAAATACAAGTCGTTTTTCGTTTTTGTGTTGGATGGGTGGAGAGCGATGTACAACACCCTTTCCCTTGTTGGCTGCCGATGCCTCGCCTTTCAAAATGCCTACTTCAAAAGGATTCATTGTTTTTATCTTACTCGGATCTTTTATGATCGAATCGTTATTGCCTCCTACCAGGCTGTTTCTATTTACGAAACGATCCTCTATCCACTCTGTGCCTGATCCCACGTAGGTACACAGCAACCGCAAATCGTAGCGGTCGGTATGAAATTTTCTGCAGGCATCATCGCACACTATTTTTAAGAGCAAACGGGCTTGTTGTTTTTGTGTAATAGAAAGAAACAGGTGCGTCAAACTCACCATATCATCGCGCAGCGTAAGTTTTCCTGAAGTATGAACCGCAGACTTATCTAGCTCATTGGCTATCAATTCCTTCACGGAGTCTGCGGTTATAACCGCATCAATTCCGTTGAAATTATTTGCCATGAGTGTGTTCGCAAACAGATGTATGTCTTCATCGACCACGCGCTGATGATGTACGAGATTGATACTCGGCTTTGAGATGGTAGCAAGTGCTGATAGCGAATGGGCTTCGAAAGCACTTGGCTTTCGAGTGAATAGGGAAGCAAACATATTAATGCAACAAGGTTGCATATTAGTTGATTGACCCTATATTTGCAACATAGTTGCATTAAATCAGCTACTTTTTTGATGAAAGGTCTTTTTACCCATTACTTAGACGCACTCGGTTTCTCCGCTTCACTGCTGTGTGCGGTGCATTGTGCGTTTGTTCCGGTGCTGCTTACTTTATCGTTCTTTCAAGGCCTTCATTTTCTGGCCAACCCTTCGATCGAAAGAGGTGTATTAGGCATGAGTTTTTTTCTCGCACTTATTTCTCTATTACCTTCTTATATCAACCATCACCACCGTCTTTCGCCCATTTTGATTTTTGTATTGGGGGTGTTCCTGATCATCATTGGTAGAATTGAGTTATCTAATTTATGGGAAGTACTCTTCACTTCGTTGGGGGCCGTATGTATTGCGCTTGCTCATTTGGTGAATTGGAAACTACATAAAAAAATGACGCGCGAACAATAAGCCACTTTATGAAGCTAATTAGTACGATCGTTTTTGCGGCTCACTTCTTTTTTCCATCTGATCCCGAAGATGGATGGGTGACACTCGCACGCGTTAAGTTCACTTCCACTTTTTTTAAAGAGATGAACGAGTACTTTCTGGTACCCTCCTTTACACCCGAGTTGCGTGCGAAAATCGGAAAGGAGTTTAGCCTGAAGGGGCACTACATCCCCTTTGATTTAGAGGGCAACGCTATTGTTCTTTCAAAAAATCCCTATGCGTCTTGCTTTTTTTGCGGAGGTGCTGGCCCTGAATCGGTAGCCGAAATCAACTTTAAAGCGAAGCGGCCAAAATTAAAAGCCGACCAGATCATTACGGTTAAAGGGAAATTACGCCTTAACGGAACGGATGTCAATCACATGAATTTCATCTTGGATGAAGCTGAGATACTTACTCCATGAAGACAATACTTTTCCTATCAGGCATGATGCTCGCTCTCAGCTGCTCACAAAAAGAAAATGCCTTACTAAAAAAGGCAGCGGCTATTCAGCAAGAATCGTTTTCTGTTTTAGATAGTATTCAGGCAACTATTCAATCATTAAAGAAAAACCCAGCGCTCACGGATTCGATTGCAAAAATCGAAAGGGAGATAGCCAAATGGGAAAATGAAGTGGTAGACGTCCCAGGGTATGAGTCAACCCATCACCAGCACAAACATTCTCATTCGCACAAAGTAGTAGAGCTAACTCCTGAGCAAATGCTGTCGGTACAACAGGAACTGAGACAACAGCTGACCGGCATTCAAACGAGATTGAAAAAACTAGAAACTGATTATGATAAATCCATTTAAGGCAAAAAAATTGCCCGTCACCGTTCTAAGCGGGTTTTTGGGAGCTGGAAAAACCACGCTACTCAATCACATTCTTTCTAATCGAGAAGGACTCCGCGTAGCTGTGATCGTCAACGACATGAGCGAGGTAAATATCGATGCTCAATTAGTTAGAAACGAAATCAAACTCTCACGAACCGAGGAAAAGTTGGTAGAGATGAGCAACGGGTGTATCTGCTGCACACTGCGCGAAGATTTGATGATTGAGGTGGAAAAACTCGCCAAGCAAAAGAAGTTTGATTACCTGTTGATCGAAAGCACAGGTATATCGGAGCCATTGCCGGTAGCACAAACATTTAGTTTTGCTTCGGGTGATGAATTGCTCGACCTCACCAAATATGCCAAGCTAGACACAATGGTAACAGTAGTCGATGCGTTCAATTTTTTCAATGATTTTGGTTCGGCAGAGCGATTGAAAGATCGCAAGCTTACAGCTGAAATGGAAGATGATCGGAGTATCGTCAACCTCCTCACCGATCAAATCGAGTTTGCGAACGTGATTGTGCTCAACAAAGTAGATTTGGTGCCAGCCGAAAAGTTAAAATTGCTGGAGGGTATCTTGATAAAGCTCAATCCTGATGCGAAACTTGTCAAAGCCAACCATGGCAAGATCGACTTGAAACAAATTTTAAACACTGGCCTTTTTGATTTTGAAAAAGCTCAACAATCAGCAGGCTGGTTAAAAGAGTTAAACAATGAACACACTCCTGAAACCGAGGAATATGGAATCAGCTCATTTGTTTTTCGGGATCGCAGACCTTTCCATCCACAGCGCTTTTGGGATTTTGTACAAAGCAACTGGCCTATGAATGTCATCCGCAGCAAGGGAATGTTTTGGCTTGCCTCCAGGCCAGGTGATGCCATTCTTTGGAGTCAAGCAGGAGGTTCTTCCAAAGCAGAGATGTACGGGAAGTGGTGGGCGTCTATGCCCATGGCGCAACGTGTAGCCCGACCCG
This sequence comes from Flammeovirgaceae bacterium, assembly GCA_021299455.1. Classification (GTDB taxonomy): domain Bacteria; phylum Bacteroidota; class Bacteroidia; order Cytophagales; family Cyclobacteriaceae; genus ELB16-189. Next base: position 15,119 of record JAJTGQ010000126.1, on the reverse strand, counting down.
ATTTTATGGAAAACCAGGAGGCGCTAATGAAAAAATGGGACAAAGAGTTTGGCGACCGGATGAACGAGTTGGTGATTATCGGAACTGAACTCAATCCTGATTTAGTAAGGAAACAATTGGAAACATGTTTGTTAAATACTGAGGAGATGCTTCAATGGAAGGCTAAGACCAAATTTGAAGATCCTTGGCCTATTTAGTCTACGATATCCGAAATCTTGAACTTCTGGATGATGTAATAAAGAAAATTAAAAGAGAGAGCGTCTTCTTCTTCTTTATCGGGATGGGCTTTGTCTGATTTTGATTTTGCTGACTTGTTTACTGTTACAGCTTCTTTTTGAATAGGCTGGCTGGCACTTGGTTTCTGACCTTCGGATTCGAGAAGGAGGGTTTTATCATCGTCCAGATTCAATTCCGGATGATTATTTAGCTCCTTGATTTCTTTCTCTTGCGGGTCGATGGGAAGATTTTCTTGCGCCTGCACAGAATAGACCAGCAAGCCACTCAGGGCAATCACAACCACCAGACTATGAAGATATTTTTGCTGCATGCAACTGAAAGTCTCTAACGAACCCCGTTACTTTGGGTTTTAGCTACGCAAAATAGAATTTTTTCTGATGATAACGTGGGATGACTTCATAAAAATTGACTTTCGGGCAGGCACAGTTATAAAAACTGAGCCTTTTGAAGGCCTAAAAAAGCCTGCAATCAAGGTTTGGGTAGATTTAGGCCCTGATTTAGGGGTTAAAAAATCGAGTGCCCAGATCACCAAGTTGTACCGTCCGGACGAACTAGTTGGCAGACAGGTGGTCTGCGTGGTCAATTTTCCACCTAAGCAAATTGCCAATTTCATCTCTGAAGTATTGGTGACAGGCTTTCCCGATGAGGAAGGAAATGTAGTGCTGACTTCTATCGAAAGGAAAGTTCCGAATGGTTCGCGGTTATTTTAATTTGGTAGCTATTCATGCCTTGGCGGTAAAAAACAAAACTCATGCGATTCTCAGACCTAGATAAAATTACCGGAGGCAACATCATTCAGCTTACTGGGAATAGAAATGTAAACACATTAGTTACTGACAGTCGCAAGCCAATCGTATCGGAAGGATCTGTCTTTTTTGCATTGCGTGGAGAAAGGCATGATGGCCATCAATACATTGCCGAACTGTATCAACTAGGCATCCGACAATTCGTGGTTGAAAACTGGGCAGACTTCAAGTCTTTTCCAGAGGGAAACTTCATTCAGGTTACCTCGGTGCTCGCTGCACTACAGGCCATTGCAGCGGAGCACAGAAGAAGTTTTTCAATTCCAGTTATTGGTATCACTGGCAGCAACGGAAAGACGATTATCAAAGAATGGCTTTTTCAAATCTTATCAGCGGATCAAAACATTGCAAAAAATCCTGGCAGTTACAATTCACAAATAGGCGTGCCTCTTTCTGTTTGGGGCTTACAACCCAATCACCAACTGGGCATTTTTGAGGCAGGAATTTCCCTGCCTGGTGAGATGGAAAAGCTGGAGAAGGTGATCCACCCAACAATCGGCATTTTTACTAATATTGGCACTGCCCATGATGAAGGGTTCGCGACTCGAACCGAAAAGATCGAAGAAAAGTTAAAACTTTTTTCGCGTGTTGGTTTGCTGATCTACTGCTCAGATCACACAGAATTGCATGAGGCAATTCAGCAAAAGAATATCCCTTCGCTCGCGTGGGGAAGTAATGAGGAAGCAACGATTAAAATAAAGCAGACTAACGCAGGATATGAGTTGAGTTATCAAGCGCAGCTGATTTCAATACAACTTCCTTTTGCAGACAAAGCCTCGATCGAAAATTGCTTTCATTGTGTGGCAGTCATGCTTCATTTAGGCTATTCGCCAGCAATCATTCAAGAACGTGTCGTTCAATTGAAATCGGTGCCCATGCGCCTCGAACTCAAACAGGGCATCAACCGCTGTCAGGTAATAGATGATACCTATAACAATGATTTAGCAGGATTAAAAATCAGTCTCGACTTTCTAAACAGCTTACAGAAAAAAAAGAAAACACTCATTCTCTCCGACATTCTTCAATCTGGACTTGATGAAATAGAATTAGTGGATCGAATCAAGGCATTACTGATTCAAAGCGGAATATCTTCTTTCGTTGGAATTGGTTCCTTGCTTAGTTCCCATAAAGCACATTTTAGAGATGTGAATGCAACATTCTTTCGCACTACCGAGGAATTTTTGCGTGCGGTTAAGTGGGACAACTTTGAAAGTGAACTCATTTTGGTTAAAGGCGCAAGACCTTTTCAATTCGAGAGAATCGTTCAACAGCTACAGCGCAAAGTACATGGCACGGTGATGGAGATTGACTTGAATAAGATGGTGCACAACCTGAATTTTTTTAAGTCGAAGTTGAAACCGGGGGTAAAGCTAATGGCGATGGTGAAAGCGTTTGCCTATGGCAGCGGCAGCGAGGAGGTAGCCAACTTATTGCAATATCACAAGGTTGACTACTTAGGTGTCGCTTATGCAGACGAAGGAGTTGAACTTCGGAAGAACAATATTTCATTGCCCATTATGGTCATGAACCCGGCTGAAGAGAATTTTCCATCCCTGCTTTCGCATTGTTTAGAGCCAGTGATGTATAGCTTGAAAATGCTTCGTGCTTTATCGCAGTTTATTGAAGGAAGACCGATGACGATTCATGTTGAGGTGGACACAGGAATGCACCGATTGGGATTTGACGAGGGCGATTTGCCTGAAATAATTGCCATTTTAAAAAGCCATCCATCGATTTCTATTGCTTCTGTTTACTCTCACTTGGCAGGTGCAGACGAGGACGCCCATGATGGATTTTCACAAGAACAGTTTGATCGATTTCAACACTTTTATAAAACATTGGCCGACTCACTAGGGATAAGACCACTGCGACATATTCTTAACTCTCCCGGCATTTTACGTTTTCCGGATTTTCAAATGGAGATGGTTCGACTTGGTATCGGTTTGTATGGCGTCAATCCAACCGAGGGAAAGGTTGATCAATTGCAGCCTGTGGCCACGTTAAAAACAATTGTCTCTCAGATAAAAAAAATTGGAAAGGGAGAAACGATTGGGTATGGAAGAAAAGGCAAGGCAGAAAATGATATGAGCCTTGCCACCATTGCGATTGGTTACGCAGATGGATTTAGCCGTGGATTTAGCAAGGGAAAAGGTGTTGTTTCTATCGGAGGCAAGAAAGCACCCGTGGTAGGCAACGTGTGCATGGACATGACGATGGTGGATGTCACCAACATTGATGCACAGGAAGGCGATGAAGTAATTGTTTTTGGAGCAGAGAACCCAATTCAGGAAGTAGCCGCCAGTATTAACACTATACCTTATGAAATACTGACCAACACAAGCGAGCGCGTGAAACGTATTTTCTTTGCGGAGAGTATTTGACTCAAAAAGGATTTTGTTGCACAAAACAGATTTTAGTATTGTTTTTCAGCAATATTTCGAAACCAAGGAAGCTGCTGAGTGCAGCTTTTTTAGTTTTTGGCCCGTGGTTCAAAATCCGATTTAGGGAAAAGTTTTATGTAGGTGAGGGTGTATGTGATGACTGCATTACCGTTGTTTTCCGTCCGGATACCTTCTAACAAGTTCTTTTCTTCATCGTAGGTAAAGGTATACGTCAGTACTTTTTTTCTTGGCTCGAAGTGCTTATAAATCAAAATATTTCCTTCCGCTGCTTTGATAAACTCTCCGCGGATGGAGTGAGATAGTTGGCGACTATCGGTGAGAGGAACCTCAAAAAAGTTCCGGGCCGATTTCCCCTGATCGCTGAAAATTGCCACCCGTCCAAAATTTTCTTTACGATCCACCACTTTTTCCTTTTCCACCGAAGAAAGAAACCCTTTTGCTCTTTTCACGATAATATGCGACACAGAGTAAATACCCTCCAACTCATTTTCACCGATTTTCTTTGTCATATAGAGTTTAGCCAAGTCGTCAAAGTCCATTTGCTCAAATTCCGTTCGCTTTTGAGTTTGCTTCATCTGATGCAGTTTTTCAACTGAACATGCTCCAGACAAAACTAATATAGCAATTAATGGAGCTAGCTTTTTTTTCATAATTAACTCTAACGTTTGTGCGGATCGCAGGTTGCTCAAAACGAAATTTCCTCATAACTGCCACGGCCAACCCGCTGCCTGAAACGCGGCCAGTAAGGCAGCAGATTCAAATAAGGAATTTCCGATATAATCAAAAAGGACACCAAGTAAAAACAACAGATTACAAAATCGCCTAAATTTCCTAAGCACCTCCATGTACTTTCAACTATGTAAGCAAATCTAGAAAACGCTAAGCGCCAAAAAGCAGGCAGTTTTATACATCAGCCACAGCCAAGGCTTTTTTTCAAATCCTGCTTAGGTAATCCACCAAAATCAAAAGGGTTCTCCAGTTCTTGTATTGGCAACGGAGCACCCTTCTTTGCCTCATTTTCTTTTTTTGGAGTCTTCGCTTTCTTTTTACCCATAATTGAACCGTTACACAAACAAGCTAGAAAATTTTTGTGACAAAAACTTTCTGGAGTACTTTATTTCACCCAGTTTCCTAGACGCTGCTTGATAATTTTTCAATCGAACCGGATCAGAAAGAAAACTTGAAATCTTCTTTACAAAATCAATAGGATGATTAGGGTCAACAAATATTCCGCAACACGCCTCTTCGATTTCGTCCTTTATCCACCCACCAAAATTGACAATTATCAATTTGCCTGCCGCCAATCCATCAAAAAATTTGTTAGGCGATCCGGTTTCTAAAATGGGCACATTTTTATAACAAATGAAGGAAGCATCGGTCACATTTAGCAACTCTTTTACACCTTGCCGATTTTGAAAATCGACAAAGGTGAGATTGCTCAAGCCTAATTGAGCAGCATTATTTTTTAACCTTTCTCGGAGCGCACCCTCTCCACAAATGATAAACTGAATCGGGAGCTGTGCCTTGCGCGAAGAATTGGCGCATTCTAAAAAATAATCCAAGCCATTGGCCACACCCACGGCTCCTATGTAAGACACTACAAATTTTCCCTCTACATTATGCTTTTCTACCAAAGTCGGTAGTTTCATTTCTGGCTTGTAAAAATCACAGTCAGCCATGTTGGGGATCTGATGTATCATCGATGGTGATCCCATTTTCTTTTTGACAATTGTTTCTATCGTGGGAGAAAGCGCCACAACAGCTTTGGCTGACCGGTACGTTTTTTTTCTCAAGGAAAAACAAAAACTGTTTGAAAAAATAATTTTCAACAAACCCCAGTTGTATGGGAGCATCGGGCCAAAGGTCGCCCACCTCAAAGAGAAAGGGAATTTTACGAAAAGTTTTTAGCCACATCGCGACAAGCCCAATGGTGAGGGGCACAGAAATTGCGTAACAGTAGTTGATATTCTGAATTTTATTGGCCATCTGAATCGCTGCCCAATTGTATTTTAAGAAAGAGAATGATCGAGCGGCAAACCCGAATTTATTGTCGTAGGCAACAGGCAAGTAGTGAATCTCAATCCCTTCAATTATTTCGTTTTTATAGATTTTCTCGTTGTGTCCAGTAATCACAACCGTTTCAAACCCTTTATCGATTAGTGCCTTTGCTAAATAATAGGAGCGGATAGCGCCCCCCTTTACCGGGTGGTTGAAGTGCTGGTGCAGGATTAATACTTTCACAAATGATGTTTTCGTTAATTAAGACCGTTGCCGCTGCTAGAATTCTCTTTTTTTGTCAAAAAAAGCACTTCCATGTTATGTTTCTATGAAAAGCTGTTTGGGGGCTAGAACCTGAACACAAAATTTTCCGTTATTTGTATCAGACAACCACTAATTGTCATGAAACAATCACCAAAGTTAGCCATTCTTCAGAGCTTAGATGCGCTGGATTTTGTGCAAATGGAAGAGGTACTTGGTTACATCAAAAGTATCGTCAGCCATTCTGGTAAGGATAGCCCTTCTTTCAAAAAGGAAGCGATGAAGGAAATCCGCCAGGCACTGCGCAAAGGCAAAAAGGAGCTGCAACTCGCAGCTTAGATCGAGCCTCTAAACCGATCTATCGGGCTTTTTCAAGAAGCCTGGATGAACCCTTCACCCCAAATTTTCAAGTAACATTTCAGTAACATTACCTTTCAGGGTTCTCGCATCAAGGCTTGGTAATCTTAACCTTGAAATTTTGAACCTTGAATTTCTATTCGCCCACCATAAACACTGCATTGGAGAAAAGCATTTTACCATTCTCCCAAAAACTGCGGAACAGCGGATTGTCTACTAAGTAGACAACTTGCCCCTTTCCTTTATCCTCCACTCCAAACACAAGCGTATTTTCTAATTGTCTGTTGATTTTCACTCCGGCAAAACCAATCAATGGTTTTTGTTTGCCTTTTAGTAAACCAACATTCCAACCTTTCTCAAGGTATGCATAATGTAACTCACTTGTGCGAAGCGAATAATAGAAGTCGCCTAAGCCAAACGCAAGCGGGTGAGACTTGTCCAAATTTACTTTGTAGATGGCCCCAAAAATTGAATTGGTTAATTCTTTTCTTTCGGCATCACCATATTTGACCGGTCCTTCTTTTTCTTTTTGTTCCTTGGCTTCCCTCTCGGCTTTGCTTTTCGCATCATCATTCGCAAATACCTTCAAGCCAAAACCTTTCTTGTCTGCAAAAGAAGAATTGGCTCCGGCCATCGCAATTAGTCTGCCACCATCACTAGTCCAGCGCTCAATCATGGTTAGTGTGCCCTCGTCAAGTAATTTATAGTTTCCATCCGGTATAATCAGCACATCGTATTTCCAGAGATCTACATTCTTAAAGTAATCAGTGCCAATAATTGTAAGTGGATAATGAAGTTGCTGCTCAAAGAAATGCCATACTTGTCCGTGGTCGAGAGAAGAAGTTTGATCGCCACCTAGCAATGCCACCTTGGGAGCTTTGATATAGCTCATTTCAGACGAACCAAAGTCTGCGCCTTTATCAGAATAGCCTGTTGATGTTGTGTGAATTTTTCTGCCCAAACTCTTGGCGGCATTTTGCACCACATTGTCAAAGTCAGTAATTCCTTCGTTATTTCTTCTTGTCACGATGAGTGTTCCTGGTTCGAAATTTTTGCCAGCTGTAGAAAATGCTTTCATCGCCTTTCTAACCTTGATTCCTTTTTTCATCAATGACGCTAACAACTCCACATCATTCAAACTATGATAGTTGAATAGATAAGCATAGGGCTTTGCAGCGATCGCTTCTTGTGCAACAACTTTTGGTTCGTAGCCGTTGGCAACGGTGATCTTTTCATTCAAGGCGAATGCCTTTAGGTCATACGCATACATCAAATTCCAGGCGGTGATGTCATAGGTCAATGAGTCAGTTAATTTTGTTACAGGTTCAAAAATAGTGGTAACAAACCGGCCTTTTGGCTGGTAAATATTGACAACAATATCTTCCGTTGTTAGCGTAAAGTTGTTGGTCGACTGCGTTTGAAAATCAAATCCTCTCGAAGGTTTAGAGGCGGCAGCATGACCAAACTGGATACCATGACTGGTCAACCAATTGGTTAACTTTTTTAATTTGTCGGGATTGTTTTCCGCCTTGATAACATATGTTTTGAAAGGCGCAGCAGGGATATTTACATTTTCTTTAAAGAACTTTTCAAACTCATCCACTAACTTGATAGCGTTTTGAGAAGAGGTCTCGATAGTTGCCATCCCAGTTGTAAAGTGATGAGTTAACCGGTCTTTCAACGTTAGCGGATCGCCCTCTTTGGTTGTTATCGTAATGCCTGCACCGATTCCTCCTTTCTCATAGGTCATTCCAATTGCCCCACTGTAGGTAGGGTAAGAATCGCCATAGCTGGGATAATATAGATCAAAACGTTCTTTGGTGAAGTAAAGCCATCCTTGTTCATCAAAATACTTGGCATTGTTCTTACCGATCGTATTTTGGAATTCACGTTGCCAGTTGGAAATTACTTCGTGATAGGGCTCTGCAGCTGGGGCAAAGTAGTAAGGAGAGTTATAACCTTGTTCGTGGTAGTCAACATGGACGTGAGGCATCCATTGGTTGTAGATTTTAATACGGGCTTGCGACTCAATTTGAGTTTGCCAGGCCCAATCTCGGTTAAGATCGAAAAGATAGTGGTTGGCTCTGCCGCGTGGCCATGGCTCAGCATGTTCACGCGCTTGAGGGTCAGCGTTCGCAGGAAGATTTCCATATTGATTAAAAAAGTTAGCATAGCGGTCTCTGCCATCTGGGTTGATACACGGATCCATGATGATCACAGTATTTTTCAGCCACTCTTTTGTCTTCGCGTTATCAGGGTTGACTAATTCATAAATTGTTTTCATGGCCGCTTCCATGGAGTTGGCTTCATTGCCATGTACGTTATAACTCAGCCATACGATGGCCACTTTCGTGGAAGGAGTGCCTGGTGCAAGGCCTGTTCTTTTCAGATTGTCGAGGCGAATTTGTTCGATGTTCTTGAAATTATCGGGGGAAGCAATGATGGCATATATCAACGGACGATGTTCATAGGTTTCTCCATACTGTTGTACTTGCACATTAGAGGCTACGTCATCGATATGCTTGAAGTATTCTACTACCCGATGATGGCGGGTGAAGCGATCTCCCAATTCATACCCCAAGAATTCAGCAGGACTTTGAAGTTTGGTTTGCGCATTGATGAAAAAGGATGTCAAAAGAAGGAGTCCAAGAATAATTTTTTTCATAGTAGATGGAAAATAAGAATTAGCAAAGTATAACAATAATACTTTTTACAAAAGTACAATTACATAGCAGGAATAAACGCGTTATAGAAGTCGTTTGATTTGCTGCTGATGGTGAATGATATGTTCGCGGAAAAACAGAAGCGTTTGTTGAATATTGAGCTTGCCGGCCACCACATGTTTATATATTTTCCGTTTTATCTGGTCGTCATTGAATTTCTACAACACTATTTTTAATTCATTGCGCACGGTAGTCCACTCTTGCTCGAGTTCTTGAAGGCTTGTTGATGACTTGGTATTTTCAACTACTACTTTTGGCGCTTTGAATTTAAAGGGCAATCGCTGACTAATGATGAGCACAATCATTTTTAGTTCTTCTATCAATCCGGAATTTTCCACTTCATTGATTGCCTGTATTTTTTTGTGGAGGTACAAAATTGACAAGCGTTCTGCTGTTATAAGGTGGGCAATCACTTGATTGATGGACCAGCCACTTGAAGGTTGCTGATTTAGCTTTTCTGCCGAGAGGCTATCAAGGGATTTGAAAAGTTGATTTCGTTGAGTTTCAAGCGAATCAAAAATTTGTTGAAGTTTCGTATTCAAGAGGATTATCCTTTAGGGTTGTCAAAAGTAATGACAAGAAACAATATTTCTTCTTTCGAGATAGATCCTTTTTATAGCTGTTTATCTAAAAAATTTAACTCGATTTTCGAGTATTTCAATTCGAACGTCAAGCGCCCCAAAAAGTCTCAATGATTTGGACACCGATTGCACTGCTTTTAGTCTTCTTTTTTTGAACCTTTACTTTAAAACCACTCCGAGTCAGTCTGTTTCGTTCAGAAAAGCGAGGATATTGGCGGAGAGTGGTCTTCGACAAGCTCCTTTAGACTTGTGCTAACTTTAGAATTGAGAAAAAGGAGAAGGGTAAACTATGACAAGCTCTGAGCAAAACTCATAGCCTGATTAAGACCGTCTCCCTTTTCATCAAGAATCCTCAAATAGAAATTCGGGCTCATGACCCATTATCAAGAAGTTGAGTGTCTTTATGCTTTTCCCAGTTGTTAACCATTAAAAACAAATTTATGAAAAAGACTTTTATTGGAATTGACGTCAGCATGGCAAGTCTGGATGTGTTTGTGAATGATGACTCGGGCAAAGGCTCTTTTGTTATCGCAAACACGACAAAAGCCATTAGCCGATTTTTTAAACAGTATGACTGCGAAAGTACCTATGTTGCCATGGAGAATACCGGTCGCTACAATTGGTCGATCTATGAAGCACTAGCCTCTTTCAAGGGACATATCTATGTAGTTCCCCCATTGCACCTAAAAAAATCAATGGGGCTTATTCGTGGAAAGAATGATAAGATTGATGCGGTGAGTATCGCTTCATCCATCGAAAAAAACCATGCTAACACCCCCGAATGGAAACCTCTTCCATTGGCAATCAAAAAGATCAAAATCCTATTGTCTGAGAGAACTTTGAGGATATCACAAAAGAAACAATTAGACCAGCAACTGGCCGGCTATCAGCTAATCAAGAGCACAGGTCTTGACAAGGCGTTGATCAAACTCAACCAGCAGTTGGTACGGGGCTTAAAATCACAGATTGATGCTTTGGAAAAAGAATTACAGGGCATAATTCAATCCGATGAAACACTTTCTGCACAAGCACGGCTCGTAGGCTCCATTCCTGGTGTTGGAAAGGTTCTAACTTGGATGCTTTTGTCTGCCACAGAAGGATTTCAAAAAATAACTGAGCCCCGTAAGTTTGGTTGTTACTGCGGAGTAGTCCCTTTTGAACATCAATCTGGCACTTCCATTCGTGGCAAAACAAGAGTATCTGTATTCGCTGACAAACGATTAAAGTCCATCCTTCACATGGCGGCCATGAGGGCGATACAACTTAAGAATGACCTACAGGAGTATTATCAACGAAAGGTTCGAGAAGGAAAAAACAAAATGTTAGTTTTGAATGCTATACGTAACAAAATCATCCATAGGGTATTTGCTGTCATAACACAGCAAATACCCTATCAGTTCAATTTGGTTTTGTCATAGAAATCAGACTGACAGTGATTCGACAAGCTTAGACTGACAATCCTTCGACTGACAGTGAATCGATTTAGAGATGTCACCCTGAGCCTGTCGAAGGGTGGCGAATAGTGTTGAAAGAGAGTCTTCGATAAACTCAGACTGACAAGTGCAGTGCTTCGACTTATCCAATTAGTTGAAAAACATTTAACGCAAAGTTTCAGCAATTCCTACTTTGTAAGAAGTGGCTGTGATTCCAAACGCCTTTTCAAACTTCGAGCTATCAAAAAAGTAATCGTTTTCGTATTGATACATCATCTCTACAAACTCGCGCAACACCGGAATAAATATACCAAGTGCTCGCACGCCCCATTTGGGTAGCGGCTGAATTTTAAAGGGATGTCCCGCGAGCTCACATGCCATACTGACATATTGTTCTCCTGTAATTTTTCCCTGACTTGTCAGGGCATGCCAGGTTTGATTAAAAGCAGAAGGGGTATTTCCTAAAATCGCTACTGCCTTACCAGCATCTGGCGTGTAGGTAAAGCTGTGAATTTTTTTAGGATCACCGATCCACTGAGCGGCCTTCTTAGCTTTCAATTTTTCTGTTACCATCGAATGCGTTAAACTCAACAATACATTCGGTCCATAAAAATCGGCTGCTCTTACGATCATCCCTTGCAAATTCCCAGCTTTGATTTCCTCTAACAACTGGGTAGCAATCTTTGCCCGTACTTCACCTTTCTTGCTAGTCGGGTTGAAAGGCGTCTCTTCTGTCATCGTTCCCTTCACTAGTCCGTATGAATAGACATTGTCAAAAAACACCAACTTGCTATTGTGTTTTTTTATAAGCATCAATCGTGTGCTTCATCACTTTCGGCCATTGTTCTTGCCAGACTTTTATATCATACTTCAGGCCTGCCAACAAATAGGTCACCTCACTGCCAGCCACCGCCTTTTCTACTTGTTGGTAATTCAACAAGTCTGCCGAAAAGAGTTCATCACTGGCATTTGCTTTTTTGGGGTTACGACTTACCTGTCTGATTTTATCGGTGTACTGTGGCAGGTGTTTAGAAAGTTCGCTGGCAATCGTTCCGTTAGCTCCGAGGATGGTTTGCATAAAGAGGGTTTTTAAGAGGGACGTATGTTTCTTAAAGTTAGTCTAAGGTGATGGAATTAATTTACTTTTGAAGTTCAAATCTGATGAAATCAAAGGACCTACGCCTTCAAACCGGCTACAAGCAAATACTTAGTTTGGCGATGCCGATCTCATTGGCGTTGATTGTCCCTCAAATCAATTTCATTACCAACAACGTCTTTCTGGGAGGATTGGGCGAAAAGGCGTTGGCCAGTGCGGCCATCACCGGAGTCTATTACCTGATCTTTGCTGTGATCGGTAGTGGCTTAAACAATGGACTGCAATCGTTGATCGCGCGCAAAGCAGGAGAAAACCAACCGAAGGAAATTGGTAAGCTGTTTTATCATGGTGTGTGGGCTGCTCTGGGAGTTTCGATCATCGGAATTTTAATCAGCTACACGTTGGCTCCGATGATTTTGCGAGCCACGATTCACAATCAAGTGATAGCCGAAGAAGTGATTGGATTTATTTTTATCCGCATCTGGGGGTTGCCTTTTCTCTATCTGTATGTCATGCGCAATGCGCTCTTGGTAGGAACGAACCAAACAAAATTCCTAGTGTGGGGAACGCTGAGCGAAGCCATTGCCAACATCTTTTTCGACTATGCTTTTATTTACGGTCACTTTGGCTTTCCAAAGATGGGTTTCAATGGAGCAGCCTATGCGTCCATCATCGCAGAAGCAACCGGCTTGCTCGTCATCTTTGCCGTCATTCATGCAAAAGGAATCAACAAAGCCTTTGGACTATTTGAAAACTGGAAACTGGAACTCAGCTCCATCAAGTTGATTCTGCTTAAATCAACACCGCTCATTTTACAATTCGCGCTCAGCATTGTGACGTGGGAATATTTTTACATTCTGATCGAGCACCATGGCGCGCGCGATTTGGCTGTTTCCAATACGATGCGAAATGTATTTGGCCTTGCCGGGATTTTTTCGTGGGCCTTTGCGGCCACCGCCAATACGATGGTGAGCAATGTGATTGGCCAAGGCAAACAAGAAGAAGTAATGCCCCTGGTGAAACGCATCGCCAAAGTGAGCGCCAGTTTTTCAATAACGTTAATTGTTATTCTCAATATTTTCCCAGGCACGTTGCTCTCGATGTTTGGCCAGGGCGAAGATTTCATTGCCTACGCCACTCCTGTTTTACGAGTGGTGTCTTCCGCCTTGTTCCTTCAATCATTCTCTGTGGTGTGGCTCAATGCAGTCACTGGTTCAGGAAATACAGTGGTCAATCTGATTATTGAAATCGTAACTCTTTTTGCCTACATACTCTATGTTTACCTCGTACTCGAAGTATGGAACATGTCTATCACGTGGGGTTGGGTGAGCGAATGGGTTTATTGGATTTGCATGTTCTCGATGGCCTTTTGGTATATGCGGTCGGGAAAGTGGAAGAATAGAAATTGAAATTTTTATCGGCAATTCATGAAATTCATTCAGAATTCTGCTTTTCAAAATCTATCATCCACTTTTTTCTTGGCAATCCGCCACCATAGCCCGTGAGGTCGCCATTTTCTCCTATAATCCGATGGCAAGGAATGATAATAGCAATGCGGTTGCGACCGTTAGCCGAGGCAACAGCCCTCACAGCAGTCGGACATTCCATCCTGATGGCCAATTGCTTGTAAGAGATCGTCTTTCCGTATTGTACTTGCTGCAATTTTTTCCAAACCTCATTTTGAAAATCAGTACCAGGCGTATGAAGTGGAACCGCAAAGACTTTTCTGGTTCTGTTAAAGTATTCTAATATTTCTTTCTCTACCTGACTCAAAAATCTATTTTCCCCTGGAAGTATAACGGCATTCAATCGTTTCTTCAACTCTTCAAATTCTGTTTCCAACATTCTGCGATTGGTGAATTCTAATAGACAAATGCCTTGTTTGGTGGCACATGCAAACATCGGGCCGAGTGGCGTGGTGAAGCGCGTAATATTAATAATGGTTTTATCTTTCGAAGCAGTTGGCGCCTTACCAACAATCGCGCGAAAGCTACCATTGAAGCCACTCAACGATTGATACCCTGTATCAAAGGCGGAGACGGTAACTGTTTGGCCATTGCCGATTTTGGTAAAAGCAGCGTTGATGCGAAGCATGCGCTGAAATGCCTGAAAGCTCATATTGTGATTCTTTTGAAACCACCTGCGTACCTGAATGGGTTCAATTTTTCTCCTTCTCAAATCTGCGTCTTTCAATCGCAACTCTACGTTCGCACTAATTTCGTCAATCAAAAGCTGGATGTGATAGGGCGTTTTATTGGCTTGCTCCATCGGCTTGCAAACAAGGCAAGGCCGAAAGCCTTGATGAATGGCCTCTTGTGCCGATTCATAAAACTCAACGTTCTCTGGCTTAGGCTTTCGAGCGGGGCAAACAGGTCTACAAAAAACACCTGTGGTTTTTACTGCTGTTACAAATAGCCCTTCAAACGAAGGATCTTTTCGAAACATGGCATCATATTTTTCTTGAAATGTTAACTTGCTCATGACTTGCTTTTGATGATTGGCAATGAATAGTTGAATATGATGCGCGAATTTAAGCTGAGGGTGTCGTCATAAAAAGCAGCCCCTATGGTTAAAGCTATCGCAAATGCCCCAAAATGAAAGGGCCGCACCAATACAGGGCTGATGCCTACCGTTTGTACCCAATAGCTTTTCTTGTCTTGCTGTGCAGGAAAATACGTTGCTTCGCCAAACCAGTTTGTTACAAATAACCAATTGTCTGGGCTTTGCCTGTTGTAAAGAGCTGAACCAAAATAACTGTAATGCCCAACCACATTAGTATTTCCAATAAATGACCCTACATCAACAAAGGCTTTTTTGTATCGTAAAGTGAGACCCGTTGAAATAAGAGGTGCATAAGAAATAGTGGGCTTGGTGAAATTATAATTTACTACTTGGGGAAGGCGAATGAATAAATCAATACCCATTTTTTGTGCATGAGCAAACTGAGCGCTGCATAGTATGATTACATAGAGAATTCCTTTCATGGCTAATAAAATTTATTGCAAATGAAAAGAAACGCTTGGCTACTTGACTACCGAAAAATGAACACGCATTTTTTTTTACTTAGTCAAGTTTTGAAGATAATCACGCAGGGAAATCGCTTTTAACATTTTAGCACCAAACTTCTGTAATCATCATCCAATGCAGCGGTCAACCGTTTTGATCGTTTGGACATTTTGGTGGATTTCTCTTTGTCCAACAAAGCCAAGGCCATCTTGTTGACAATCG
>JAJTGQ010000166.1 GCA_021299455.1 Flammeovirgaceae bacterium | reverse complement strand
TGAAAAAAATGGCGCAGAGGCATGAAGTTTAAATTGGATTCTTTTCCCTTTGCGTTCTTTGCGCCTTTGCGTGAAAAAAATACTAGCTTCACATAAGCGTAAGAATTATGAAAACCAATTTTGATATCATCGTTATCGGTGTGGGCTCTATGGGTTCATCTACTTGCTATCAATTGGCAAAGCAAGGTTATGAAGTATTAGGGCTCGAGCAGTTCGACATTCCGCATGATCAAGGCTCGCATGCCGGGCAGAGCCGCATCATTCGCAAAGCGTATTTTGAGCATCCCGACTATGTGCCGCTGCTGCAACGCGCTTATGAAAATTGGAAACAATTCGAAGCAGCCGCCAACACACAAGTCTATTTTCCAACCGGCTTACTGTATGCGGGCCAGCCAGACGATGTCTTGATCAAAGGCGTGCGTGCATCGGCTGCTACCTATCAACTAGATGTGCAATCACTTTCACGAGCAGAAACGAAAAAACGCTTTCCCACATTTCAAATTCCCGATTCCTATGAAGTGTTGTTTGAACCCGATGCCGGATTTCTAACACCCGAGCGTTGCGTTACTGTTTATACCGATCAGGCCATTCGGCTGGGAGCCACCGTGCGCGCCAAAGAAAAAGTGCTCGAGTGGAAAAAGGAGGGAGAGCGTATGGTGGTGAAGACGAACAAAGGAAATTACCAATGCCAAAAGTTAGTGATTACTGCGGGGCCGTGGGCGGGGCAACTCATTCCATCGCTGCATGCAAAGCTCACCGTTACGCGGCAGGCCATTGCGTGGGTGAACACCCAACAACCCGCTTCGTATGCGTTGGGAAATTTTCCCTGCTGGCTCATCGATGATCATACCCGACCGGGCATGTACTATGGATTTCCGCAATTGCCCGTGGCGCAATTTGGTGCGCCCATCGGCATGAAGCTCGCCTATCATTATCCGGGCGATGTCTCGCAGCCCGATCAGGTCAGCCGCGTTACTTCCGTTGATGATGAAGAACATTTGGTGGAGGCGCTCCATCGCTTTTTGCCGAATGCCTATGCGGCCACGCATACCATGAAGACGTGCTTGTACACCAACACCCCCGATGAACATTTTGTGATTGATTTTCTGCCGGGCTACGATCAGTGCGTGGCCATAGCGGCCGGCTTTAGCGGGCACGGGTTTAAGTTTGTATCAGTAGTAGGCGAGATTATGGCCGACCTTGCCACCAAAGGAAAAACAGATTTGCCTATTGCATTTTTAAATGCGCAGCGCCTGCAGCATTAAAATTTTATACAAAATTTCTCTCAAATAAAAAACGTGGTTTTCCCCGTTTTTTTTCTGGTAGGCGGGGTCTACCTTTCCGAAAGGAAAAAGAGCAATGGCGGCAAGACAGTATTTATGAGTGGATTGACGCGATAGAGTTTCGTAAATGTGGGTTTGTAAGCAAGCCAAATGGATGGCTGTGAAATCGAAAGCAGAATTTTTAAAATAAGATTTACAATAATGTTATGACGACACACGACCCGGTAAAACATGTAAAGTTTTTAAGACAAACACTATCACAGGACAAGAAACCATTAGGTTTTTTTATTTCCGCAGGATGTCCTCTTGCGGTAAAAATGCCTGCTGAAAAATGGCCTTTGATACCGGATGTCGCAAAGCTAACCCAGTTTGTTACGAATCAATTAAAATCTGAAACGGAAGAAAAAAACAATTATGATAAATTAATTGATGAAATAAATCTTGCCAAGCAGGGTGAAAAAAAGATCGAGGATATAAATATTGAAGACATATTAAGTTTTCTTCGTGGTTTAAAGGAGGTCTCTGTTGGGAATACCGTAAGAGGATTCACAAAAGAAAATTTGGTTGAACTTGAAAAAAACATTTGCAACAAAATTGCCGAAAAGCTTGAAGTAAATCTCCCTGATAAAGATACACCTTACCATAAACTTGCCCAATGGATTTCAATTGATAGGGAGAATCCTGTTGAAGTATTTACTACAAATTATGATTTGTTACTTGAAGAAGCTTTTGAGGACTTATCAATTCCATACTTTGATGGATTTGTGGGTTCACGACAATCTTTCTTTGACTTGCGCGCAGTTGAAGATAATTTGATTCCTAAACATTGGACTAGATTGTGGAAAATTCACGGTTCTATAAATTGGTTTCAAAAAGAAAACAAAGAGGTTTACAGGTCGAGTTTGACAAAGGCTAATGGTGATTCTTATTTGATTTATCCTTCTCACTTGAAATATGAACAAAGTAGAAAAATGCCATATTTAGCTCTAATAGACCAACTTAATAGATTTTTAAGATTGCCAAATTCATTCATGGTATTATCAGGCTATTCCTTTAATGATGAGCATTTAAATGATACTATTTTAAATGCATTAAAGGCAAATCCCAAATCTATGGTTATAGCGATGTTATTTGACACTTTAACTTTCGAAGACTCAGAAAAAAAGCTAATTGATCGTTACCCAAAAGCAATACAATTAGCCAAAAACAGAAATAACCTTGCTTTATGGTCTAGTGATGAAGGCATTATTGGAACGGTCAGAGGTAAATGGAAGATATCTGGTGATATCGAAGACGAAGATAACTTGGCAGAATGTTATGATAAAAAAGTTCACCAATTAAAATTAGGTGATTTTTCAACGTTAGGTGATTTTCTTCAAGCACTTATAGGTGACAAACAAACTACTTTGGATGAAAAATAATTCTACATTTTTAGGGACAGTACAAGATGTAACGGGTACAACCATAAGAGTAGCAATGGTTCACGATTCTTTATCCGGTTTGACTTATGTTAATGGTGAGGGCTATCGAATTGGGCAGATTGGGAGCTTTGTCAAAATACCTATTGGATATAATTATTTATTTGGCATTATTACACAAGTCGGTGCGGGTGCAGTTCCTGAAAATCAAATTCCTAGTCAACCGTATGGGAACAGATGGATTACAATTCAACTAGTTGGTGAAGGACAAAGAGCAGGCGAATTTCAAAGAGGCATTTCCCAATATCCAACTATAAGTGACGAAGTTCATCTAGTTTCAGAGGAAGATTTAAAAAGAATATATGGACAACCTGACAAACCTTATTTTGTAAACGTTGGGCACATAGCAGGCGCTGAATCTATTCCAGCCTTAATTGATGTAAACAAGTTAATAACACGACATTCTGCGGTTGTCGGAACTACAGGTTCTGGTAAATCTACAACCGTTGCAAGTTTATTAAATGCTCTATCAGATACCGAGAAATATCCGTCCTCTAGAATTTTGGTTTTTGATATCCACGGTGAATATGGTCAGGCATTGAAAGATAGAGCCAATATTTATAAGATAAATGCTGATAAAAGTGCAGGAAGTGTTGAAAAGGAACTTTTACTTCCGTTTTGGGCTTTAAATTTTGACGAACTATGCGAGGTTAGTTTCGGAAAAATTTCAAATGAAAAAGATTATAATACAATACTAGAAAGGATATTGTCTGAAAAAAGAAAGAGTTTAGAAAAGTACCCCAGAAAAGGATTGAATACAGACACATTAAATGTTGATTCTCCAATCCCTTTTAGTTTAAATCATCTTTGGTATGAGTTATACACACAAACACTTGGTAAACTGTATCAAGATAAAGAAGGTAAACCGTTGGCTTATGAATTAGATAAAGACGGAAATGAAATTAAAGGAGACCCAGTTAATGGCCTTCCTCCTATCTTTAAGAAAATTAATTCAAATGGGGCAAATGGTGATCGTGTTCAGTACCAGAATGAATCTCCATTAACAAATGGACAACAACTTCATTCACTCGGTTCAAAATTAAGAATTCCAAGATTTGACTTCATTTTCAAACCAACAGATTTGACTCCGAAACACGATGGAGATGTTGACAAAGATTTAGATGAATTATTGAAAGGATGGATTGGAAGTGATAAACCGATAACAATTTTAGATTTATCAGGTGTTCCAATTACAATTTTAAATACAATAATTGGAGTTCTACTTAGGATTATCTACGATGGTTTATTTTGGTCTAGAAACCTTTCTCAAGGAGGAAAAGAAAGACCACTTCTATTATTAATGGAAGAAGCTCACAATTATTTAAACTCTGAAGGAAGTGCACTTTCTATTGTTCAAAAAATAGTAAAAGAGGGAAGAAAATATGGTATTGGAACAATGATAGTAAGCCAAAGACCATCAGAAATAAATTCTACGATTCTTTCTCAATGTGGAACTTTCTTTGCTTTAAGACTATCAAACTCTACTGATAGAGGTCATATTACAAGTGCTGTTTCTGATAATCTTGAAGGGCTCACTAGTATGTTACCAATACTAAAAACAGGAGAAGCAATTATCCTAGGTGAAGCTGTAAAGTTGCCTATGAGGACATTTATAAAAGCTCCTACAAAGGAGAGACGACCAGACAGCCAAGACCCAATTGTTTTTGATGAAGTTGAATCTAAAGATTCACTTCGGCCTGGCGGATGGGGTAATAAAATGGAAGAAGCTCCAAATTATGAAGAGTTTATTGAAACTTGGAGAGCACAAAACCCTAAAATTGAACGTATAATTAAATAAATATAAAAATGGAAAGAAAACCAGTAACATCATCAAATATTGCCTCAATTGGATATGATGAAAACACTTCAACTTTAGAAATTGAATTTTTAAACAATTCAATCTATCAGTATTTCGATGTGCCTCAGCATATTTATCAAGGATTAATGCAAGCCGATTCCCATGGTCAATTTTTGGCACAGAATATCAAAGGAGTTTATAGATATTCTAAAGTATAACAATGGTTAAAGTAAATACCGAGTTTGATGTAGGAGTTTATTGATTTTGTTTTCCAAAGCAAAGTATAAGAAACAGTGAGTAAATATGTAAAACAGCTATGTCTCTATGAACGAAATTATTTGCCCCAATTGTAAGAAGGTTTTTAAAGTTGATGAAGCTGGCTTTGCCGATATACTCAAGCAAGTACGAGACCACCAATTTGAGGAGGAATTGCAAAAGCGATTGAGTCTTGCTGACAAAGAGAAAGAAAGTGCTGTAAAATTGGCTGAGGCGAGTGTTAGAAGTTCTTTGCAAGATCAACTTGCACAGAAGGATAGGCAATTGACTGAACTCAAAGCACAAAGCGAGTTGGCATTATCGGAGAAATTAAATCAAAAGGAGTCTGAAATAAATCAACTAAAAGCAAAAATTGAGAATGTTGAAGTTGAGAAGAAACTAGCTGTCAACGAAGCTGTTCAGAAAGTCGCAAAAGAACGAGACGATTTAGCAAATGATTTAAAAACAAAGGAATTGGAGAAACAAAATCTTGAAAATTCTTTAAGGCAGCAATTTTCAACAGAATTGCAAAAAAAGGATACAATTATCAACTACAAAGATGAAGAGATAGCCCGTGTTAAAGACATGAAGCTCAAACTTTCGACCAAAATGCTGGGAGAAACACTCGAACAACATTGTGAGACTGAGTTCAATAAACTTCGTGCGACAGCTTTTCAAAAAGCATATTTCGAAAAAGACAACGATTCGAAATCCGGCAGTAAAGGAGATTTCATCTATAGGGAAACTGACGAATCAGGAAATGAAATCATTTCAATAATGTTTGAAATGAAAAATGAGGGAGACGAAACAGCTACAAAAAAGAAGAACGAAGATTTTTTAAAGGAGCTTGACAAAGACCGCGCTGAAAAAAAGTGCGAATACGCAGTTCTTGTTTCATTGTTAGAAGTAGAAAGTGAGTATTACAATACGGGTATTGTTGATGTATCACACAAATACAGTAAAATGTATGTTGTGCGCCCGCAATTTTTTATTCCTATCATCACATTACTTCGAAATGCAGCAATGAACTCAATGCAATACAAATCCGAACTTGCCTTGGTTAGAAGTCAAAATATCGATATTACAAATTTCGAAGAGAAAATGAACAAGTTTAAGGAAGGCTTTGCAAAGAATTATGATTTAGCAAGTCGCAAATTTAAGGAAGCGATTGAGGGTATTGATAAAACGATAAAGGAATTGGAGAAAACTAAACTTGCGTTGCTCTCCTCGGAAAACAACCTACGACTTGCGAATGAAAAAACAGAGGACTTAACCATTAAGAAACTAACTCACGGAAATCCAACTATGAAAGCAAAGTTTGAAGGGCTTTCCTAATTGTACCGTCAGGTCTTCCGACCTAACGATCAAAAAATTTGCTACCACAGAGTATCAAGCGCGGAGTCCCCGAAACGGGAGACGCTGCGAGGAATAAAAGGTTCAATAACAGATTTTGGAAATCTCTGGCAACAACACAACCATCCGCCATAGAAAATGACCTGCGCAATAGTATCTTTATAAAATCATAATTTCATCAATTCTTTATACTACCCATGAAAAGCCTTTTTATTAACACAATCATCTTGCTCTTAGGTGTTGAGGTTTTTTCTCAACAACTTGAAAAGTTAAAAATCGCTTCTATTCCGCATGAATTGCGATGGCAAAACAATCCGTTGACCTTTTGTGCCGTCAGGTCTTCCGACCTGACGATCCATAAATTTACTGCCTTAGCTCAATAGCACTTCGAAGTAGAAACGTTATTGTGCCGTCAGGTCTTCCGACCTGACGATCTATAAATTTGCTACCTTAGCTCAATAGCACTTTCTATAAATTTATTACCTTAGTTCTATGGCATTTCGAGGCAGAAATGTTGATCAGTTTTTTGGCAATTGCCTATTCTTTTGAGATGGGTCAGGTCGAAAGACCTGACCACACATGAGCGGACTCTGACGGAAGCGCGGGGTTGGAGTAAGAAAAAGCCGAGGCTTATTGTGCCGTCAGGTCTTCCGACCTGACGATCTATAAATTTTATTGTGGCGTCAGATCTTCTACCTGACCGCACGAAGATACACCCGAGTAAAAATTAAATTTTTAGAGAATAATTAAGTCCGGCAACAAGTGTTACCTTTCGATTTATTCACGTAATTCTTATGAAAAATCTTCTTTTCGCCTCCTGCTTTTTACTTGCCCTTTCTGGTAACGCCCAAAAAATTACGTTGCGATCCGTTACAGAAGTGGACATCAACACAATCCCCTACCCAAACTCACTCGGCAACACCAGATCAAGCCAACCGCAGAAGGGTACAGTGAAACTAACCAGTGGCAGTGAAGTAAAAGGAAAAATCACGTTTTTTAAGAAAAAGGATGTATTTAATCGGGTGAAGGTAAATACCGGAGACGAGAAAATCGAAATTCCTGCAGAACAAATCACCACGATATTATTGGATCCTATCATTTATGAAAGAATATATCCCAACGATTTTAAAAATCCGGAGAAGAATTTTCAACCGGGATACATCGTATTGCCTAACGGAGTGAAGCTAACCGGGAAGGTTGCGCAATTGCGTGATTTCAGCGACTACGATTTTTTTATCTACAACGTTGCCTTTTTGCCAGAGGGCACAACCGTAGCCTCTACGTTTAAAGGCGGGCGATTGGTGGAGTTTGGGCAAGAGGTCAATGGAGTTGTCAACCGCTGGGACGGCTATGCCGATGGCTATGTGTTGCGTCTGACGGACGGCCGTTTTCGTTTGAGTCGCAACCCGTACTCAAAAACAAAGAATGAATTTTTCACAAGTGTAAAAAACCAAGCAGCTGGTGAGTTGGCGAATGAAGTAGCTGCCCAGGCGCTTACCAGTAACTTTGGCGGTGGGCAAAATTTGAATGAATCTATAGAGAATGCTGCCAATGTTGGTAATGCCGTGCAAGAAGTATTGGGAAGCATTGAGATAAACAGAAAAGAGTACTTGATTTTTGATACGGTTGAGAAGTCAGTCGTGACTGTAAACAAATCAAATTTAAATGAAGTCATAAAAAAAATGAGCCTCGGTTGTCCTTATGCAGGTGAACCTGGCTGGGATAAATTAACGGAGTATATAAATCAGCTAAATGCTGGATGTAAGTAGGCGATCAGTTAGAAGACGCGCATCCTATTTTTCGGATAGAACAGTCTTTTTCAAACTACCTGAATTTTTTTGTGTCGTCAGATCTTTCGATCTGACGAATTATTAATTAAGTGCTGGAACTAATTGTCTATGGAACTACCAAACCAAAAGAAAAGTAATATGAAGGTGATTAAAAAGGCGCTCGTTATGCTTGCAATCGCTTTTGTGAATGTGGAGTGTTCTCAAAAGCAAGAGGCTTTCCAACCCAAAGAAGTTTACCAATCAAAAGATCTGATTGTCGTCCAGATTTCTGAAAATTCTTTTAAGCACATCTCCTTTTTGCAAACCAACGATTTTGGAAATGTGCCCTGTAACGGTCTCATTGTAAGAAATAGCAATGAAGCCATTGTTTTCGATACGCCCACCAGTAACGAAACGTCAGAAGAATTAATCAAATGGATAAAAGAAACGCTGCATTGCAAAATAAACGCAATTGTTCCAACCCATTTCCACAATGATTGTTTGGCAGGGCTAAAAGCATTTCATGAAAATGATGTTCCTTCTTATGCGTATTTCAAAACGATTGAACTCGCAAAAGAGAATGATTTTGTTCTTCCCATTAATCGATTTACTGAACCGCTAACGTTAAGTGTGGGTGATGAAAATGTTATGGTAAAATATTTTGGTGAAGGCCACACCAAGGATAACGTAGTCGGTTATTCCCCTAGCGAAAATGTGTTATTTGGAGGTTGTCTTATAAAGGAGTTAGATGCCAGTAAAGGCTTTCTGGGCGATGCGAATGTGGCAGAGTGGTCAAATACTGTTGGACGGATTAAAAAAGAATACCCCAATCTGAAAATGGTTGTGCCGGGGCATGGAGAACACGGAGATGGTAAATTGTTGGATTACACTATTAAATTATTTAAGGCTCATTAGGTGTAAGTCTCGTGTCAACAACTTTTAGTAAATTAACATCTCACAGAAATGAATGACCCATGCACATGGAGATAAGAGATATCGAGAAATTTTTCCTCGACACGATTTTGATGATTTCGATAGGCGGAGTTCTTCTAATAATTATCTCCAATCTTTTATTTTTTCCTGAAGACACTTTATCAATTGTCATTTCTGTTGCCATGTTATGTGCATTTGTTATTGCGTACATACTCAGACGTAATCATCCTACCATAGCAGTTTTGATCGCCACGTCTGTAGCCCTCGCGGCCATGAGTTATCAACGTTTAACAGTTCCATATACCACCACCACTTTAGCTGTAGTAATGATAGTCGGTTTTATTTTTTCAGTTATGTTAAAAGGTCGCATCATGTGGATTATGCATTGCATTGCTTTTATTATTATTAATACGCTTTTTGTTTTTCACCTACAGGACGCCATCACTGCCGCCATTACGTATTCGGTTTTGTATTTCGTTCTATCTTATGCAACAGCAGTGTTGAAAGCGAACTACGATAGAATTCTTCAATACTTGAGAGATAGCAATATCCAACTCAATGAAAAGAGCAAGGAGATTGAAACACAAAATGAAGAGCTGCTTCAAATTCAAGACAATCTAAATGCCTTAAACACGCATTTGGAAGAAGTGGTTAACGAACGAACCGCAAAGATTCAAATTCAAAATGAAATATTGTATAAATACAGCTTTAGAAACGCCCATCATTTAAGAGGTCCCGTGGCAAGGCTACTCGGCCTGGCATCCATTTACAAACTTGACCCTACCCAAAACGCGGATTTTTTTGTAGAGAAAATGGTTGACCAAGCCCATGAAATTGATTCTGTAATCAAACAAATCAATATCGATTTAGAGTCAGGCAATGTGCAAATTAAGAAGGAGAGTTAAATGCCTTGTAACCATTGGAACAAAATGAATTTGATGTTTTCTGATCCTCTTGGTTAAAAATCCCTCTGACAAATCCCAGTTCTGGCGCAAGCGTCCTGCTTTCGCCCTCTAGCTATCAAATGAGTTTGCCGTAGGAATTCTTAGCGGGCATTTTTAGGTAAGAGCAAGAAGCCGGCTTATTAAAATCATATTGATGTAAGGTAAACAATCCAACCGCTTTCATTGACCGTTCGTAACAAAGTAGTAGCAATTCCAAGTTGATTTTTGCAACTTACTATTCCTTAAACCCCACAATATGACTACCACCAATAAACCCGCAACCTGGTTCTGGGTCGTAAGTGTCATCGCACTTGTCTGGAACCTGATGGGCGTAATGGCCTATTTATCACAAGTAATGATGAGCCCTGAGGCGCTTCAAGCGCTCCCGGAAAACGAAAGACTTTTGATAGAGTCTGTGCCAGCATGGTCCATCAGCGCTTTTGCTATTGCCGTTTGGGGTAGCACACTGGGTAGCATTCTGCTCTTACTGAAAAAGAAATGGGCAACTCCGGTTTTCATTGTCGCCTTTGTGGGTATCGTTGTGCAAATGTATTACAACTTGTTCATGAGCAAGTCGATTGAAGTTTATGGACCGGGAGGCATGGCTATGCCCATTATGGTTTTTTCCATTGGCATTTTTCTTATTTGGTTTTCCAAAAAGTCAACAGCCAATGGTTGGATTAGCTAATCCCCATTAGAAACTATCTCGCTTTTTGTTTTTCATTCAGCCTCTACCACCTGTAACGCTTTTGCTACCCGCATTTGTATGTCCATCGAAACAGGCGCAAATTCTGCAAACCGCTGTATAAATCGCGCCTTTCCTTGCGATAAAGATCGTAAAGAAGTGGAGTAGCGATTCAATTCAGCGAGTGGTGTCTTTGCTTTAATGATTTCGCTACTTCCCAGCGGATCAACTCCCATAATTAGAGACCTGCGCGTTTGCAAATCAGCCAATACTTCACCCATCATTTCGGCCGGCAAAGTAACTTCCAGATCACAAATGGGTTCCAATAATTGCGGTTCAGCTTTTAAAAAAGCTTCCTTGAAGGCTAACATACCGGCAATTTTAAATGAAATATCGTTAGAGTCTACCGGATGCATTTTGCCATCGTACACCATCACTCGCACATCGCGCACACGCGAACCAGATATCGGTCCTACTTCCATTTTCTCCATCACTCCTTTCAGGATAGAAGGAATAAATCGGCTATCAATTACGCCTCCGGTAATACAGTTATAAAAAACCAAATGTCCTCCCCATGGTAATTCAATCACTTCTTTACCACGAATGGTAAACTCTTCAGGCTCGGGCATGCCGGGATAATAAGGCTCGACTTTTAGATGCACTTCCCCAAACTGTCCCGCACCACCCGATTGTTTTTTATGGCGATACATTGCACCAGATGGTTTTCGAATGGTTTCCCTATAAGAAATACGAGGAGCAATAAAATCGGCATGCAGTCCATACACGTTTTCCAAAAACCATTTGCACACTTGCAGGTGCAATTCCCCCTGTCCCGATACAATCAACTGTTTTAACTCAGTAGAATATTCTACTAAGAGAGTTGGATCTTCGAGGTGAATTTTATGCAGCACTTCTCCGATCTTCTCATCGTCCTGTTTACTAAGTGCGATCACTGCCGTGCGAATGCGAGGTTCTGGAAAGACGATAGGTTGCACGGTCACATCAAAGCCTTTCGCATGCAAGGTTTGGTTAGTGTAGGTGTCTTTCAATTTTAGTGTAGCTCCAATATCACCAGCTGTCAGCTTCTCTACGGGGTTGCGTGTCTTTCCATCCATAGTAAAAAGCTGGTGGAACCTTTCTACTGCTCCCGTTTGACTATTTATTAACTCTGAGGTTGCGGTCATTTCACCGGATATCACTTTGAAAAATGAAAGTTTACCAAGATTGGGCTCCAGGTGCGTTTTGAAGATAAACAACACCGCTGGCTTTTTCGGGTCGCACTCAATTTCCTTTCCCTCATCGGTCATTTCAGGCTTTGCTTCGAGTGGACTGGGCGCCACGTTATCAATAAAACCCATCATCCGGCCGCTACCCATATTTTTTTTGGCCGACATGACAAAAACGGGAAACACATCATGGTGAATCATTCCCAACTTCAATCCCAATCTCATTTCATCCTCATCCAATGTTCCCTTCTCAAAATATTTCTCCATTAGTTTTTCATCATTCTCAGCCGCCTTTTCCACTAATAGATTATGTAGGCGCTCAGCTCTTTCCTTTTCAGAGCTGGGTATTTGCAGCTTTTCGGGTTTGCCACCTTCAGCCGGAAACTTGTATACTACCATCGTTAATAAATCAACGATCGAATTAAACGCTTCGCCTTGGTTAATCGGGTATTGCATTTGTGTCACTGCGCTTCCAAATCGTTGTTGAAGTGACTCTAATGTTTTATCAAAATCTGATTTCGGATGATCCACCTGGTTGATCGCAAAAATGACTGGTTTATTAAACTGACTGGCGTAGTTCCAAATTAACTCTGTGCCCACTTCCACTCCATGTTGTGCATTCACGACCATCACGCACGTGTCGGCCACACGAATAGACGATATCATTTCACCGACAAAATCGTCAAAGCCGGGGGTATCAATAATATTAATTTTATAGTCGCGCCATTCGGTATGCATGCAGGTGGCAAAAACAGAATTGCCTCGTTCGCGTTCTATTTCATGATAATCACTGATGGTATTTTTTCCTTCAATGGTTCCTCTTCGGTGAATGATGCCCGCTTCAAAGAGCATATCTTCTGCCAGCAACGTTTTTCCGGTTTTAGGGGCACCCAATAGAACAATATTCTTAATGTGCTTTTCATCATAGACTTTCATAGTAGGGAGGGTTGTGGTTTATGGCAATAATACATTTCAAAACAATCACCCTTGCCTGAT
This sequence comes from Flammeovirgaceae bacterium, assembly GCA_021299455.1. GTDB lineage: Bacteria > Bacteroidota > Bacteroidia > Cytophagales > Cyclobacteriaceae > ELB16-189. Next base: position 1,511 of record JAJTGQ010000166.1, on the reverse strand, counting down.
TCCAGGTACTCAAAAAAAGCAAAAGTGTTTCCGTTTTATCGAACTAATGTCATAATAGCTTGAAGGCAGAAAAATGTCTTTTGATTCCAACTATACTGATATAAATCATGTTCCCCCTTTGTAGCGGAGAAATCACATAAAAGCATACTAGGCAAATTGAAAATCCGCATCGAATTGTGACTAGTAATATTCAATGCTTCGAACAGTAATTGAAACGGCCTTTCTTTTTTCAAAAGTGATCTGCTTTATCCATTGCCCAGCCGCATCAAATTCATAAAGGAAATCCTTGCTCTCTTGATGATTTCCAGCTACGCCATAACTGGAGTGTTTTATCAGATGATGGCCGCTATCGTAAGCGTAGGTAATTCTGGATTCGATCATGAGGCTGGCGTTCAACGTAATCATTTCCGTCATATCATTTCGGATGTTGTAGTTGAAGTGTGTTAATTTTTTCATTCCCGAATTGAGATCTATCTCCAAACTTTCTGTTCGGTTGCCGCGATTGTCATATTTGTTTAGCTCTTGGCGAACAAGTTTCTTGTCAGAGAAAAATAGGTTTTCAGTATTGTTTCCACTTTTGTTGAATACGCTCGCTGAATTTTTTTCTAAAACACCCCTCTTCAGAATGTAAAATGTGAGCGTTCTTTCTTGCTGGCTATTGAACTGTGCTAGTTTCTTCTCAATTAACTTTCCATCTGCATCAAAGATTGTATTTTCAATGAGTTGGTTTAATTCATTAAATCGGTTAATCGTTTTGCGCGAGACTTTCCGATAATGATACAGGACTTGTTTAATAGGGTTATTCGACTTGTCATAGCTGTTCACCTCACGCCATTCCATATTTCCCTTTTGGTCATATTTCTCCTTTTGTTTAAGATTACCTTGCTCCGTAAAAAGGGATTTGACGATGTATGAGTTTTCTGAAATTTGAGAATTGTATTGTAATCCTCTGCTGTCAATCGGGTCATGAATAGACTCTATTATGGCCTTGACAATGGGTGGCACACTAACATCTAAATTGTTTACTGCTTCCCTTTTACCACAGGAAAAAAGGCAAAGAAGAAACCACCCAAATACAACCGAACGCATCTGGAATAAAAGTTAGTTAATCCCGCTAAATATAAGATGGACTATTTGATTTTTTACCTATGCGAGGGTTTCTACGCTTTCCGATGTCCTTTCAACTCCTTCATTTAGTTACGCTTTCCCAATGTGGAGTGAGCGACCTCCATGGATACTAGTCTTGCAATCATGATCACGGGATAAAGCAATCCAATCATTCCCTGAAACACGACCAACGATTTAGCCAACGAACCAACGGGGATCATGTCGCCCATGCCGAGTGTCGTCATAGTAACAAAACTAAAATACGGCTTAATGGACATTTATTAGGCTGGAAACCTTGCAAATTATTGAATGCCATAGCTTTAGGTCAAATCAAAGCTATGAATAAAAAAACTGCATTCACTGCGGGTCTAAAATGACCAAAAAGAATGGTAAGGTAAAAGGTA
>JAJTGQ010000078.1 GCA_021299455.1 Flammeovirgaceae bacterium | reverse complement strand
TAACTGATGTTGGAATGTGGGCAACCCAAAACGCACCAAATTCAATCGCATGGCGGTGAACCACGGGGGTTGTCCATCATTTCGACATCAAAAAAACAAAGGAAGTTCTTTGGAATTCATCACAGAATCTCTGCGGAGAAAAAAAAGGTGACATCTTGCTATTGCAGTCAGCCCAATTTCTCAAATTATTTTTATTATGTGTTACTTACCTGATCAATTGAACCCAACCTTTATACAATGCTCTTTCACCACTGCAGTTTGCAACAGAAGCAATCCAGAAATAAACGCCTGCAGGTGAGTCCCCGCCATCCCAGCCATAATTATTCTTATCAAAAAAGACTTCATTGCCGTACCGATTGAAAACTGTATAGGAGGGCGATGGATCATTCGATGCAATTTTGAATTTATCATTCTTTCCGTCATCATTTGGTGTGAAAACATTGGGTATAAATACAGAGTCAGCCGGTTGTATCTCGATATACTTTGGTGGCGTTGTTTTTTGGCAATTCGCTGAATAGACATTCGCAAAGTAGTAACCTGTTTTGCTAGGCTTAAACTGCGCTTCGTTATTAACAATGGTGGCATCGACCTGCTTCGTTTCGTAATAATTCCATTCAATTCTAAATCCGGTATTACTTGGCTTTATCGATAAATAGGTTTCATCGGTGGCGCAAACTTTAATGGATTCTTCGGTTGGTGAAAAATTAAGAAGGAAAGAATCATTGACGGGAATAGTTACTTCCTTCGGACTGCAATATGCTGTTTCTGTAATCACTTTAACGGTGCCATTCTTATTTACCTGAACAGAATTACCTGTATTCTGAATGACGGTGTAATTGGTTTCACCGATGTCTTTTCTCAACCACTGAACATTGGTTAACGATCCATGAGGTGCCGTTAAACTAATAGTGGCTATTCCATTGATGCAAATGTCTCCGGATTTAGTGAGCGAGGGTATAAATGGCGTGGTCACTTGAGCGGTGACGGCCTTCGAATACTTACAACCGAGAGCGGACGAGTAGGAATAGGTTAACGAAAAAGCACCGGCAGGAAGGCTCGAAGGGAGAAATTGATTATTGGTTACACCCGATCCTGTCCATACCCCACCGGTAGGTAAAGCAGTTAATGCGATCGGATTTAACATCGTGTTACAACTTGGAGCGGGCGTATCTACGATCAAATCTAAACTTTCGTTTTTAATGGAAATGACGGGTGAGAAGGAAGAGCAGATGTTCGTTGCTTTCACCTGATACTCTCCTCTTTTTGATGCCACAATCTTACTGGTGGTTAGCCCCAGTGGTAGAAAAATGGCGGTAGAATCAGGCCTGTAATACCATATATAGGCACCGTCTGGTTGCGATTGAATTTCAAGATTGATGGCAATCGTGGTGGTACTTTGACAGACCAGATAGTCTTGTCCGTTGAGTATGGTGGTTAGTGGATTATCCCTTACTTCAATTTGCAGAATACCGGTGTTCGCGCAATTGGGTGTTTGATAGGTAAGAATATGTGTGCCGATGCCAGCCGTCTTTGGGTTAAATGTTCCCAGCGAAGCATCTACGATTCCTGGGCCGCTCCATGTACCCTGAAATGGATATCCAAGTAATGCAAATGTTCCTTCTGAATTGCAGACTGGAGGAACAAGCTTTACAATAGGTGGTGTGGGTACCATATAAACTGATCCGGAAATTTTTCCGGTTGTCAAATCTTCAACCGGTGTACCGATAAAAAAATCGGTTTCATCCATGTGAACCGACAATCCAAAATAGTCTTTTACATGTGAGTCGCCTGTAAAGTCGGCAATCCAGTTCGTTTCTTTCCAAAAATAATCCTTCGACTGAAAGATAGATGCTTTGCCCGGTTTGTTGACGGGCACCCCGGTTTTATAATAGTCACTTAACGGAGAGCCCACAATAATGGTATTCTCAAACGTGGCAAGGGAATACCCAAACAAACCGCTTTCTTCTTTTACATTAGGTAAAATTTTTGATGATTCTGTTCGTGAGGACCATTTTTCATTGGGTAACTTAGTATATACATAAACGACCCCTACATCCCATGTACCGTTGTAATCTTTCGTGGGAGCAGAAATAAAAATGGATCCGTTTGAAATGGAATTGGAGAAACCAAACCGATCTCCATTAGACACGATGTTAAAACTTGAATTAAATTGAATGGGTTCTTGTTCGGATGGAGACAATTGGTACTTTACTTCCCAGGTTCCTGATTCATTTAACTCCACTATTTTTGATCCGGCAACAATCACGTTACCCTCTATGCTAACCGGTACCGTTGAACTTCGAGCGAAAAAATTGGTACCTTGAATGCAAAGCGACTGGCGGAAATTAAATTGGGTGCCATCGAATTTATAGAGTGCCAGAAAAATATGGCATTCATCAAAACCGCCTGAGCTACCACTATCCATATAGGGCATTACCAACCAATCCTGACTTAATGCAATATTGTCTCCGGACAGATAAACAATTAATCCATCCGACTTTAAATCAATTGTTTGAAGGAGTTGAGGGTTATTCCAATCGATTCCTTTTTTATAAACAAAAAATTTACCACTGGGTTCATACCCCGAAGCTGCGACCGCTAAGTATTCTCCATTCGTTGCAATGTTGGAGGCAAATGAATCATCATATTGACCACCAGGCGGTGGAAGGATTTTGCTGGTCTTCGACCATCCTGTGCTGGTTTTTGTATAAATGTAAACAGCACCGGCATTTGCTTTTACGGTGCCATCCGAAGGAGATGCAACAAAAAGATGATCACCAACCCCTCTTACCTTATATCCAAATTGATGACCTGCGGTGCTCTTTTTTGTTGAATACAAATAGTCTTCTTTCCAACCGGATGCAACTTTTGTAAAAGTTTTTAGAGCTACCTCCGTAATTCCGGTGGCTACATGCGAAACATATCCTAAAGTTAAATCTAAATTATTATTGCTTGTCATTACCACTCCATAACGATGGGGAGTTGCTGGATTTGGCAAGCTTACTTCAATTGTTTCTCGGCTGGGATTGCACCAACCACTCATTCCTTTTTTGAGGTGTGTTAAGGTTCCCTTATTATTCAAATTGCGCGATGATACAAATAATTCATCTCCACTGGATGTAAACAGAGTTGGCTCCCAGTTAGTAGTATCTGTATCGAGATCGGGATCAAAGTGACAGGTCAGGTAACCATCGTTCCAAGTACCTGTTTGAGGCTGCTCAAAAAAGACTACTTCATATTTAGGCCTTGGGGTCGAAATATCCACAGACGCCATCAGGAAAATGCCATCTTTTGTAAATGCGAAATTGTTAAAACTGAATCCATAGGAATACGTTCCGTCACCGGCAGCTAGCTTCGCTTCAAGGGTTGGGTTATCGAATTCACCTATGGCATCTTTGTAAATATAAATTTGTCCATTTCCGGTTGGGGCAAATCTTGTAAAGGTGGCCAACCGATTTCCTTGAAACAAAACTCCACCCCCCCCAAAGTCATCAACCTCTACTTCGGGTGGTGGAATGAGCTTTGGTGTGGACGCATTGCTCCATTCTTCACTTATATTTTTATGATATAGATACATGGCACCTGTACTGCCACTCGGAAAAGAATTATCCAAATGCCAGATATCGGTTATTACTATGGTATTTTGATCAGCCGTAATTCCAATAGGATTATTTTGTGAGGTACCGAAAATCCTGGCATCAGGAACTTTCCAAATGGCAAGCTCAGAAAAATTGCTCCAATCCACTCCATTTTTTCTGTACACGTAAACCGTACCACCCTGAGAACTGGCACCAACAAATAGATAGTCTTGGCTTAACTTAACAGTCCAGCCAAATTGAAGTCCGTCCAGTGGAACGGCTGGCAATATGGCCGAGTTTTTTATCCATTTTGTTCCCGATTTTTTATAGATGTATACCACCCCGGTAATTCGACCTACGCTGTCGCTATTGGGAACACCTACCGCCAAAAAATCATCATACATGGAAATAGAGCGCCCAAAGTCAGCTGAATAATCTGCGGAAGTCTCCGGAACAAGTTTGGTGAAATCGGTTAGGCACTGGCCAACAAGATGCGAGGGAAGTAAACAATAAATAAGTAGTAGTTTAAGTATGCGCATTACAAAGGGCAGAAAATTTAAATGTGATAAGAATCTATTGCACTCTATAGTCAACAAAGTTACAATTTTGTTCCTTTAATAGCTGCTCCAAGTCTTTGCTTCTTTTATTCTTTGGATCATTCACCATTTTATAAATAAAATACAAGGGAATTAAAGTCAGCATAGCCCAGCTGTTTTTAACAACACTGTAAATTACAACTCCCGCTAAGAATCCAACAAACAAAGCATTAGTAATAGAAAATGATTTCATTTTCCTTGCCTCCTCTAGTAATTCCTGATCTGTTAATTTTGAAAGGTCTTCGTTTTTCATTTTTGTTTTGCTAAATGCACTGTTGAGTTCTGAAGAAAAAGCGGTACGCGTTGCAAACATGCACCAGCAGGGGATTATTGAGCGCGTCTCAGATTTTGAATGGCTTCTTCTCCTTTTATTTTTGTTCTTGTGATCTCCTCTGGAAATTTCTCTACGACTCCTAAAATATAATTGTCTGTAAATTTAGGATGAATATTTTTTTGGATTCCTTCAAAAGTTATTTTGGAGAATTTCTTACTGTCCAAATAATTTGTGATCATTTTCAGATCCGCTTCTGTTGGATTTATTTCATTGGAAGATTTGTGTATCGATTTTTCCTCTGTAAAATAAACTTCGATATTTTTCACCAAGTCCTCACAGCAAGTAGATAGTAAATCTTCGGAGGATTTAAAACTTTTGTACAGTATATCATCTTTAATTTCCTCTTTAAATGCTTTTAATTTCTCCCAATTACTCATGGCCAATTTAAGTTCTGGGGAGTCGAATGACATCTTTGGAGCCTCAATATAAAAGTAAGCCATGCCAAGAGGAGGATTGTTAACTTCCTTATTCCTTATTGCGTAAAGAAGTTCTTCCGCAGTACCTGATTTTGATCTATCAACCCCAGTTTCGATATCTTTTGTTGGAGTGCCTAATTTATGCTTGAATGCGGCTAATACAATATCAACTTGTGACAAAATTTGGTTATTGATTATATCTTGACCATAACCAGATTGGCTCGCTAATTCTTCCCATCCTCGAACAATTATTCTATATCCACATCTTGCTTCATATCCTGAACGTCTAAACTTTGATTCAAGTGAATTAAGTAACAATTCACGTTCCTCAATCAAATCGCCTGGGGTTGCAATAAGCACATGAATTTCCTTTGTGTTGATTGAATTCCTTTTTCCATTTACAGTTGAGCTAGTCGTAATCTTAGTTTTTTTCTCGTTAATTTCAGCTACTTCATAATTGGAACTCAATTTAAGATCTTCAATGATTATAGTAATAATATTGCATAAACTTTTTACTCCGCTGTTAAATGACGTAGCAAAATAGCTGTCATCGGAATCGCCAAAGAATATCATTGGAGAATATCTAATTTTCCCAAATTCTTCCAAATAGTGACTATTGTCGCCAAAAAATTTGCGAACATACATTTTAGCTTTGCCCTCAATAGAGTCGAAATTATCTTTCGAATAGTAATTAATGACTCTAAGCTCAACTAAAAGCGTTTCAAATAGTTTTATTTGTTCTTGAACGTTCATCTTTCAATTTTAAATCTATAAATAAATTACCGCTAACTCTCAAATATACGCAACTCCCAATTCACAAACTCGCGCCAATCGTTCCAAAATAGCTGGCTTTGCACACCTGTCTAACGCACCATCTTTTGAGTGAAAAGCTGATCTACGTGCTGGCATCGGCCAGCGATAGCAGTGGAAATCCTTTTTGCCTCTAAGCCAAAGAGGCATAGGCAAAAAGATTGAAACGGATAGCGCGTTGCCGCAGTGGCGCGCTTCGCGCCACTGCGGCAGGCCGCCAACAATTCAAAATACCCATCGCTCGTCCGCTGTTATTTCTTATTTTTGCCCTCTTATTTTAATCGTCAATGGCACTTGCAACCAAATACAGCCCCGCTGAAGTAGAAGACAAATGGTATCAGTACTGGATGGACAAGGGTTTCTTCCACTCGGAGCCCAACCCCAACAAAGAACCGTACTCGATTGTGATTCCGCCCCCCAACGTAACGGGTGTGCTGCACATGGGCCACATGCTCAACAACACCATTCAGGATGTGCTCATTCGCAAGGCGCGCATGGAGGGCAAAGAGGCTTGCTGGGTGCCGGGCACTGACCACGCTTCGATTGCTACGGAGGCGCGCGTGGTGGCTATGCTCAAAGAAAAAGGAATTAAAAAATCGGACATCGGGCGAGAGGAGTTTTTGAAATATGCCTGGGAGTGGAAAGAAAAATATGGCGGCATCATTTTAGAACAGCTAAAAAAACTAGGTGCCTCGTGTGATTGGGAACGGACGAAGTTTACGATGGATCCGCCCATGACGGATGCCGTGATTGACGTATTCATTGACTTGTATAAAAAAGGGTACATCTACCGCGGGCTGCGCATGGTGAACTGGGACCCGGCAGGAAAAACAGCTGTGTCGGACGATGAGGTGAACTACAAAGATGTCAACTCGAAGTTGTATTACATCAACTACGCAATTGAAGGCAGCAGTGAGTTTGTGACGATTGCCACCACACGGCCAGAAACCATTATGGCTGATAGTGCGGTTTGCATTAACCCGAACGATGAACGCTACAAACACCTGAAAGGAAAGAAGGTGTTGATTCCATTGATCAACCGTGCGATACCGATTATTGAAGACGAATATGTAGCGATGGATTTCGGTACGGGTTGTTTGAAAGTAACGCCTGCGCATGACCTGAATGACTATGAGTTAGGTTTGAAACACAAGCTGGATTTCATTGACATTTTGAATGACGATGGAACGCTGAATGCGCTGGCAAAAATTTATGTAGGCGAAGACCGCTTTGTTGCGCGCAAGAAAATTGGCAAGGAGCTGGAAGAGAAAGGTCTGTTAAGCAAGGTTGAAGATTACAAAAGCAATGTGGGGCACTCGGAGCGCACCGATGCGGTGATTGAGCCACGCTTGTCGCAACAATGGTTTGTGAGCATGGAAGACCTCACAAAACCTGCTCTTGACAATGTGATGAACGACACCATTCAACTGATTCCACCGAAATTTAAAAACACCTACAAGCACTGGATGGAGAACGTGCGCGATTGGTGCATCTCTCGGCAGTTGTGGTGGGGGCAACGGATACCGGCTTGGTACGCACCGGATGGAAGTTTTGTGGTGGCAAAAACTCGTGAAGAGGCGTATTCGCTATTCAAAATTCAACATTCAACATTCAAAATTGAGGAACTGAGACAAGACGAAGACGTCCTCGACACCTGGTTCTCGAGCTGGCTGTGGCCGATTTCAGTTTTTGACCCGACTGTTTTTGGCGATCCTAAAAACAAGGGCCTGCCTGCCGGCAAGGCAGGCAATGCGGATTTAAACTACTACTACCCTACTAACGATTTGATTACCGCACCGGAAATTTTGTTTTTCTGGGTGGCACGTATGGTGATGGCGGGCTATGAATATCGCGGAGAGATGCCGTTCAAAAACGTATACCTCACGGGTATTGTGCGCGACAAGCTGGGCAGAAAAATGTCGAAGAGCTTGGGCAACTCGCCTGACCCACTCGATTTAATTAAAACCTATGGTGCCGATGGTGTGCGCACGGGCATGTTGTTTAGTTCGCCAGCCGGTAATGATTTGTTGTTTGATGAGAAGTTGTGTGAGCAGGGAAGAAATTTTTCAAACAAGATCTGGAATGCATTTCGGTTGGTGAAGGGATGGGAAGTAGTAAAGATAGAGCAACCGCAAGAAAATAAGATTGCCATTGAGTGGTTTGAAGCGAAGTTGAATCAATCCGTTGTAGAACTCGAAGATCACTATTCGAAATTCAGAATATCGGATGCGCTGCACACCACGTACAAATTGGTGTGGGATGATTTCTGTGCGTGGTACTTGGAAATTATCAAGCCTGAGTTCCTGCCTGACCGGCAGGCAGGTGGTCAGCCGATCGATTCAGTTACTTATGAAAAAACCGTTCAGTTTTTTGAGAGTCTGTTAAAAATTCTTCATCCATTTATGCCCTTCATCACAGAAGAGCTTTGGCATGAATTGAATGAAAGAAAAGAGAAGGAGTGCATAATTGTGGAGGCGTGGCCGAAAGCCGGTGCTATTCATGAGGCTATCACGAAAGACGCTTTGGTAGCTTTTGAGGTAGTGGCACAAGTACGAAACATACGCAATGCGAAAAGTATTTCTCCAAAAGAGGCATTGAAGCTGATCGGCAACGTAGCCAGTAAAAAGCAGATTGATTCGTTTGGCGCAGTGATAAAAAAACTAGCCAACTTAAGCGAGCTGAGTTTTGTAAACGACAAAGTAGCGAATGCTACCAGTTTCTTAGTTGGTACGTTGGAGTTCTATATTCCGATGGAAGGCAAGATCGATGCCGCGAAAGAACGTGAGTCTATTCTAAAAGAAATTGAATACCAAAAGGGATTCATTGTGGTGCTCGACAAAAAACTATTGAACGAAAAATTTATTGCCAGCGCCAAGCCCGAGGTAGTTGCTTTGGAACGCAAGAAGAAATCAGACGCGGAGGCGAAGATTAAATCGCTGGAGGAGAGTTTGAGGAATTTATAAGAGATGTGAGACGTTAGTCTTATTGATGCAACTAATGTCTAGTGTCTCGTATCTAACATCTCAAATCTAGTCTCTATACCTTCACGGCAGTTACTTCAATCTCTACTAAATAATCCGGATCAATCAGGGCGCTGATCTCAATCATAGAAGTAACGGGCTTGATATCCTTAAAAAATTCCCCATGGGCTTTGCCCACCTCTTCCCAATGCGAGATATCAGTCACAAATGTGCGGGTGCGAATGACATCGGTCAGTTCGAAACCGGCTCTCTTTAACACCTTCTCTATTTTCTCAATCGCAAATTTCGTTTGCAGGTAAAAGTCTCCCTTGCCCATCACGCCATTTTCGTCAGACGCCACCGTACCTGATACCTCCAACAGGTTGCCTATTTGCACCGCCCTTGAATAACCAACGATGTCTTCCCATTTTGCCCCGGTAGAATAGTTAATGCGTTTTTCCATAGTCAAACTGTTCTTATGAATCAAAGATGAGTGAAGGAAATCATTTTTCAAAAGGAGAAAGCCGATTGAAACAATTTTAGTAACTTTGGTTAGTTATGGAAAATTTACTATCACGTATCACGATCAATCCATCTGTATCTAGTGGCAGGCCTTCCATTCGTAACATGCGATTTACAGTGGCACAACTTTTAGAATTACTTGCAGCCGGAATGACTCATGAAGAAATACTTGCGGATTTTCCTTATTTAGAAGAAGAGGATATCAAAGCTTGCTTAGTCTATGCCTCTTCGATGGTCAATACGAAATCGATTACCCCGCTTAACGCAGCATAGCTATGCTCCGGTTTATTGTGGACACACAATTGCCACCGTTATTGGCAAACTATTTAACTTCCAAAGGGCACGATTCTATGCATACTACTTATTTCGAAAACGGCCATCTCCTACAAGATGCTGAAATTTCAAAAATAGCAATTAGAGAAAATAGAATCATTGTCACAAAAGACAATGATTTTTTAGAGAGATATGCCGTCTATGGTTCTCCGCCTAAAGTCCTTTTGCTTCAATTTGGAAATAGTAAGAACTCAGAGTTAATCAATTCCTTTGAGATGGAATTAGAAAAATTAGTAACACTTTTTTCAGAAGGAGTCAATCTAATAATTTTCAATCGGCAACAAATTATTAGCTATTAAGATGGAGTATCAACCATTCTCTCAACAAGAAATCGAACGCTACAGCCGACATTTTGTTTTGCCCGGTTTTGGTGAAGAAGCGCAAGCTAAATTAAGGGGCGGGAAAGTAATGGTGGTGGGTGCAGGCGGACTGGGTTGTCCTGTTCTGCAGTACCTGGTTGCCGCAGGAGTTGGAAGCATTGGCATTATCGATCATGATCAGGTGAGTTTATCCAACTTACAACGACAAGTTTTGTATTCAATAAATGACCTTGGGAAATCGAAGGCCGAAGCAGCTTCTAAAAAACTACTTGGTCTTAATTCCTTCGTTGGCGTTCATACAATTACTCAAAAAATCGATTCATCAAATGCGCTTGAATTTCTGAGAGCCTACGATGTGGTGGTGGATTGTACCGACAACTTCCCCACCCGGTATTTATTGAACGATGCGTGCGTGCTGCTGAATATTCCATTGGTGTATGGATCTATTTTCAGATACGAAGGTCAGGTGTCTGTGTTCAACTACAATCAAGGCCCCACCTACCGAGATTTGTATCCTCAACCGCCCGATCCGAATACCGTGCCATCCTGCGAAGAAGGCGGAGTTTTGGGTGTTTTGGCTGGGATTATTGGAAGCCTGCAAGCGAATGAAGCCATGAAAATCCTGACCAACTATGCCGAGCCGCTTTCGGGCAAGCTATTACTGTTGGATTCGGCCACATTAGAGACTCATCTGATAACAATCCCCAATAAAAACGAGCGGAAAAATGTAAGTCATTTGATCAATTATGATGACTTTTGTAAACCCACTATTAAAACTCAAAACACTATGAAAGAAGTTACGGTTCAAGAACTAAAAGCATTAAAAGACAATGGCGCAGACTTTCAATTGATTGATGTGCGCGAACCACATGAAGTAGAAATTTGTGAAATTGGTGGTGAGTTGATTCCGCAAGCAGAGATTCCACACAACGTAGATAAAATTTCGAAAGACAAGCAAGTAGTTATTCATTGCCGCAGTGGTGCACGGAGTGGTAATATGGTGAAGTGGCTCGAGACCAACCATGGCTTTACTAACCTTTACAATTTAAAAGGTGGAATACTGGCGTGGGCGAAGGAGATAGATAGCAGTATGCCGACTTATTAGAAAGTAGACGTCAGACACAAGACTTTAGAAGTAAGACTTAAACACAAAACAAAAAATATGAAAACAATTAAAATGGTTGGACTGGTATTTTTAGTGTCGGTGCTAACACAATGTCAAAAAAGTGTTGAGCAAAAATATCCGCAGGTAAATGCACCTGTCGCTGAAATCAAACCACATGAAATCACTTCCAAGCATGGAGATAAACGAGTGGATAACTATTTCTGGTTGCGCCATCGAGAAGATACTGCGGTGGTGAATTACCTGAAGGCCGAGAACAAATACCTCGATACAATGATGGCCCACACAAAGGCTTTTCAAGAAAAACTATTTTTGGAGATGAAGGGACGCATTAAGGAAAAAGATGAATCTGTTCCTTACAAGATTGACGACTTTTACTATTACACCCGTGTGGAAGAAGGTGGTGAATACCCAGTCTACTGCCGTAAGAAAGGTTCATTGGAGGGTTCCGAAGAAATCATTGCGAATGGAAATGAAATGGGCAAGGGTCGTGGCTATTTTAGTATGTTCGCCTCTGCGAGCCCTAACCACAACATCGCCACGCTGGCAGTAGATACCGTAGGCAGAAGGTTTTATACGTTATCGTTTAAAGATATGCTAACCGGAAAAATGTTGGCTGACAGAATTCCCGGAACGACAGGAAATTTTGAGTGGGCGAATAATAACAAAACTGTTTTCTATTCGAAGCAAGACCCAAACACACTGCGGGCCGACAAAATCTACAGACATGAACTGGGCACCGAAACTTCCAAAGATGTTCTGGTTTTCTTAGAAAAAGATCAAACCCTCTCTTCTTATATCGGTAAATCGAGATCAAAGAAATTCCTGATCATTCAATCAGTGAGAACCGATGCCTCGGTTGTTCAATTTATGGAGATTGACAACAACAAAAGCAAGTTGACTGTTTTTGAACCGCTAAAAGAAAATGTTCAATACAGTGTCGATCACCTGAACGGTAAATTCTATATCCGCACAAATGCCGATGCGACCAACTACCGGTTGGCCTTTTTGGACGATAATAAAATGGGTAAAGAAAACTGGAAAGACGTTGTACCCAACCGCACAGATAAATTTCTCGAAGGCTTTGAACTATTCAACGACTTTCTGGTCGTTCAGGAAACATTTGAAGGCTTAGCGCATATTCGAATGATCAAATGGGCAGATCAGGCGGAGCACAGCATAGACTTTGGTGAGGCCGCTTACGTGGCTGGCATTGGAACGAACCCTGATCCTAAGTCAACAATGCTGCGGTACTATTATCAATCGATGACAACCCCCTCGTCACAATACGATTATGAAATGATTACAAAGGAGAAGAAGTTATTGAAGGAGCAGGAAGTGCCGGGTGGCTTCGATCGCACCAACTATCAAACAGAACGCGTTTGGGCTACGGCAAGAGATGGCGTGAAAGTGCCGGTCTCTCTGGTCTATCGAAAAGACAAGTTCAAAAAAGATGGCACAGACCCCTGCTTACAGTACGCCTATGGCTCCTATGGATTTTCTATGCCAGCATACTTTAGTAGCAGCCGGTTGAGCTTGCTGGACAGAGGTTTTGTGTTCGCCATTGCGCACATTCGTGGTGGGCAAGAGATGGGCGGCCAATGGTATGAAGATGGTAAGATGTTAAAGAAGAAGAACACGTTCAATGATTTCATTGATGTGTCGGAATACTTGATTAACGAAAAGTATGCATCAAAAGAAAAATTGTTTGCCAATGGCGGCAGTGCCGGAGGATTGCTGATGGGCGCCATCACCAACATGCGCCCTGATCTTTATAAAGGCATCGTTGCCGATGTTCCTTTTGTTGATGTGATGAGCACCATGGAAGACGAAACCATTCCACTCACAACGGGCGAATGGAAGGAATGGGGCAATCCCAATGTGAAAGAAGAGTATGACTACATGCTCTCCTATTCACCGTATGATAATGTAGAAAAGAAAGCATATCCAAATTTGTTGGTTACCACCGGTCTTCAAGACAGTCAGGTTCAATATTGGGAGCCCGCCAAGTGGGTGGCTAAACTGCGCACGATGAAGACCGACAAAAATTTACTTCTTCTCAAAACCAATATGGAAGCAGGACATGGTGGCGCCAGCGGACGATTTGAGTCGTTGAAAGAAGAGGCGCTGATGTATGCGTTTGTATTAGATTTGGTGGGGGTTAAAGAGTAAAAAGCACGAAATCAAAGTTTGGTCAATATCCTTTTTACAAACCCTGGCCCCTCATACACAAATCCGGTGTAGATCTGGATCAGGTCTGCACCGGATTTTAATTTTGCGACTGCATCTTCCGGTGACATGATCCCTCCTACCCCGATGATCGGAAAGCTCTTACCTAATTTGGAGCGTAGGTAAGCGATCACTTCGTTGGATCGATTGACCAGTGGCTTCCCACTTAACCCGCCATTCCCTATCGTTTCCAGCTTTGCTTTACTACTATTCAATCCATCGCGGGAAATCGTTGTATTGGTAGCAATCACACCATCCGCTTTGGTGGATACCAAAACTTCCACGACATCATCCAATTGTGAGTTGGTCAGGTCGGGGGCAATTTTTAGCAATACGGGTTTGGGCTGAGTACTTCTGGTACTTAGTCCTTTTACGTGATTCATTAACTGCGTCAACGGGTCTTTCTCCTGCAATTCGCGCAAACCGGGTGTGTTGGGCGAACTCACGTTCACGACAAAATAATCAACATAGGGATGCAACGCCTGAAAGCAATAGTCGTAGTCTTCAAAAGCTTTTTCGTTAGGTGTGATTTTATTCTTTCCAATGTTGCCACCGATAATGACTTTTGATTTTCTTTTCTTCAATCGCTCAACCGCTGCGGCCACGCCTCCGTTGTTGAAACCCATTCGGTTAATCAGTGCTTGATCTTGAGGTAACCGAAATAAGCGCGGCTTGTCGTTACCAGATTGGGCCTTTGGAGTGAGTGTACCTATTTCAATAAACCCGAAACCAAAACAAGCCAGTTCATCAATTAACCTGGCGTCTTTGTCGAACCCGGCCGCCAATCCAACCGGATTACTGAATTGAATGCCAAATAGTGTGCGCTCTAATTTTTTGTCTGTAACGGTAAAAATATTTCTGAGCAGCAAACGAACTCCCGGAATAGCCCCAGCGAATTTTAAACAATTAAAGGTGAAGTGATGAATTTTCTCGGGGTCAAACCGGAAAAGCAGCGGGCGAATAAAATAATGATACACGATTTACTTTTTCTTCTTTTTGTGTGGTTTGGCAAATTTTTTAAAGCCTCGTTCGATGACGGCATCAATCGTTCTTTCGGCTTCTGCGGTTGTCATATTGGTGGTGGAGTTTACGCGCCAAATCAGGTTTCCATTGCGATCATTCAAATCAATGATCAAACTACTTTGGCGATACTCAAATCTAAAATTACGATCGGGGTTAGTGCCCGGTGTGAGTGCCAAAGGCCCCAATGCCTGATTATCGGTTCGCGCTAACGTACCTTCGGCATAAGACACAACCAGGTCGGCAGATGAATCTGATTTTGTCAATCCTTTCATCTCCAACTCCTGCGCAATGCCCTGAACAATCCATCGATTCAGTACTTCGTCTTTGATTTGTTTTTGGTCAGCCGGAGTAGTAATCTGGCTCTCACCAAATCGAAAGGTCTTGTAAATGGTAAAATCACGCTTCTTGTCGTATTCTATTTCAATACTCTGACTCCACACATCCAAAGAGACCAGAAACAGGAAAGACCAATAGCACACCGACTTCATATGGCAAAGGTAGCAATAAATGAACGAGGTGCGAATCGAAAAACCTTACTCGTTTGATCACTTTCTAATTCAATTTTGGGGTTAACTTCTAGGATGAAACTCTTGAATCACCTGCCTTAAATAATCGCGATCTAAGTGTGTGTAAATTTCGGTGGTGGTGATCGACTCATGCCCCAGCATCTCTTGAACCGCTCGCAGATCGGCACCTCCTTCAATAAGATGCGTGGCAAACGAGTGTCTAAACGTGTGGGGGCTAATCGACTTCTTAAGCCCGATCCTTGCGGCCAAGTCTTTAACAACAGTGAAGACAAAAACCCGTGAAATCTTTGAGCCCCTTCGATTTAAAAAAACATGACTCTCAAATCCTTTCTTCACGGGGATATGCACCCTCACCTCATCAATGTACATTTTCAAATACTTGAGGGCCTCTTTGCCAATTGGAACCAACCGCTCTTTATTCCCCTTACCGATTACCCGCACGAAGCCCACATCGGTCAATACGTTTGAAATTTTTAACTCCACCAATTCAGAAACACGCAAGCCCGAACTATACAGCACCTCAATCATCGTGCGATTGCGAGCACCTTCGGGAGTAGATAAATCAATGGCGGCCAGTAATTTTTCGATCTCCAGATATTCAAGTGTGTCAGGCAATTTTCGCCCTATTTTGGGTCCTTCTAACAACGAAGTTGGATCCTTGGTAATCAGTTCTTCAAATAGAAGGTACTTATAAAACGCTTTTACACCTGATAAAATCCGAGCTTGGCTGTAAGCACTCATACCTAATTCGCTAACGAATTGAATAAATGCCTGCAGATGTTTGGAAGAAACTCCCAGCGGGGAGAGTGTTGGGTATTTCAGCTGAATAAACTGATCCAACTTTTCCACGTCACGCACATAGGCTTGAATAGAATTGTCTGACAAAGACCTCTCTAGTTTGAGATAATCTTTAAATTGCTTGATATAGGATTGCCAGTTCAATGGTATCGGATTCGGTCACACAAATGTGCGATTAATCAAGGGACAGGCCATCACGAAAATCAAAATAAATGACGAGGGTAGCAACACGTTTATCCTTTTTCCTATCTTGGCTGAATGAAAATTCAAATCATCAACGGCCCCAATCTAAATTTGTTGGGCAAACGCGAACCGGAGGTTTATGGAACCACCGACTTTGAGACGTTCTTTCAAAACCTGAAGGCCAGTTTTTCAGGGATAGAGATTCACTACTACCAGTCTAATATCGAAGGAGAGCTCATCAATAAATTACACGAAGTAGGCTTTGAGTTTGATGGAATAATTTTGAATGCTGGCGCCTATACGCATACCTCTATTGCCATTCACGATGCCATTGGCGCTATCAAAACACCGGTTGTTGAAGTTCATATCTCCAATGTGTATGCACGTGAGGAGTTTCGGCATAAGAGTGTGATTACCTCCAAGTGTAAAGGGCTCATTACCGGCTTTGGGTTGGAAGGATACGCGCTGGCGTTGCTTTATCTGATGAATAAGAAGGGGTGATTCTGGTTACTGGTTTTAGGTACAGGTTAGTTAAATAAACAACTAAAAATATACTATTAACAACTAATACGATCTACACGCTATTTCGTTAACCGATTTACCGGTGAAAAACGTACTCAAGCAAAAAAATAGACATTGGCACCATTCAACACGCATAAACCAACTACTACAAATCATCAAACTCATACAGAGGATCCAAATAATCTTCATGGGTCATCGTACTCAATTCTTTAATTAGTCCATCTTCGAGGCTATACACCCAACCATGAATTTCCGGTGCTTTCCTTTTTTTCCAAGCTCGTTGGACAATGCTTGTTTTGGCGAGATTCATAACTTGTTCTTGCACATTCAATTCAATGAGCTTATCCAATCTATCATTGGCTTTGGTTTGATGATCTATTGTGTCACGATGCATTCTATATACATCCTTAATATTCCTGATCCATTTATTGATTAAATCAAAATTATGCCTCGACATAGCGGCCTTCACTCCTCCACAGCCATAATGACCACACACTATGATGTGTTTGACCTTCAAATGATCGACTGCATACTCTAAAACTGCTAGTAAATTCATATCAGTATGAATAACCATGTTGGCTATATTCCTATGCACGAATATTTCTCCTGGTTGTGTGCCTGTAACTCTATCCGCAGGCACACGACTATCGCTGCATCCTATCCATAGAAAATCAGGCGTTTGAACGCTCGCTAGTCTTTTAAAGAAATCAGGGTCTTGCTTAACAGTTTCTGCAGCCCAGCTTTTATTATTTTGTAACAGTTTTTCGTACGAAGCCTTCATTTTATTCCTTTGCATGATGTTGTGTGGATTTGGTGAGAAAGAGTGACTTGTCTATCGTCTATTTTATATAATTCTTTAAAGTTCAATAATTAACAATCTACGTTAGTGCTGAACGTATTTAGCAATTTTTAGTGTTATCAAAAGATCTTAACAAGTTGGGTTAACTAATTTTTGAAAACAGTATCTCCTTGGTCGAAAAAAGAGTAACTCATGATTTTTTTTCTTTTAAAAAATTCTAGATAACTCTGAGGATTGGTTTCATTACCTCTTTCAGAAAGTAAATGTACAGTGATATTTTTATTTTTGGATTGCACTACAAAGTCGTCTAGAATATCTATGACATCACTATCAATGTATTTACTATTTCTAACATCAAGCTCCAACGTGATATCTTTTGGCAGACTTTTAAGTTGTTTTGCGATCGCACCTTTATTTAAGAAAGTTACTTCTTCCGCAAAAGTCATTTTAACCAATTTATCATTTGCTTTGTCAACATTAAGAAATAAAGAATTTTGGTAACTTTTGACCATAATTACGACTACCCCTATAAACAAACCTGCCAAAATACCCCATAGTAAATCTTTTGCAACAATAACTGCTATCGTAGCTACAAAAGGCACAAATTGTGTCCACCCTTTAGCCCACATTTTTTTGAATAAACTGGGTTTAGCGAGTTTATAACCTACAACTATGAGTACTGCAGCTAAAACTGATAATGGAATATGGTTTAGTATTTTAGGCAATGCTAAAACTGCAAGCAATAACAAAAGACCATGAATAATTGCTGACAGTTTACTTTTAGCATTAGACTGTAAATTGGCAGAGCTTCTTACAATCACTTGTGTTAAAGGCAAACCCCCTATCAAACCTGACAAGATATTGCCCATGCCTTGGGCAAATAGTTCACGATTAGTGGGTGTCACATTTTTGGCAGGGTCTAACTTATCTGTTGCTTCAACACTCAATAGTGTTTCTAAACTTGCTATTAATGCTAAAGTAAATGCAATAGTCAAAACCCTTGGATTTCTAATAGCACTAAAATCAGGAAACGTAAGGAAGCCTTTTAAATCGCTAAGACTGCTAACCACTGGAATTGAAACTAAGTGTATGTCTCTTACAGCTATATCTGAGTTATCAAAAATTAACTTGATGATTGTGCCTACCAAAACAGCTATAATAGGACCTTGTATAACTGTGAATATTTTTGATTTTTTTGCTAAAATAGTATCCCAAAAAAGAATCAAAGCTAATCCCAAAATACCAATGATTATGGAGCCTGGGCCTATATTGCCAAGTATGTGCGAAATGGCAGAAAAAGTATTTTCACCTGATGTTTCGACAAACTCATCTGCTCCCATTGGTTCGGAATCATATCCAAATAAATGTGGGATTTGTTTTAAGATGATAATAATTCCAATCCCCGAAAGCATGCCAAGTATTACACTATTAGGGAAAAAGTAGCCGATAATCCCAAATCTTAATATTCCAAACAATATCTGTATTAATCCGGCTAAAACTACAGCAACTAGAAATACCTCAAAGCTACCAAGTTCAGTGATCGCAGCTGCTACAATAGCGGCAAGTCCTGCTGCAGGACCTGACACGCCAAGATTTGAGCCGCTCAATATTCCAACCACTACTCCTCCTATTACACCCGCTATCAAGCCCGACAAAAGTGGTGCACCAGAGGCCAATGCAATACCTAAACATAAAGGTAACGCTACAAAAAACACGACTATCGATGCCGGTACGTCAGCCTTTAAACTATCTTTTAATTCATTAAAATTATTCTGCTTCACAACAAATGAGTCTATCAACAAAAAGAAACAACTTAAACAGGGAAATGTAAAAATGGGAAAACGCTCCAGTGAACGCTATCCGCGTGGAGGGGGCGAAACGATCTCGATGATGTGAGTGACACACCACGAGTCAAAAGAAAAAGAAACGACCGACATTTTATCAAACGCTGATTCGAATCTCAAGGCAATTTGTTCGCAAAATTCTTTACCGTCAACGAGATGCTCACTTTCTGACTCTTCCTCGCAGTCAATCAGTTCCATGCAGCAGGTGGCAAACGAATCACGCTGACCAAAATCGATCACGAAAAGAAGCCGCATGACGATGACCCCAATCAGAACACTTTTTAGAAGAAGAACTAAACTACTTTTCATCTAGCCCAAATTTAGCACAAATATTGGCGCTTTTATCAAGTTATTTGTCAGGTCGACATAAGTCGGGCATTGGTGTACTTCGATTTATCAATTGTCTCGGGTCAATTTGTTATCTTCGCAACCATAGCCTATGAACTTCAAAGAAATATTTTCCGTCACGCTGATTCTCTTCTCGGTCATTGATATTCTCGGATCCATTCCGTTTGTGATCCTCATTCGAAAAAGAGAAGGAAGAATCTACGCAGAGAAAGCGACAGCTATTGCAGCGATCTTGATGGTCGTGTTCCTTTTTCTCGGGCAATCGATCCTGAAACTTTTTGGATTGGATGTAGGTTCATTTGCCGTGGCAGGTGCCATTGTCATGTTTATCATTGCGATGGAAATGATATTGGGCATAGATTTGATTAAAGATGATCCCGATGCAAAAGGAACAGGTTCTATTGTACCCATTGCTTTTCCGCTGATAGCAGGCGCGGGAACTCTGACAACGATCCTATCACTCAGGGCTGTGTACCAAGAAACCAACATCTTAATTGGAATCGTGTTGAACCTCATCTTCGTCTACATCGTGCTTCGCTCCAGCGGATGGCTCGAACAAAAGATAGGCAAATCAGGATTTGTGGTGCTGCGCAAAGTGTTTGGCGTGATCCTGCTGGCCATTGCCGTGAAGATTTTCAAAAGCAATTTTAGTATTTAAAGCAATGTCCTTATCTGCTAACTAATTTTTTGTAACTTTCATACAGAAAAAGTCAATCACCCATGAAACGTATCACACTCGACTTACCTGATTCATTAGGGCTCACTGAGTTCGATGTTAAAATGACGTTGGCCTGTCAACTCTATCACCAAGCCAAATTATCTTCAGGGCAGGCGGCCGGTTTGGTCGGCATTAGCAAGCGTGCTTTTTTAGAGACCATGGGCAACTACGGCTATTCAGTATTTAGCGAATCCCTCGATGACCTTCGCAAGGATGTGGTGAATGCATAAGATTGTCATTTCTGATACGAGTTGCCTGATCATCCTAGAAAAGATTGACAAGATTTTTCTGCTAAAGGAAATTTATTCTGAAGTAATCACCACGCCAGAAATTCAAATCGAATACGGAAAGGAATTGCCTGAATGGATAAAGATCCTCTCTGCGAAAAATAAATCTTTTCAAAAAGAACTAGAAACCAAAATCGATGTGGGCGAATCATCAGCGATAGCCTTGGGGTTAGAAACCCCCGACTGCACAATAATTTTGGATGATTTGAAAGCGCGAAAAATTGCTGAATCTCTTCATGTAAATTTTACAGGCACTCTTGGTATTTTGGTTAAAGCCAAACAGCTTAGTCTTATTCCATCAGTTAAGCCGATTATTAAAAGTATGCAGGAGGTTGGTTTACGGTTTTCTGCCGAAGTGGCCGAGGATATTATTAAACAAGCAGGAGAATGATCCGCATTTATACAGACGGTGCTGCACAAGGCAACCCCGGACCGGGCGGCTATGGCACCATCATGAAATATGGCCATCATGAAAAAGAATTGTCCGAGGGCTTTCGCCTGACTACCAACAACCGCATGGAATTGATGGCCGTGATCATCGGACTAGAAGCAATAAAAAAACCCGGCATCCCCGTCACCATTTACTCCGACTCAAAATATGTAGTCGACTCGGTAGAGAAAGGATGGATCTGGAATTGGGAGAAGAAGAATTTCGCCAAGAAAGCAAACTCCGACTTGTGGAAACGATACATTCCTTTGCATACTAAACTAAAACCAAAATTTGTGTGGGTGAAAGGTCATGCAGGTCATGCCGAGAACGAACGCTGCGATCAACTAGCCGTCATGGCTGCCGAAGGCAAGGGCTTGCTGGTAGATCGTTGGTATGAGGAGAATAGGGAATAGCGTGTGGCGAAGTACGAATTGAGATTTTAGACGTAAGACATAAGACATAAGACGTAAGACATTAGACATTAGACATAAGACGTAAGACATAAGACATAAGACGTAAGACATGAGAATTCTAACTTCGAACTTCTAACTTCTAACTTCCAACTTCTAACTTCTAACTTCCAACTTCCAACTTCTAAATTCTAACTTCTAAATTCTAACTTCCAACTTCCAACTTCCAACTCCCCATGTCCCCCGAAGCCGTACCCATACACTTCTCCCCTGATAGCCTCATCGCATTAAACGTATGCCTCGCGATTATCATGTTTGGAGTGGCGCTGGAAATTAAGCGTGAACATTTTACCGAACTACTCACACAAAAAAAATCGGTCTTCACCGGCTTGTTCTCACAAATTATACTGCTTCCGTTTATCACGTTGTTATTGGTGCTCGTATTGCCCATCAGCAAGGGAATGGCTCTCGGTATGTTATTGGTGGCTGCGTGTCCGGGTGGGAACGTTTCTAATTTCTTTTCGATGCTAGCGCGGGGCAATTTAGCGTTGTCGGTAACGCTCACTGCATTTTCTTCGTTGCTCGCTTTTGTGATCACACCCCTCAGTTTCTTTTTTTGGGCCTCGCTCGTGCCGGGTTTAATAGAAGAAGTGAAAGGATTTGAAATCAGTTTCCCGTCACTCGCTACTAACATGGTACTGATCTTGCTCGTGCCCTTACTGGCCGGCATGTGGGTGGCTGAGCGATTTTCTTCCCTAGCCAATTCCATTGGAAAACCGATCCGCATCTTATCCCTCTTAATTTTAGCAGCCTTTATTGGCATCGCGTTTTTCAACAACAGAGCTGCCTTCACCGCCAACTTCACCACAGTGTTTGGCATTGTGCTACTCCACAACGGAGCGGCCTTGCTCCTCTCCTACTTTTTCAGCAAGTCATTGAAAAATGGAGAGGCAAACAATCGCACCATCGCTATCGAGACGGGCATTCAAAATTCCGGACTGGGCTTAATTTTGATCTTCACCTTCTTTGATAGCAACCCCGATATGGCGTTGGTCGCAGCGTGGTGGGGTGTCTGGCACCTCATTAGTGGATTTTCCTTTGCGATGTTCATGCGACAGCGCACTATCATCCCTGTATTAAAATAATCGTATGCCGGGGCTTTATTCATTTCTACAAAGCTACTGCCGCATAGCTCTCTGGTTTTATTTTCGCAAATGGCAAGTGCATCGTCACGAGGCAACACCAGATGGTCCTGTCATTTTTGTGGCCAATCATCAAAACGCTTTTTTAGATGCTGTGCTCGTGGGCTGCAGCACTTCGCGACAGCCGTGGTTTCTGGCGCGCGCCAATGTTTTTCAAAAGCCATGGGCAAGAGTGGTGCTAACGTGGCTCAAAATGCGACCTGTGTTTCGCTTTCGCGATGGCTTCAGCACGCTGCGCAAAAATGACGAGATGATCGAAGGCTGTGTCGATCTCCTGCGACAAGGCGAGTCCATTCTCATCTTTGCCGAAGGCAATCATGATCACCGGTGGCACTTGCGCCCTTTGCAAAAAGGATTTGCACGAATTGCTCAGGCAGCGGTCAAGAAAAACATTGCAGTGAAAATTGTGCCCGTAGGCCTGCAATACGATTCGCTGAATCAAGCAGGGTCAAGAGTGCTCGTCAGTTTTGGAAAATCTATTTCGCTAGCCGCAACTCCCCCAACGCAGAACGAAAAAGAACAAATTGATTTACTCATTGCGCAAACGAGCGCATCACTCCAATCGATGATGCTGCACATCGAGGGCACCCATTATGCCCATGATGCCCAGCTCTTTTTACAGAACAGAAAACTAAAAACAGATCTGGTCGAGCAGCTGCATGCCGACCAGCAACTCATTGGCACGTTGACATCGGAAAACCAAATGGGCAACTCCACACCTATCATCTCTACACACAACAACCTACACTGGCTTAACCCTATTTTTTTATACTATGCTGTAAACCACGCATTGCCAAGAGGCATTCTGCAGTGGATCTTAAAAAACAAAGTGAAGGATGAACAATTTATTGGCTCGCTGAAATTTGCGATAGGCATGCTACTCGTTCCTCTTTTCTACCTGCTACAAACCGGAGTCGTGTATTCTCTTTCACACTCCCCTGCTATTGCACTCGCCTACCTCATCTCACTGCCTGCTAGTCTACTGTTGGCAAGAAGCACGGCAGCGCGTTAAAAGGGTGGTCAGGTGTCCGACACTAACTAGAAGTCATCTCAAAAATAAGTGAACTGTCAGCCTGATCCCGATAGCTATCGGGACGAAGGCTATTTGCAACTCCCATCAGGTTTCGTCCCGATAAAAATCGGGATCAACCTGACAACGTTATTATTTTCCCGACATCCCAGCGGTTAGCACCACATCTTCAAAACTGATCTTAGTGGCTTTGAGACCATAGAGCAAGAAGCGCACTTCCTTGTTGGTGATGCTGCTGTCGGCTTCTGCTAGTTTATACAAGTGAACAAATGCTGCTAGCTTTTCCTCGTCCGTGCAGGCCGCGAAATAGGCAATCCCATCGGTATAAATTTCGGGTTCACTGGCCGACTCTGCTTTCATTTCAAAATCATGAAACACCTTATCCGATATGTTCTCTTCTTTCTTTATCGCCAGAATAGCCGCTCGCTCTCTGTCATCGATGTGGCCATCGACCGTTACCAATAGATGTACAAAATGTAGCAAACCCACGTGATAATTCTCGTTTTGCATAGGCGTCCTAATAAGATGGTGGCTAAAAATAATAAAAAGCCAGTGCGTTTCCTCGAAAAAAAAAGGATTTATCGGGTTGCCCAACTCATGTCAGGTTGATCCCGATGTTTCAGGCGTGTATCAGGCGTCAGACCGCTTTGAGCGGTCAGACGCCTTGCTATTACCGATAAAAATCGGGATCAGTCTGACAGTTACTTTGTGACGTAGTTAAGTCTATCGAAAACGTTGTCAGGTTGACCCCGATATTTCAGGCGTCAGACCGCTTTGAGCGGTCAGACGCCTTGCTATCCAATCGGAACGACCCCCCCCTTAAACAAAAAAAACCCGAGCATTCAGCCCGGGGCCTCTCTAATTTGCAAGCAGAGAGTTTTATCTGTATCGGGCGTCAGACCGCTTTGAGCGGTCAGACGCCTTACGATAGCAATCGGAACGAAACCCCCATAAAACAAAAAACCCCGAGCATTCCGCCTGGGGTCTCTCTAATTTGCAAGCCGAGAGTTTTATCTGTATCAGGCGTCAGACCGCTTTGAGCGGTCAGACGCCTTGCTATCCAATCGGTCGAAACCCCCATAAAACAAAAAACCCCGAACATTCCGCCCGGGGCCTCTCTAATTTGCAAGCAGAGAGTTTTATCTGTATCAGGCGTCAGACCGTTTTGAGCGGTCTGACGCCTTACTATTAATACCTATAATAATCCGGCTTAAACGGACCATTCACCGGCACACCAATGTACTTAGCTTGCTCTTCCGATAGCTCCTCCAACTCCACACCAATTTTCTTCAAGTGCAAGCGCGCCACCTTCTCATCCAAATGCTTTGGCAACATGTACACTTTCTTTTCATACTTGTCTGTGTTCACCCACAACTCCAACTGCGCAAGCACCTGGTTCGTAAATGAGTTCGACATTACAAACGAAGGGTGACCTGTGGCGCAACCTAAGTTCACCAAACGACCTTCCGCTAACAATATCACCTGGCGACCGTTCTTCATCGTATACAAATCCACCTGCGGTTTCACCTCATCTTTCGATGCATTCTTGTTCAACCAAGCCACGTCAATTTCATTATCAAAATGGCCGATATTACACACAATGGCCTTGTCCTTCATGTTTTCAAAGTGCTTGCCTAGCACAATGCCCGAGTTACCCGTAGCCGTTACCAAAATATCAGCTTCCTTCACCGCGTTCTCCATCTTCTTCACCGCAAAGCCATCCATAGCAGCTTGCAACGCACAGATCGGGTCGATCTCCGTTACAATCACACGCGCACCAGCCCCACGTAGCGAAGCAGCAGAACCCTTGCCCACGTCACCGTATCCGGCAACCACAGCAACTTTACCCGCCATCATCACATCCGTAGCTCTGCGAATCGCATCTACCAATGATTCTTTGCAACCGTACTTATTATCAAACTTCGATTTTGTTACCGAGTCGTTGATGTTGATGGCAGGCAACGGCAATTTGCCACCGTGCATGCGCTCAATCAACCGATGAACTCCTGTAGTAGTCTCTTCCGATATCCCTCTGATGCCCGCTATCAACTCAGGGTTGCGATCCAACACCATGTTGGTAAGGTCACCACCATCATCCAAAATCATGTTCAACGGCTTGCCGCCAGCAAAGGCATATAATGTTTGCTCAATGCACCAGTCAAACTCCTGCTCGTTCATACCCTTCCAGGCATACACGGGGATGCCCGCAGCAGCAATAGCCGCAGCCGCGTGGTCTTGCGTAGAAAAGATATTGCACGATGACCAGGACACTTCCGCACCCAGTTCTTTCAACGTCTCAATTAACACCGCTGTTTGAATGGTCATGTGTAGGCAGCCTGCAATGCGCGCGCCTTTCAAAGGCTGTTGTTTGCCATATTCTTCGCGAATGGCCATCAAACCGGGCATTTCAGCCTCAGCTAGTTTAATTTCTTTGCGGCCCCAGGCGGCCAGCGACATGTCTTTTACTTTGTAGGCAGGTTTCTCAGCAACGGTCATAAATGTGTGTTTTCTGTTGAATTTAACGGTATAAACCGCAAAGATAACACAAAGTTCAAAAGGTCATTACCGAAAGTTGGGCTATGTCATTTGTGGGCGTGTCCCCGTCCCGATAGCTATCGGGACGGGGTCGCGCTGTCGCTACTCGCCACCAGCCGCACTTGCCATTTCGGGCTCAAACATACCGCTCCATCGCTCACGCGAGCTCAGAGCCAACTACCAGCTCTGACAGTACGAATAGAACTTATGCACTTATTTCAATACAAGGAAATGAAACCGTGACGAATAGTCACGGTTTGAAAATTCTTGCACCAGACGGCAGTTCAGACGATTTCAATGCACATTTATCGCGTGTTGGCTACAAATTGTAGTCAACTGAAAATGCAGTCTGCCGATGGAAAACTCTACAAGGCCATCACGTTAATCAAAAAAATCATAACCCGTCCCGCCAAAAGCGGGAGTGCAGACGATTTCACTACACATTTTTTCCTTCTTAAAAAACGTGGAAAACCACGTTTTTTCGAAGCGATTTCTGACGTACATTTCACTCTAATTATTTTCTATAGTAGAAAGCGAATGCCTGACGACAAAAAACAACAACTCGAACAAAAACTCTGGAACATTGCCGACACCCTGCGCGGCAAAATGGATGCCGATGACTTTCGCGATTACATCCTCGGCTTTATCTTCTACAAATACCTGAGCGAAAAGATG